>DATFYT010000224.1:0-22146 GCA_035314925.1 Mycobacterium sp. | reverse complement strand
CCATTCCAACGGCGACCACACCCATGGCAACCAACTGCTGGACGCCTCGGTACGGGTGATCGCCGCCAAGGGCACCGCCGAGGAGATCGCCCACGGCATGGCTCCCGAGATGCTGGTGATGACCCAGACCGCCGACCTCGGTCCGGTTGCCACCAGATATCTGCGAGAACGGTTCGGGCCCTTCGACTTCGGCGGCATCACCGTCCGCAACGCCGATCAGATTTTTGACGATCGGCTCACCATCGAGGTGGGCGGCCGAGAGGTGCACCTGCTGAATCTGGGCCCGGCGCATACCGCCGCGGACTCGGTGGTGCACGTGCCCGACGCCGGAGTGCTGTTCGCCGGGGATCTGCTGTTCATCGGCTGCACGCCGATCGTGTGGGCCGGCCCGATCGGCAACTGGGTTGCGGCGTGCGACGCCATGATCGCGCTGGACGCGCCGACCGTCGTCCCGGGCCACGGTCCGGTCACCGACGCGGACGGCATTCGCGCGGTGCGCGGGTATCTCGTTCACGTCGCCGAGCAGGCCGAAGCCGCGTACCGCAAGGGCATGTCGTTCGTCGAGGCGGCCGACAACATCGACCTCGGGGAGTATGCGAGCTGGCTGGACGCCGAGCGCGTCGTCGTCAACGTGTACCAGCGTTATCGCGAACTCGACCCGGGCACACCGCAATTGCCGGCGATGGGATTGCTGGCGATGCAGGCCGAGTGGTTCGCCAAGCACTCATGAGGACTTGCGGCTAGCGCCGGGTCGCCCGGACGAAGCTGATGGAGGCGGGCGCGCCCGCCTGCGCTTCGGCCGCTAGCGGCGCGAACCCGGCCATCGCGAACAGGTCGTCGAGCACCGATACGGCGGCCTCCCATCCCTGCGCCCGTAGGTGGGCGGCGACGTCGGTGTGCTCGCCCGGGTATGTCAAGTCGGGGATGTGAAGGTCCAGGCCGTGTGCGCGCCAGCGGTCGGTCATGATCTTGGCCTGCCGCTGCTGTTCGTCGGTCTGACCGCGCACCGAGCCGTAGTCAGCGGCGAATCTGCTACCCGCGGCGCTCAGCGCGGTGACGTGGTCCAGCAGACGAACTTCGGCCTCGGGCGGCAGAAATCCGATGAGGACCCCCTCGGCCAGCCATGCCGTCGGTTGGACGGGATCGAAGCCCGCGTTTTGCAGCGCCGTCGGCCAATCGTCACGAAGATCGATGCCGACCGGGCGATGCTCGGCGGCGGGTACCGCGCCGAGTTCGGACAGTGTCGTGGTCTTGAACTCAATGACCTCGGGCTGATCGATTTCGTAGAGTGTGGTCCCCGCTGGCCATGGCAGCCGGTACGGGCGGGCATCCAGCCCGGAAGCCACGATCACCACCTGACGGACTCCCGCCGCGCTGGCCTGCGCGAAGTAGTCGTCGTAGAACCGGGCTCGGGCCGCGAAGGTGTCGACCATCCGGGGGAACCCGGCGCCGTCGTCGACGTCGGCGAAATCCAGCTCGCCGCTGGCCACCTTGGTGAACAGGTCCAGTCCGACCGCGCGGACCAGCGGCTCGGCGAACGGGTCGTTGATCACGGGGTCGGGGCGTCGGCTGGCCGCTGCCCGAGCGGCCGCCACCATGGTGGCGGTGGCGCCGACGCTGCTGGCTAAATCCCATGTGTCGCGGTCAGTTCTTGTCATGTCCGCCACGGTAGGCCCCGACTCCGACTGTCTCCCTTACGGTTGCTATATGACTGCTGTGGAATTGGCAACAATCGAGGCAACCGCGGAAAACAAGATCGCTTGCGTGACGTTGAACCGGCCCGAGCGTCTGAACGCCATCGACGGTTCGCTGATCAACGCCATGGATGATGTGCTGGATGCGCTGAGCACTGGCGAGTTCGGGGCAGCGATCCTGACCGGCGCTGGACGCGGGTTCTGCGCCGGCGCCGACCTGAGCGGCACCGGGGAAGCCTGGACGCAGAATGCGCCGCACACCCCGGCGTTCAAGATCAATTACGACGCTCAGGTCCGGCTGGCCGATCTGTATACCCGCCTCTACGAACTACCGATACCGGTGATCGCCGCGGTCAACGGCGCCGCGGTCGGCGGCGGGTTGGCGTTCGCGCTGCACTGCGACATCCGGATCGCCTCTGAGCGAGCCCGGTTCGGTTCGGTTTTCATCAAGGCGGGGTTCTCGTCGATGGACATGGGCACCAGTTACCTGCTGCCAAAGATCGTCGGAGCCGGGGTGGCGCGTGAGCTGATGCTGACCGGCCGCATCATCGACGCCGAGGAGGCGTACCGGATCAGCCTGGTGCACGAGGTGGTGGCGCCGGATGAGCTGATGACAGCCGCGCTGAAGATGGCCCGCTCTATTGTCCAGAACAACGCCTACGGAGTCTGGCAGACCAAGATCGGCCTCAACACCGCGCTGGATGCGCCAAGTCTGCGGCACGCCAAGGAGATTGAGAACCGCACCCAGATCCTGAGCGGGTTCACCAACAATCCGCTGGAAGCCGCCAAGGCCCTTATGGAGAAGCGGACTCCGGTGTGGGATCCGCTGTAGCCGTCAGGCTTTGGCGATCACATTCTGGGCGAACATCTCCAGGTTGCGGATTTTGGCGTCGAGCGGCTCGGTGTCGGTTCCCATGATGTAGGGGATCCGGAAGCCGACGATGACGTCGGTGACACCTTTGTCCTCAAGGCGCTTGACCCCGTCGAGGGTGAAGCCGTCGACGGAGATCACGTGGATCTCGAACGGCCCGCTCCTGCCTTCCTCCTCGCGAAGTTGCGTGACCCGCCCGATAAGACGGTCGAGCTCTTCGGGGTCGCCGCCGCCGTGCATCCAGCCGTCGGCGCGTGCCGCGCGCCGCAGTGCGGCGTCGGCATGGCCACCGATCAGAATCGGAATCGGTTGTGTCGGAGCGGGAGTCATTTTCGTCTTGGGTATGTCGTAGAACTCGCCGTGGAATTCGAAGTAGTCGCCGGTGGTCAGCCCGCGGATGATCTCGATGCACTCGTCGATTCGCTTGCCGCGCTTGGCAAACGGGACACCCATCAGCTCGTAGTCCTCGGGCCAGGGGCTGGTGCCGACGCCGAGGCCCACCCGGTTGCCGATCAGCGCCGCCAGCGATCCGGCCTGCTTTGCCACCAGAGCCGGCGGCCGGATCGGAAGTTTGAGGACGAAGAAGTTGAACCGCAGCGTCGAGGTGACCGCGCCCAGGGCGGCAGTCAGCACGAACGTCTCGATGAACGCCTTGCCGTCCAGGAATTCGCGGTTGCCGTCGGGCGTGTACGGATACTTCGAGTCCGACTCGAACGGATAGGCGACGCTGTCGGGAATCGTCATGCTGGCGTACCCGGCCGCCTCGGCGGCCTTTGCCAGCGGGATGTAATACCTGAAGTCGGTCATCGCCTCCGCATAGCTGAACCGCACGCCGTCTCCCGTCCTCGAATAACTAGATTCTGCACGTGGCGGATTAGAGGCGGTTTTCCGGGCCGAGAACTGCCCACACCGTCTTTCCGGACGGCATCGGTGTGCTTCCCCAGGCGCGGCAAACCGACGCGACGATCGTCAGACCGGACACCCGCTCGCCGCCGCGCCAAGGATCCTCATGGCGAGCCGCCGGTATCGAGCTGCCGTCCTGCACCGAAATGGTTACGGCTTCACCGTCGGATTCGAGCACGAGCACGGGCGTGCAGGCGGTGTGTTCCAACACGTTCTCGACGAAGACATTGACAACCACCGTCGCTACCGGAACTAGCTCGACGTGGGACCAGGCCGCCAGCCATTCGGCCACCAGTTCGCGCGCCTTGCGCAGGCTGGCAAGTGAGGACGGCAGCTCCACGTGGGTCCGCCACCGGGCGGGGCCTGCATCGGTGAGACTCCCCAACGCCGCTTCGACGGTGGCGTGCACCGGCACGTAGCGCGTCACACCACTCCATGCGATGGCCTTCCGGCGTTCGGGATGTGCGCAGATCAGAATAATCGGAACGTCGGGCCAGGTGCTGACATGCCAACGCGCGCTGCTGAACACCTTCCACGAGGACGACGCTGGGACACGAAGAGCGTTGACGTCGACAAGGACCGCGCGCGGCTCGTCTAACGCCGCCTGGATGATGCGGTTTCGTAGTTGTAGATACCTGCGGCTGTCCAAGACGCCGTCAGCGGTGAGCAGGGAAGCGGTTCCCACCGGGAAAGCGGAAACCGCCAAATGGCCAGTGGTCCTAGCCATCGCCTTCGGCCCGCGCGGCAGCGACCCTGCCCAAAGCGAGCAGGTTGATTGGAACTAGCATCCCCCTTGGCACCAGGGTCGCTTACCCACGCCGGTGGACAGCGAAACGCAGTGCAGCTCAAGACTGTCGCGCGCCGGCGACTTCGACATCTGCCAGCGCGAACGGCGGCGCACCCACCCCGGCGATCGAATACGTGCCCTGCTGAGTTTCTTCGGTGATGCGGGCCGAGACGCTGCGGTCGCCCACCACTAGAGTCATCGTTCGGACGTGCGCCAGGACATCTGCCGGGAACTGGCCGAAAAGTGTTCCCTGCCAGTGATACTGGCCATCAATCGGGTCGATATGTCCGGCTATTCGGACACGCGCCTCTCGGCAGATGTCGGCCACTGTCATGGTCGCCGGGCCGTCATAAATGTCATCCTGCACGCCGACGGACGACACCAAGTCGAATGCCGATGCCAGTGCGCGCTGGCGGTGTCGACCCAGGTGGACCCGCTCGTTGTACACCTGTTGACTGCTGCGGCGCACCTCGATGCGAGTGTGCCGCTTCATGAGCTGCAGGCACTCGATGACGTCGCGCATCGCCGATCGCAAGTCCGGGCAGGCGACCGTGAAGTAGTTGGGGAAGCCGTGCAATGCGACGCCGAGGTAGGGCTCCATGCCGTCAGTCCAGGCCTGTTGGATGGTTAGGCTTTTGGCGCCCACCAGCGCGTCGGGTGGTAGCTCCGCCCGGACGGAGAACCCGGTGCCGTAGACGATGGCGTCGGCGTTGTGGTGCACACCGTCGACGGTGCGGATGCCCGCCGCTGTCACCTCGACGATCGGCGATGCGACCAGCTCGGCCTGGCGACGCAGGTAATTCCTGCCGCGTCGGGCCGGCCGGATGACCCGGCGTGGCGGAAGCGGGAAAACCTTGACCGCGGCCCCCGATCTGGCCAACCGGCCGATCAACTGCCCGGCTGCGGCATCGGCGCCGATCACGGCGACGCGCTGAGCAGCCGGGTCGAAATCGGCGGGCGGTGACGCCGCATGGAACGAGGTGCCGCGAAACTCCCTGCGACCGAACAGATCCGGAGTCCACGGGACGAATGGCGACGTGCAGCCGACCACTACCCGGCCGCGGCAGGTCGCGCCGTCGCTGTCGGTCAGCGTCCAGGTTTCGGTCTCGTCGTCGAACACCGAGCTGATCACCTCGCGGTCGAAGATCACGAAGTCTTCGACGCCGCCGGCGAGCAGCTCCGTGCCGACGGATCCGGGCCCGGCGATGACGACGCCGTGGCTCTGATCGATCACAAGAACTTAGTGCGCGTCCAGCCACGACGCGCCATCGGGCCCAATAAGCCTACCTCCGTGAGGAAATCGGCCAGCGGAGCAAAGCCCGCCACCTGGACTTCGTGGCGATGCGCGCTGGTGCGTGCGGCCCTGCGCGCCTGACGACCGTCGAGGCCCGCCCTCGCATAGGGGATGGGGTTGGAAAACAGATAGCGGAAGAAAAAGCCGCCCAGGCCGTTGACGTTGCCGACGAACCACCGCTCGGGCCGGCGCATCCGCGGTGCCCGCTTGCGCAGCCCGTCGCGCGCGAACTGGATGTGACGCGCCTCTTCGGTGACGTGAATTCGCATGAGCCGCTGGATGATTGGCTGCAGCTGAGGGTCGTCCATCATCTGGCGCTGCAGCGAGTCGAAGATCTCTTCGCCGATCAGCGCGGCTACCCAGAGCACCGACCCGCGGAAGAAGAACGGCAGGGTATTGATGATGATCCGGTGATAGAGCCGCGGGCGAACGGGTTTGGCGCCGACCCGCTCGATGGCCTTGCCAAACATCACCATGTGCCGGGTCTCGTCGCCCAGTTCGGTCAGCGCGTAATGGGATGCCCGACTGGTGGGATCCGTGTGCATGAGCTTGCGCAACAGCGCCTGGTTCAGGATGTTCTCGAACCAGATACCGGCCGACAGGGTGTTCACCAGTTCCTGACGTGACAATTCGATGCGCTGAGCGCGGGTCATCTGGTCCCACAGCGGCGTGCCATACAGCGACACGGTTCGCGGTGGCAGGTAGAACTTGTCCGGATCCAGCGGCGCATCCCAGTCGATATCGACCACCGGCGCGTATGACTTCTTGACCGATCCCTTGAGCAGACGCTCGGCAAACTCTTCACGACTGGGGCCAACCGGCTTCACCGCGCTAGTCATGGCGCCACTCCTCCTCATTGCTGAAGAAATCAGAACCGATGGTACCGGGTACCGCTGGTTTCGACTAGCCCTTGCGATCCGCGGAGTAGGTTCACCCCATGAGGTCATTTCTCATTCGCGCCGCGTTGACGGGATTCGCACTCTGGGTGGTCACCCTCGTCGTCCATGGGCTCACCTTCGTCGGCGGCGACAACAGGCTGCAGAGGGCCGGCATCATCCTCGTCGTCGCGGTGATCTTCGGTCTGGTCAACGCGTTCATCAAGCCGATCGTGCAGATCCTGTCCATCCCGCTCTACATCCTCACGCTGGGCCTGATCCACATCGTCATCAACGCGCTGATGTTGTGGATCACCGCGTGGATCACCGAGCACACCACCCATTGGGGCCTGGCGATTGACCACTTCTGGTGGACTGCGATCTGGGCCGCAGTCGTCTTGTCGATCGTCAGCTGGGTGCTGTCCCTGGTGGTTCGCGACGTGAGGCGCACTGCTCGGCGCTGACCGGCACACTGGATGCATGCCTGAACTGCCCGAAGTCGAAGCGCTGGCCGACTACCTGCGCCAGCACGCCGTCGACAGGACAATCGGGCGCGTCGACGTTGTCGCGTTCTCGGTGCTCAAGACCTTCGACCCGCCGATCAACGCGCTGCACGGTCTGACCGTGGCCGACGCCGAGCGGTGGGGCAAATACCTCGGCTTGCGGGCCGGCGAACTGATCTTGATCACCCATCTGTCCCGGGCCGGCTGGCTGCGGTGGTCGGACAAGCTGGCCGCCGCACCGCTACGACCGGGCAAGGGCCCGATTGCGTTGCGCGTTCACCTGGGCACGCCCGGCGAGGCGCCGGGCTTCGACCTCACCGAGGCGGGCACCCAGAAGCGGCTGGCGGTCTGGCTCGTCGACGACCCGACGAAAGTGCCGGGCATCGCCGCGCTCGGGCCGGACGCGCTCGGGCTCAGCGTCGACGACTTGGGCGGGCTGCTGGCCGGAAACACCGGCCGGATCAAGTCCGTCATCACCGATCAGAAGGTGATCGCCGGAATCGGCAACGCCTACAGCGACGAGATCCTGCATGTCGCCAAGATCTCGCCGTTCGCCACGGCCGGGAAGATCGCGGACGGACAACTGGCCGCGTTGCACGACGCGATGGTGTCCGTGCTGACCGACGCCGTGACCCGTTCAGTCGGCCAACAGGCCGCGACGCTGAAGGGGGAGAAGCGATCCGGTTTGCGCGTGCATGCGCGCACCGGCTTGCCCTGTCCGGTATGCGGAGACACCGTGCGGGAAGTGTCGTTCGCCGACAAGTCGTTTCAGTACTGCCCGACCTGTCAGACCGGCGGCAAGGTGCTGGCCGACCGGCGAATGTCGCGTCTGCTCAAGTAGCTACGCTGATGGCGACGACCCGCTGCACGCGGCTTCGCCGCGCTGGCGATCGCCGCTATGCTGCGCGGGTGACTCGGCAGAAGATCCTCATCACCGGCGCGAGCTCCGGCCTCGGAGCGGGGATGGCTCGCGCGTTCGCGGCCAAGGGGCGTGACCTGGCGCTGTGCGCCCGCCGCACCGATCGGCTCGACGAACTCAAAGCCGAGCTTTCGCAACAGTATCCGGGCATCACGGTGGCCGTCGCCGCGCTGGACGTCAACGACCACGAACAGGTGCCAAAGGTGTTCGCGGAGTTATCCGACACGCTCGGCGGAATCGACCGGGTGATCGTGAACGCCGGTATCGGCAAGGGCGCGCCACTGGGGTCGGGCAAGCTGTGGGCCAATAAGGCGACCATCGAAACCAATTTGGTGGCGGCCCTGGTCCAGATCGAAACCGCGCTACAGCTGTTCAAGCAGCAGGGGTCGGGGCATCTGGTGCTGATCTCCTCGGTGCTCGGCGCCAAGGGCGTGCCCGGTGTGAGGGCGGCCTACGCGGCCAGCAAGGCCGGTGTGCGCTCGCTGGGTGAATCGCTGCGCGCCGAATACACAGGCGGCCCGATCAAGGTGTCGGTGATCGAGCCCGGCTACATCGAGTCGGAGATGACCGCCAAATCGCAGAGCACAATGTTCATGGTGGACAACGAAACTGGCGTCAAGGCGTTGGTCGCCGCCGTCGAGCGCGAGCCGGGCCGGGCGGCGGTGCCGTGGTGGCCCTGGGCGCCGATGGTCCAACTGATGCGGGTGCTGCCGCTGGCGCTGGCCAAACGCTTCGCCTAGACCTGGCGAACAGACATAAAAGCGCCCGACACGCCGACGAATTTGGTGCTTTTGTGTGTGCTCGCCGAATGTTAGCCGGCGCGGCCGCGTTCGACGCGGTAGCGGCGCACCAGCGCGTCCGTCGAGCTGTCCGACTGTTTGGCCGGCGAGGCGTCCTCGGTGATCACCGGCAACAGCGCCTTGGCCTGCGTCTTGCCCAGCTCGACGCCCCATTGGTCGAACGAGTCGATGCCCCACACCACGCCCTCGGTGAAGACCTGATGCTCGTATAGGGCGATCAACTGGCCCAGCACCGACGGGGTGAGCCTGGTGGCCAGGATGGATGTGGTCGGTCGGTTGCCGGGCATCACCTTGTGCGGCACCACATTGGCGGGCGTGCCCTCGGCGGCGATCTCCTGGGCCGTTTTGCCGAATGCCAGCACCTGGGTCTGCGCGAAGAAGTTGCTCATCAGCAAGTCGTGCATGCTGCCGGTGCCGTCGGCGGTGGGCAGGTCGTCAGTCGGCTGGCTGAAACCGATGAAGTCGGCCGGTACCAGTCGCGTGCCCTGGTGCAGCAATTGGTAGAAGGCGTGCTGGCCGTTGGTTCCTGGCTCGCCCCAATAGATTTCACCGGTGTCGGTGACGACGGGTGTGCCGTCGGCACGGGTCGACTTGCCGTTGGATTCCATCGTCAGCTGTTGCAGATACGCGGCGAACCGTGCCAGGTCGTTGGAGTACGGCAGCACCGCACGTGACTGTGCGCCAAAGAAATTCGAGTACCACAGCCCGATCAAGCCGAGCAGCGCCGGCGCGTTGGATTCGAGCGGTGCGGTCCTGAAATGCTCGTCGACAAGGTGGAACCCGGCCAGGAAGTCCGCGAAAGCCTCGCGGCCGATCGCGGCCATCACCGACAGCCCGATCGCCGAGTCGACCGAATAGCGTCCGCCGACCCAGTCCCAGAATCCGAACATGTTGTCGGTGTCGATGCCAAACTCGTCGACCAGCTTCTTGTTGGTCGAGACGGCAACAAAGTGCTTGGCCACCGCGTCGTCGCCGAGCGCATCGGTCAGCCAGCGCCGCGCCGCGGTGGCGTTGGTCAGCGTCTCCAGCGTCGTGAACGTCTTGGATGCGACGATGAAAAGTGTTGTGGCCGGGTCTAGGTCGGCCAACATCGCGATCAGGTCGGCGGGATCGACATTGGAGACGAACCGCGCCGAGATGCCGGCGTCGGCATAGTGACGCAGCGCCTGGTAGACCATCACCGGTCCGAGGTCCGAACCCCCGATCCCGATGTTGACGACCGTCCTGATCCGTTTGCCGGTGGCACCGGTCCACTCGCCGCTGCGCAGCCGGTCGGTGAAGTCGCCCATCGCGTCCAGCACCGCGTGCACGTCCTCGACCACGTTTTGCCCGTCGACGATCAGCTTCGCGTCGCTTGGCAGCCGCAGCGCGGTATGCAGCACCGCGCGATTCTCCGAGACGTTGATATGCACGCCCTCGAACATCTCGTCGCGACGCTGCTCGAGGTGCGCGGCGCGAGCCAGGTCGAGCAGCAGCTTCAGGGTCTCGCGGGTGATGCGGTGTTTGCTGTAGTCGATGTAAAGGTCGCCGACGGCGACGGTGAACTCGGTGCCGCGGTCGGGATCGTCGGCGAACAACTGCCGCAGGTCCGTCGTTTTGATCCGCTCGTGATGCTTGTGCAGCGCGTTCCAGGCCGGGGCCGCCGAGATGTCGGGAATCTGTTCAACCGCAGTCATGGTATCGACCCTAGTCAGGTTGACCAGGGCAGCGATGAAGGCGAGGTGAACGAGATGCTAACCGGCTGGATCAATGACCGAGTCGGCCGCGGCCCAGTCTGAGCAGCAGCATGGCCAGGTCCTTGCCGTCCGGACCGAGCTCGCTGTAGCGCTCGATGACCTTCATTTCCCGGCTGTGCACCAAGCGGGTGCCGCCGGAGGCCATCCGGGCTTTGCCGATCGCCTGGGACGCCTCGGTACGGCGCTTCACCGCGGCCAAGATCTCGGCATCGAGACGGTCGATCTCGTGGCGCAGGTCGTCGATGTCGATGGGTTTTTCGGTTTCGACTGTCATCGGAGTCTCCGGATTCTCATTGTGTGGAGGGTGTGGGGATTTTGGAGATCGTGGTCTCATCCGGTATCGGGCCTCACACAAGAGACGAGCCCCGGATCCGGAAGCGGACCACGGGGCTCTGGAAGCAGCTAAGCCACGGGCACCGCTGGCCGGTACCCGTAGAAAAATCGCCGCCGCATGTTGAGCACGAATTGAGTGTGCCATTTGAAGGCCTGGTAGCGCAAAGGTGTCGCCGAACGGCGGTAAGTTGGGGCGGAATATGAGTGTGCATGTGACGGAGACCGGAGCAGACCAATTGCTCGACGGACTCAACCCGCAACAGCGTCAGGCGGTGCTGCACGAGGGCTCGCCGCTGCTGATCGTCGCTGGCGCGGGCTCCGGTAAGACGGCCGTGCTGACCCGGCGCATCGCGTACCTTCTGGCCGCCCGCGACGTCGGCCCCGGCCAGGTTCTGGCTATCACGTTCACCAACAAGGCCGCCGCGGAGATGCGGGAACGCGTGGTGTCGCTGGTCGGTCCGCGAGCACGCTCGATGTGGGTGTCGACGTTTCACTCGACCTGCGTGCGTATTCTGCGCAACCAGGCGTCGCTGATCGAGGGCCTCAATTCCAACTTCTCGATCTACGACGCCGACGATTCGCGGCGCCTGCTGCAGATGATCGCCAAGGACATGGGCCTTGACGTCAAGCGGTACTCGCCGCGGCTGTTGGCCAATGGCATCTCCAACCTGAAGAACGAGCTGATCGACCCACAGCAGGCGGTGGCCAACCTCTCCGACGACGACCACGCCGATGAGTTGGCGCGCACGGTGGCCGCCGTCTACTCCGAATACCAGCACCGGCTGCGGACGGCCAACGCGCTCGACTTCGACGACCTCATCGGCGAGGCGGTCGCGGTGCTGCAGGCTTTTCCGCAGATCGCCCAGCATTACCGTCGGCGCTTCCGGCACATTCTGGTCGACGAGTATCAGGACACCAACCATGCGCAATACGTGCTGGTGCGTGAGCTGGTCGGCCGCGATGCCGGCGACGAGCCGGACGGCGTGCCGCAGGCCGAGCTGTGCGTCGTCGGCGACGCCGACCAGTCGATCTATGCGTTCCGCGGCGCGACGATTCGCAATATCGAAGACTTCGAACGCGACTACCCCAACGCCACGACGATCATGCTCGAGCAGAATTACCGCTCCACGCAGAACATCCTGTCCGCGGCCAACTCGGTGATCTCGCGCAATTCCGGACGCCGGGAGAAGCGATTGTGGACCGATGCCGGCGAGGGCGAGCTGATCGTCGGCTACGTCGCCGACAACGAGCACGACGAGGCACGGTTCGTTGCCGAGGAAACCGACGCGCTGGTCGCCGGCGGTGAGCTCACGTACAACGACGTGGCGGTTTTCTACCGCACCAACAACTCGTCGCGGTCGCTGGAAGAGGTGTTCATCCGCGCCGGCATTCCGTACAAAGTCGTTGGGGGCGTTAGGTTTTACGAGCGTAAGGAGATTCGCGACCTCGTTGCATATCTTCGGGTGCTGGACAACCCGGGCGACGCGGTCAGCATGCGGCGCATCCTCAACACGCCGCGCCGCGGCATCGGTGATCGGGCCGTGGCTTGCGTGGCGGTCTACGCCGAGAACACCGGTTCCAGTTTCGCCGACGCGCTCGAGGCCGCCGCCGAAGGCAAGGTGCCGATGCTCAACACCCGGTCGGCCAAGGCGATCGCGGGTTTCGTCGAGATGCTCGACGATCTGCGCGGCCGCCTCGACGCGCCCCTCGGGGAGTTGGTCGAAGCGGTGCTGGAGCGCACCGGGTATCGCGCGGAGTTGGAATCCTCGTCCGACCCGCAAGACCTGGCCCGGCTGGACAACCTCAACGAACTCGTCAGCGTCGCACACGAATTCGCCACCGACCTGGAGAACGCGGCCGCGCTCGACGAGACCGTCGGCACACCCGACGACGAAGACGTGCCGGACACCGGTGTGCTGGCGCAATTCCTGGAACGGGTGTCGCTGGTCGCCGACTCCGACGAAATCCCCGAGCACAGCGCGGGTGTGGTCACGCTGATGACGTTGCACACCGCAAAGGGGCTGGAATTCCCGGTGGTCTTCGTAACCGGTTGGGAAGACGGCATGTTCCCGCACATGCGGGCACTGGGCGATCCCACCGAGCTTTCCGAGGAACGGCGACTGGCCTACGTCGGGATCACCCGCGCGCGTCAGCGCCTGTATGTCAGCCGGGCCAAAGTGCGCTCGTCGTGGGGCCAGCCGATGCTCAACCCGGAGTCGCGGTTTCTGCAGGAGATCCCGCAGGAACTCATCGACTGGCGGCGCACCGACCCAACCCCGTCGTTCAGCGCGCCGGTCAGCGGCGCCGGGCGATTCGGCTCGCCGCGCCCGTCGCCGACTCGGGCGTCGGCCGGCAAGCGCCCGCTGCTGGTGCTCGAACCCGGTGACCGGGTCACCCACGACAAGTACGGGCTGGGCCGGGTGGAAGAGGTTTCCGGCGTCGGCGAATCAGCGATGTCGTTGATCGACTTCGGCAGCTCAGGGCGGGTCAAGCTGATGCACAACCACGCGCCGGTGTCGAAGCTCTAGTCGTCCAGCAGCCATTCCTTGGTGCGCGGCAGCAGGGCCAGCGCCACGCTGGAAAGCGGCAGCAAGGGCAGGGCGTGCACGATCCAGGCGACGCGGGCGCCGGCGATGAACACGCCGCCGTAGGTCAACAGCGCGATCACGGAGCCGGCCACGATCAGGTAGCGGCCCAGGGACCGCCGCAGCAGGAGCAGGATCACGCCCGAGATCGTCGCCAGCGCGAACACCATCGCGAGGAACGCCACCGCGACGCAGAACAGCCGGTCGGATTTCCACCAGCCGGCGATCAGGTCGGTCGCCACCACCGAGGTCGCCCAGCCGCTGATGATGCTGACCGCGGCGGCGGCTACTGCCGTCGCGCTACTGGGTTCACCGGACAACGTGCTCGCGGTGGCCGGGCGCGGGCTGGGCGCGATATAGCTGGAAGGCGGCTGGCGCGGAATGTGGGTGGTGCGGGCGTCGTCCAGTATCTGCGGCATCGGCGCGGTCGGCGCTCGCCGGATGATGCGCGTCTGAGGCGCGGACTGCGGATCGCCGGCGCGCACGGGTCCGCTCGGCGGCTGGGTGGGCGGGCGATCGCCTGGAGTGGGATTGTTCGGGCCGGTCACCGGGTCAACCGGCGAAAGTGCCAACGGACAGGCCACGTTTGGCCAGCCACGGCACTGGGTCCACGCGTTGGGTGCCGCCCAGCAGCACCTCGAAATGCAGGTGGGGACCAGTCGAATTGCCACGATTGCCCATGGTGGCAATCTGGTCGCCCGCCATCACGCGCTGCCCGACTCTGACCATCGTGGTGTTGACGTGGCCGTAGAGCGTGACCGTTCCGTCCGCGTGGCGCAGTTTGACCCACATGCCATAGCCGGCGGTCGGGCCGGCGTCGATGACAACTCCGTCGGATACCGCCCTGATCGGGGTCCCGATTGAGTTCGCGAGGTCGATTCCGGCGTGCAGCACACCCCAGCGATACCCGAAGCCGGAGGTGAATATGCCCTTCGTCGGCATGACGAACAGTGGCTGCTGCAGCCGGGCCTCGCGCTCGGCGCGCTCCTGCGCGAACGCGACGCCTTTGGCCAGCTCTGCGTGGTGCACTGCGACGTTAGCGGCGGGCTGCACGGTGACCATTTGCATACCGCGGGCCGAGGTGCTGATGGGCCCGCCGTTCATGGTCGACGAGTCGGCGGCCAGCACGGTCGCGGCCCTGGAGTGATCAGAAGTGTGAGTGGCGGAGTGCGCAGCGGCGGCGGCAGCGCCGGCCGCCATCGCGCCGATCAGCACGCGGCCTCGCGCCGCGCCGCTCACCTCCTTGCGGTGCTGGCCCCGGCGTCCGGGCAGATCCGGATCGCTTCGACGGCTGCGCAGCTCGTGCCGGTACGGGTCGGCACGCCATTCACCGCTTTCTAGGCTGGGCTGCACCTCGCTGGGGCCGGCCAGCGGCAGGACGGTGAGGTTGTCCGTCTCGTCCAGGTCATCGAGCTCGGGCGCGCGGAGAACCTGCGCTTCCTTTTCGAAGGCGGAGTTCTCGCTAAAGTCCAGGTCATCGAGGCTGCCGAACTCATTGAACGGAATGATGTCGGTGACTTCGTTGCGGTGAAGTTCCAACCAGCGGTCGCGCGATTGCCTGGCGCCTTCGGGCGCAAGCGACCGTGCAGGGCTGGGCTGGGTCAACCTGATTGTCCCTTTGAACGTAACCAAAACGTGATCTGGACCCTGGAACGTTAACCGCCGACCGCGCGACATCGCAAGCCATGCCGGAAATCCCGCCGATGAATGTGATTTGAATCACTTTGGGCGCCGCGGTGAGATCTGCCACATCCACCGATGCCGCCGACAGAACCCCCCGGCCGTGTCGATACAGTTCCCGCAAGCGGGCATCGGAAAACCCCGGCTCGCTTACCAAATAGGCCGACACACAGAAGTGAGCCATGGACCTTTTCGAATACCAAGCGAAAGAGCTGTTCGCCAAGCACAACGTTCCGACGACACCCGGCCGAGTTACCGACACTCCTGAAGGGGCCAAGGCGATCGCCGAGGAGATCGGCCGGCCGGTCATGGTGAAAGCCCAGGTCAAAGCCGGCGGACGCGGCAAGGCTGGCGGCGTGAAGTACGCCGCCACCGCTGAGGACGCCTACACCCACGCGAAGAACATCCTCGGCCTGGACATCAAGGGCCACATCGTCAAGAAGCTGCTGGTCGCCGAGGCCAGCGACATTGCCGAGGAGTACTACATCTCCTTCCTGCTCGACCGGGCCAACCGCACCTACCTGGCCATGTGCTCGGTGGAGGGCGGCGTGGAGATCGAAGAGGTCGCGGCAACCAAGCCGGAGCGGCTGGCCAAGGTGCCGGTTGATGCGGTCAAGGGCGTCGATCTCGCGTTAGCCCGCTCGATCGCCGAGCAGGGTCATCTGCCGGCCGAGGTGCTCGACTCGGCGGCGGTCACCATCTCGAAGCTGTGGGAGGTCTTCGTCGCCGAGGACGCGACGCTGGTCGAGGTCAACCCGCTGGTGCGGACGCCGGACGACCAGATCCTGGCGCTGGACGGCAAGGTCACCCTGGACGCCAACGCCGACTTCCGTCAGCCCGGCCACGCGGAGTTCGAGGACCGCGACGCCACCGACCCGCTCGAACTCAAGGCCAAGGAGCACGACCTCAACTACGTCAAGCTCGACGGTGCGGTCGGGATCATCGGTAACGGCGCCGGTTTGGTGATGTCGACGCTGGATGTGGTGGCCTATGCCGGGGAGAAGCACGGCGGGGTCAAGCCCGCCAACTTCCTCGACATCGGCGGCGGCGCCTCGGCCGAGGTGATGGCGGCCGGGTTGGATGTGATTCTGAACGACACGCAGGTCAAAAGCGTGTTCGTCAACGTGTTCGGTGGCATCACCTCCTGCGACGCCGTCGCCAACGGAATCGTGACCGCGCTCAACATGCTCGGTGACGAAGCCAACAAGCCGCTTGTGGTGCGCCTCGACGGCAACAACGTCGACGAAGGCCGCCGCATCCTGGCCCAAGCCCACCACCCGTTGGTGATCCAAGCCGACACCATGGACGCTGGTGCCGACAAAGCCGCCGAGCTGGCGAACAAGTCCTAAGGAGAGATGACCCATGTCTATATTCCTGAACGCGGATTCCAAGGTCATCGTCCAGGGCATTACCGGTGGTGAGGGCACCAAGCACACCGCGCTCATGCTGAAGGCAGGCACTCAGTTGGTCGGCGGGGTGAACGCCCGCAAGGCGGGAACCACCGTGTCGCACGTGGATGCCGTCGGCAAGGACGTCGAACTTCCGGTGTTCGGCACCGTTGCGGAGGCGATGAAGGAGACGGGGGCCAACGTGTCGGTCGTCTTCGTTCCGCCGAAGTTCGCCAAGGACGCCATCATCGAGGCCATCGACGCCGAGATCCCGCTGCTGGTAGTCATCACCGAGGGAATTCCGGTGCAGGACAGCGCATATGCCTGGGCCTACAACGTCGACAAGGGTAAAAAGACCCGCATCATCGGACCGAACTGTCCCGGTATCATCACACCGGGTGAGGCGTTGGCAGGGATCACGCCCGCCAACATCACCGGTTCGGGACCTGTCGGGCTGGTGTCCAAGTCCGGCACGTTGACCTACCAGATGATGTACGAGCTGCGCGATTTCGGGTTCACCACGTCGATCGGCATCGGCGGCGACCCGGTGATCGGCACCACCCACATCGACGCGATCGAGGCGTTCGAGAAGGATCCCGACACCAAGGTGATCGTGATGATCGGTGAGATCGGCGGTGACGCCGAGGAGCGTGCGGCCGACTACATCAAGGCCAACGTGTCCAAGCCGGTCGTCGGCTATGTCGCGGGATTCACTGCGCCGGAAGGCAAGACGATGGGTCACGCCGGAGCCATCGTGTCCGGATCGTCGGGCACCGCGGCGGCCAAGAAAGAGGCGCTGGAGGCGGCCGGTGTGAAGGTCGGCAAGACTCCTTCGGAAACCGCTGCGCTGGCCCGGCAGATCCTGCAGAGCCTCTAGGCACATGGCCGTCTCCGCGCCGCGACGATGCAGAGCGAAGCGATGAGGAGGAGCGGTGCTGTTGATCCGCACACGCCGGTCGTTGTCGGTGTCGGGCAGGCCGCAGAACGCATCGACGACGCGTATTACCGCGGAATGTCGGCCGTCGAATTGGCGGCGGCCGGTGCGCGTGCGGCGCTCGAGGACTGCGGCGCCGACGCCGCCAAGGTGGCCGCGTCGATCGACACTATCGCCGGCATAAGGCAATTCGAGATCTCCGGGCCGGCCAAGGCGATCCTGGGCAAGTCGAACAACTACCCGCGGTCGGTGGCCAGCCGGATCGGCGCGGAACCGGCCCGCGCGATCCTGGAAGTCGTTGGCGGCCAAGGCCCGCAGCACCTGATCACCGAACTGGCCGGCGAGATCGCCGCCGGTCGGTCGGAGGTCGCGTTGGTATTCGGTTCCGACGCGACGTCGACTAACCGTTACTTCGCCGGGGCCGACAACAAGCCGGACTTCTCCGAGACCGTCGACGGTTCGCTGGAGGACCGCGGTCACGGTCTGGACGGAATCATCAGCCGCTACACGGTGATTCACGGGCTTGTCGATGCGCCCACGCAGTACGGCCTGCTGGAGAATGCCCGGCGGGCCGGAACCGGACTCGGGCCGGCCGATTATCTGCGGCGAATGGGCGAACTGTTCGCTCCGTTCACCAAAGTGGCGGCCGAGAACCCGTTTGCTGCCGCGCCGGTCGAACGCAGCGTCGAGGAACTGATCACCGTCACCGAACGGAACCGAAAGATTTCCGAGCCGTATCCGCGGCTGCTGGTGGCCCGTGACCAAGTGAACCAGGGTGCGGCGGCGCTGCTGATGTCGGTCGAAGCCGCGCGTAATCTTGGTGTACCCGAATATAATTGGGTCTATCTGCACGGACATGCCGATCTCGAAGAGCAGAGCCTGCTGGCGCGGCCCGACCTCGGCCATTCCCCGTCGGCGGTGATGGCGGTACGCGAAGCGCTGGCGGTCGCCGGCATCGGCATCGACGGCATCGCCACTTTCGACCTGTACAGCTGCTTTCCGGTGCCGGTCTTCAACATTCTCGACGGCATGCGAATGGCGCCGGACGACCCGCGCGGGCTGACCCTGACCGGTGGCCTGCCGTTCTTCGGCGGCGCCGGCAACAACTACTCGATGCACGGCGTCGCCGAAACGATAGACAAATGCCGAAGCACGCCAGGGCAATTCGGCCTTGTCGGCGCCAACGGCGGCATCTTGAGCAAGTACTCGGTCGGGGTCTACTCGACCACATCCGCCGAATGGAGACCGGACGGCAGCACGCAGTTGCAGAAGCAGATCGTGCAGGCGCCCACACAGCCGGTGACCGAAAACGCCGACGGCCCAGGCACCGTCGAGACCTACACGGTGCGCCGCGACGGCGGTCGGCCGGCTGGGATCGTCATCGGCCGGCTCGACGCCGACGACAGCCGGTTCCTGGCGACCACCGAGGACGACGATATGATCGAGCTGCTCACCGACGGCGACCCGTTGGGGCGGTCGGTCGTCGTGCACTCGTTCGACTACGGAAACCGCTGCGCGCTCAGCTGATTAGAGGGCGCCCTTGATTGCGGCGACCAGCCCCTCGGCGTCCGCGACCGTCACGGTAAGCGCCGAGTGGTCACGCAGACCGATCACGCGGCGGATTCGCGGCTCGAAGTGGATGCAAACACCTTCGGAGGCGTTGGTGCCGAACGTGAGTCCGTCGTCGGCAGCCGATAGCCGGGCGCCGACCGCGGTCCACCATCGATACGGACCGGTGACGTGCGCGTCTTGCACGCGCGACAGCGGCGCCTCGACATGGAATGGCCCGTAGCGGGCGACCAGACGGCCGTCGTCGGTCACGGTCACACCCTGGGTGCCGGGCCATACCCAAAACGGCAACCACATCGGGGTCAGGCGGCGATCGTAGCGAAAAGGGAAATGCCGGCCCTGGTCGTTCTGATCTGTCACGACGCGGCTCCTGACTCACACCAACGCGGCGAGTTTCCCGGCCAATCGTTCCACATATGCAGTGACCTCGTCCGCGGACTTGTCGGGCAAGCCGAATAGCACCTCGGTGACGCCCAATTCGGCCCAGTGCGCCAACTTCTCGGGCACCGGCTTGAAGTCCAGCGCCACGATCTGAGGTGCGCCGTCCCGACCGGCAGCTGCCCAGGTGTCCTGCAGCAACTTCACCGCGGCGTCGATGTCGAAATCGCGGGGAGTGGTGATCCAGCCGTCTGCGCTGCGCGCGATCCACTTGAAGTTCTTCTCGGTGCCGGCGGCACCCACCAGCACCGGGATGTGCGACTGAATCGGCTTGGGCCACGCCCAGCTGGGCCCGAAGTTCACGAATTCGCCTTCGTAGGACGCTTCCTCATCGGTCCACAACGCCCGCATTGCCTCGATGTATTCGCGAAGCATGGTCCGGCGCCGCCCGGGCGGCACCCCGTGGTCGGCGAGTTCGTCAGTGTTCCAGCCGAACCCGACACCCAGGCTGACTCGCCCACCGGATAGGTGGTCGAGGGTCGCGATAGATTTCGCCAGCGTGATCGGATCATGCTCAACCGGCAGCGCCACCGCGGTGGACAGCCGCACCCGCGAGGTGACCGCGCACGCCGCGCCCAGGCTGACCCAGGGGTCCAGGGTCCGCATGTAGCGGTCGTCCGGCAGCGACTCGTCACCCGTCGTCGGGTGCGCAGCCTCACGTTTGATCGGGATGTGGGTGTGTTCGGGTACATAGAAAGTCTTAAAGCCGTGATTGTCGGCGAGCGTGGCGGCCGCCGCCGGGGTGATACCGCGATCGCTGGTGAACAGCACAAGCCCGTAATCCATGCCCTGAATTAGAACGTGTTCCAATCTTGCGGGCAAGGGCGGGGGTCACGGCGTCGGTCGCGCGAACCGGTCGACGTCACGTTGAGGCCAGCGGCGCCGACTGCCCAAGGTGCGCTAGCGTGGGTGATTGGCACGCGTCCGCCTGGGAGTACCAGCGCCGCACGACAGCGGCGCCGCAAACAGCACTGGAAGGCACAGGAGAAGCCATGACTTACCCGCCCGGCAGTCCCGGATATCCGCCCGCGCAGTCGCCGGGCAGCTACGGGGCCTCCTCCGCACCCTCGTTCACGAAATCCGATGACGGCGAGAGCAATCTGAAGGTCTACTTGACCATCGGAGTGGTGGCCCTCGGCTTAGCGGAGTACCTGCTGAGTTACGGCCCGATGATCACCCGCATTCTTCCGAACGGCGACGAACTCGTCGAAAGTGGCAGCACCTTGCCGATCGACCTGGGCTTGCTGGCGGCGCTACTGGCCGGCGTGAGTTTGGTGCCCAAGGCCAAGAACTTCGCCGCGGTGGTGGCGGCAGTCGCCGTGCTGGGCGGGCTGCTGCTCATCGAGGACACGATCGGCGCCTCCGGCCGGGGCTGGGCGCTGTGGTTCGCGCTGGGCTGCGGGGTGACCCAGGCCATTCTTGCGGTCACCGCCCTGTTGCTCGATGCGGGCGTCATCACCCCACCGGCACCCCGGCCCAAGTATGACCAGTACGGGCACTACGGGCAGTACGGCGGCTACTACGGTCAGCAGTCTCCCTACCAGTCGCCTCAGCAATCCGGATACGGCTCTCAGTACGGTGGCTACCCGTCCGGGCCGTCGACCGGCGGCTTCAGCTCGGTCGGCCCGCAGTCCGGACCTATCCACTCGCAGTCGGGACCGCAGCAGGGCTCGCCGCAGGGCCAGCAACAGGGATCGCCCACCCCGCCGACAGGTTTCCCCAGCTTCAGCCCGCCGCCGTCCTCCGGATCGGGTGGCCAGGGTCAGGGGAACTCCGCGAATCACGCCGGTTCGGACCACGGTGCGCACTCCTATGGCCAGGGGCAGCAGCCGCAGACGCCTTCGTCGCCGTCGGGCCCGTCACAGTCCTGACCGTGTGCACTCGGGCGCGGCGGGTCGCCGACCGGGGGACCTAGTCGGTAACGTCCTCGAACCGTGACGCGGGTGCAGGGTAGTCCAGCGGCGGGCTCCCGTCAGGCCCGCGACCTACTGCGGGTCGCCTTCGGCCCCGCGCTGGTCGCATTGGTTGTCATCGCGGCGGTGACGCTGCTGCAGCTGCTGATCGCCAACAGCGACATGACCGGCGCGCTGGGCGCGATCGCCAGCATGTGGCTCGGCGTGCATGACGTGCCGATTTCGATCGGCGGACGCGAACTGGGCGTGATGCCGCTGCTGCCGGTGCTGCTGATGGTGTGGGGCACCGCTCGCACGACCGCACAGGCCACCCCCGCCAGGGCGTCCTGGTTCGTCATCCGCTGGATCGTGGCGTCGGCACTGGGCGGACCGCTGCTGATCGCCGCGATCTCGCTGGCGGTCATCCACGACGCGGCATCGGTGATCACCGAGCTGCAGACGCCGAGTGCGTCGCGTGCGTTCGCGAGCGTGCTGGTAGTCCATGGAATCGGTGCGTCGATCGGCGTGGGCTCGCGGGTCGGCCGCCGGGTTCTGGGGACGTCGCCGCTGCCGGACTGGCTGGCCGACTCGCTTCGGGCGGCGATGGCCGGTGTGCTGGCGCTGTTGGGGCTGTCCGGCATGGTCACGGCGGCCTCGCTGGTCGTGCATTGGGGGACGATGCAGGACCTGTATGCGATCACCAATTCGATTTTCGGCCAGTTCAGCCTGACCCTGCTGTCGATGCTGTACGTGCCCAACGTGATCGTCGGGACCGCGGCGATGGCAGTGGGATCCAGCGCTCATCTGGGTTTTGCGACGTTCAGCTCCTTCACCGTCTTCGGCGGAGACATTCCGGCGCTGCCGGTGCTGGCCGCGGCCCCCAATCCGCCGCTGGGGCCGGCGTGGGTTGCGTTGCTCATCGTCGGCGCATCGTCGGGGGTCGCG
>DATFYT010000223.1:0-2114 GCA_035314925.1 Mycobacterium sp. | reverse complement strand
CCAGCTGCGCTGGGCGCTCGGCGAGGTGCAGCGCGGTAACTACAACGCGCACATGCAGATCTACGACGCCAGCGAGCTGGGCCTGCTGCAGGCCGGCTTCAACGACATGGTCCGCGACCTGTCCGAGCGGCAGCGGCTGCGCGACCTGTTCGGCCGTTACGTGGGCGAAGACGTCGCCCGGCGTGCGCTGGAGCGCGGCGCCGAATTGGGCGGCCAGGAGCGCGATGTCGCGGTGCTGTTCGTCGACCTGGTCGGCTCGACCAAGCTGGCGGCGACACGACCACCCGCGGAGGTGGTGCTGCTGCTCAACGAGTTCTTCCGGGTCGTGGTGGACACCGTCGGCCGGCACGGTGGTTTCGTCAACAAGTTCCAGGGTGACGCCGCACTGGCCATCTTCGGGGCGCCGATCGAGCATCCGGACGCCTCCGGCGGCGCACTGGCGGCGGCCCGCGAGCTGCACGACGAACTGCTGCCGGTGATCGGTTCGGCGGAGTTCGGTATCGGGGTGTCGTCGGGTCGCGCCATCGCCGGGCATATCGGCGCGCTGGCCCGTTTCGAGTACACCGTGATCGGCGACCCGGTCAACGAGGCGGCCCGGCTCACCGAGCTGGCCAAGCTCGAGGACGGCCACGTGCTGGCCTCGGCGGTCGCGGTCAGCGGCGCGCTGGACGCCGAAGCGCTGTGCTGGGATGTGGCCGAGGTGGTGGCACTACGCGGTCGCACAGCGCCGACTCAATTGGCTCGGCCGCTCAACCTCGCCGCACCTGAGGAAGTGTCCGGCGAACTCAGCGGCTAGCGGGGGGCGGGACTGCTGGCGCGGGGCTCAGGTTGCCGGGCAGCAGCGGCCCGATGTCGATGAACGACTTGCCCTGCGGGTCCGGGATGACGGCGGGGTCGTTGCCCAGGTTCAGCAGCTCACTGAGGCCTGGCACATTCGCCGGCTGACCGCCCTCGAGCACTCCGGCGTCGGACTCGGTGATGTTCTGAACCACCACCGGACTCTCCACACCACCCATGACCTGCAGCAAGTCCAGAACGGAGGGGTTGTTCGCGTCGAGGCTGTCATGCGAGTTGTTGGAGAGTTGCATCGAGGGCACCTGGACATCGCGCAACGGCGGCGATGACGGGGCGGCGATCAGGATGCTGACGCCGCCGAGCGCAACACCAGCGGTGATGCAGTATCGGACAGCGGGTCGCATGACTCTCCCTAGGGGACGCCGTGACGGTTCCACAACGTGTGTAGGGACACTGTACCTGAGAACTGACTGAGAATCATCAGTTATTTTTCGAAACATCCGAAAAAAGTTTGCTGAGAGATCGCTCAGTCGGCCTGAGTCGCCAAATATGCCCTGCTAGCTGCGCTTGGCGGCCTTCTTGGCCGCGGTCTTCTTGGCGGGTGCCTTCTTCGCGGTTTTCTTGGCCGTGCGCTTCACCGGGCCGCGGGCCCGCCGATCGGCCAGCAGCTCGGATGCGCGTGCATCGGTGATCGACAGTACGTCGTCGCTCTTGCGCAGGCTCGCGTTGGTCTCGCCGTCGGTGACGTAGGGGCCGAATCGACCGTCCTTGATCACCATCGGCTTGCCCGACGCCGGGTCGTTACCCAGCTCGCGCAGCGGCGGGGCGGCGGCACCCTGCCGGCCGCGACGCTTGGGCTCGGCGTAGAGCTTCAGCGCCTCCTCGAGGGTGACCTCGAATATCTGGTCTTCAGTCGCCAATGACCGAGAGTCGGTGCCGCGCTTGAGGTATGGGCCGTAGCGGCCGTTCTGCGCGGTGATCTCTTCGCCTGAGTCAGGGTCGACGCCGACCACCCGCGGCAGCGACAGCAGCTTCAACGCGTCCTCCAGCGTCACGGTCTGCAGATCCATGCTGCGCAGCAGCGATCCGGTCCGCGGCTTGGGGCCGGTCGGCTTCTTGCCCTTCTTGGCCGGCTGCCCGGCGGCACCGTCGTCGTCGTCCGGCTTGGGCAGCACCTCGGTCACGTACGGACCGTAACGGCCGTCCTTGGCCACGATTTCGTGCCCGGTCTCCGGGTCGACACCGAGCGTGCGTCCCTCTTGCGGCGTTGAGAACAGTTCTTCGGCGACGTCGAGGGTCAGCTCGTCAGGGGTCAGCGA
>DATFYT010000222.1:0-2602 GCA_035314925.1 Mycobacterium sp. | reverse complement strand
ACTGGGGCCAGTGGTCGGACGTCGGGATGAGCCGCGCACTGACCTACAGCGTTCTCGACCCGATCACGCCCGACGAAGGCGTCGAGGCGCTGGAGTCGCTGGTGGGCGGCGCCCTCACTCGAGTAGGTGTCGGACGACTGCGCCTTGATCGCGCCGTCGCCGCAACCCCCGAGTTCCGCGAACTCACCTACTTCGAAAAGGTGGTCTCAGAACTCGACGGAGCGCTCGATATATCGAGTGTCGACCAGCGATCGGCGGTCGAGGACGCGGATCGGTCGGAGGTTTCAGTTCCGGACTGGTCGGGGTTGTCGGCCGAGAACCGGCTCAGCGAACTCAAGACCAGGCTTCGGGCCATTCTGGCCCGCGAACTGCGAATGTCGGCTTCAGCACTCAACGTGGATCAGCCATTCCCCGAACTGGGACTCGACTCGATGATGGCGATGACGGTCCTGCGAGAGGCGCGGAAGCTCGTGGGAATCGACTTGTCGGCGAATATGTTGTTTAATCACCCGACCATCTCATCGCTGGCGGCGTATTTGGCGGACGTGCTGGCACCCCAGGAAGTGCCGCAGGAAGACACCGTTGATCTGGCGCTCGACTCGGCGAGCAGCGTGTTGGATGAGTTGTTCGATCACGTGGAGTCGGCTTCGGCGGGCAATGAGAGCGGTATTTTCTGATGGGGACGATTTTCGACAGGGTTTCGGCGATGCCCGCCGACAAGAGGGACGCGCTGACGCAGCAGTTCGATAAGGCTTCGCGGATCGCCGCCGCCGAACCGATCGCGGTAGTGGGGATCGGCTGCCGTTTCCCCGGTGGTGCGGTAGGCGCGGAGGGTTATTGGAACTTCCTGACTAACGGCGGGGACGGGATCAGCGAAATCCCGCCGGATCGTTGGAATGCCGACGAATACTATGATCCGGATCAGTTTGCGCCCGGCCGGATGTCGTCGAAGTGGGGCGGTTTCCTGCCCGACGTGGCCGGCTTCGACGCCGATTTCTTCGGGATTTCCCCGCGTGAGGCCGAAGCCATGGACCCCCAGCAGCGGCTGATGCTGGAGGTGGCCTTCGAAGCGCTCGAGCATGCCGGGATCGCGACAGATGAGCTGTCCGGAGTGCGCGCCGCGGTGATGATGGGCGTGTATTACGCCGAGTATCAAACGATTTCAGCGGCCAACCCGGACAGTATCGATGCCTACTCGGCAACGGGTAACGCGCACGCGGTCGCCGTCGGGCGGATCGCTTATCTGTTGGGGCTGCGTGGTCCGGCGGTGGCGATCGACTCCGCGTGTTCGTCGTCGCTGGTCACGATTCATCTGGCCTGCCAGAGCCTGCGGCTACGGGAGAGCGACCTGGCCCTGGCCGGCGGGGTCAGCCTCATCTTGCGGCCGGAAACCCAGATCGCGATGTCCAAGTGGGGAATGTTGTCTCCGAACGGCCGGTGTTATTCCTTTGACGCGCACGCCGACGGGTTCGTCCGCGGAGAGGGTGCCGGCGTCGTTGTGCTCAAACGGCTTACCGACGCCGTGCGTGACGGGGACAGGGTATTGGCGGTGGTGCGGGGTTCCGCGATCAATCAGGACGGCCGTTCCAACGGTCTGACCGCGCCCAACACCATCGCGCAGTGCGACGTCATCAGCCGGGCGTTGCGCAGCGCCGATGTCACCGCGGGTTCAGTGAATTTCATTGAGGCGCACGGCACCGGCACCGCGTTGGGTGATCCAATCGAGTTCGAAGCGTTGGCCGATCTCTATGGGCGCGGCGACGGTCCCTGCGCGCTGGGTGCGGTCAAAACAAACATCGGCCACCTGGAGGCAGCCGCCGGTATCGCCGGATTCATCAAGGCCGCCTTATCTGTGCAACGGGGTCAGATTCCACCGAACCTTCATTTCTCGCAATGGAATCCGGCGATCGACCCGTCACCGACGCGGCTGTTCGTTCCCACCGAGCTCAGCCCGTGGCCCGCTGAAGAAGGGCCGCGACGAGCCGCAGTGTCGTCATTCGGCCTGGGCGGGACGAACGCACACGTCGTGCTCGAACAAGGACCGGATCCGGCGCCGGTGTCGGATGCCGATTCGCCTTCGCGGGTGACGACGCTGACGGTGTCCGGCAAGACCGATCAACGGATATCGTCCTGGTCGGCGGCGTTGGCCGACTGGATGGACGGCGACGGTGCGGGCGTGCCGCTGGCTGATATCGCTCACACCGTCAACCACTATCGCGCGCGGTACCGACGGTTCGCCACGGTGTCCGCGCCTGACCGCGGCGAGGCGGTGGCGGGGCTGCGGGCGCTGGCGGCCGGGCAACCAACGCCGGGAGTCGTCGGCCCGCGTGAAGCGCCCCATGGATCGGGCACGGTGTTTTTGTATTCGGGTCAGGGTTCGCAGTGGGCGGGCATGGGTCAGCGGTTGTTGGAGGATGAGCCGGCGTTTGCGGCGGCGGTGGCCGAGTTGGAGCCGGTGTTTGTTGAGCAGGTGGGGTTTTCGCTGCGGGACGTGTTGGTTGCCGGCGAGCCGGTGGTGGGTATTGAGCGTATCCAGCCGGTGTTGGTGGGTGTGCAGTTGGCGTTGACGGCGTTGTGGCGTTCTTATGGCGTGGAACCCGAT
>DATFYT010000221.1:0-18732 GCA_035314925.1 Mycobacterium sp. | reverse complement strand
TGGTGGCCGCCCTGCTGCACGACACCGTCGAGGACACCGATTACGCGCTGGACGCACTGTCCACGGATTTCGGTGAAGAGGTCGGCCATCTCGTCGACGGGGTGACCAAGCTGGACCGGGTGGTGCTGGGCAGCGCCGCCGAGGGCGAGACGATCCGCAAGATGATCACCGCGATGGCCCGCGATCCGCGGGTGCTGGTGATCAAAGTCGCCGACCGACTGCACAACATGCGGACCATGCGCTTCCTGCCGCCGGAAAAGCAGGCCCGTAAGGCCCGCGAAACGCTGGAAGTCATTGCGCCGCTGGCACATCGGCTGGGTATGGCCACGGTCAAATGGGAACTGGAGGATCTGTCGTTCGCGATCCTGCATCCCAAGAAGTACGACGAGATCGTGCGGTTGGTCGCCGGCCGAGCACCGTCGCGCGACACCTACCTGGCCAAGGTGCGCGCCGAGATCACCGCCACCCTCAACGCGTCGAAGATCAACGCGGTGGTCGAGGGACGGCCCAAGCACTACTGGTCGATCTACCAGAAGATGATCGTCAAGGGCCGCGACTTCGACGACATCCACGACCTGGTCGGCGTCCGTATTCTTTGCGATGAGATCCGGGACTGTTACGCCGCTGTGGGCGTGGTGCACTCGCTGTGGCAGCCGATGGCGGGCCGGTTCAAGGACTACATCGCCCAGCCGCGCTACAGCGTGTACCAGTCGCTGCACACCACGGTCGTCGGCCCCGAAGGCAAGCCGCTGGAGATCCAGATCCGCACCCGCGATATGCACCGCACCGCCGAATACGGCATCGCGGCGCACTGGCGCTACAAAGAAGCCAAGGGCCGCAACGGAGTTCCGCATGCGCTTGCGGCAGCCGAGATCGACGACTTGGCCTGGATGCGTCAGCTGCTCGACTGGCAGCGTGAGGCGGCCGACCCCGGCGAGTTCCTTGAGTCACTGCGTTACGACCTTGCGGTGCAAGAGCTTTTCGTGTTCACCCCGAAAGGTGATGTGATCACGCTGCCCAACGGGTCGACGCCGGTGGACTTCGCCTACGCCGTGCACACCGAGGTGGGGCACCGATGCATCGGCGCCCGGGTGAACGGCCGACTGGTGGCGCTGGAGCGCAAGCTGGAAAACGGGGAAGTCGTCGAGGTCTTCACGTCCAAGGCGGCCAACGCCGGGCCGTCGCGGGACTGGCAGCAATTCGTGGTGTCGCCGCGCGCCAAGACAAAGATCCGCCAGTGGTTCGCCAAGGAGCGCCGCGAGGAGGCGCTGGAGACCGGCAAAGAGGCGATGGCCCGCGAAGTTCGCCGCGGCGGAATTCCGTTGCAGCGCTTGGTCAGCGGCGGGTCCATGGCCGCCGTGGCCAACGAGCTGCACTACGCCGACGTGTCCGCGCTCTACACCGCGGTCGGCGAAGGTCATGTATCGGCCAAGCATGTGGTGCAGCGGCTGCTGGCCGAGCTGGGCGGTATCGACCAGGCCGAGGAGGATCTGGCCGAGCGGTCCACTCCGGCGACCATGCTGCGGCGCCCGCGCGGCAGCGACGACGTCGGGGTGGCGGTGCCCGGTGCCCCTGGCGTTTTGAGCAAGCTCGCCAAGTGCTGTACGCCGGTGCCCGGCGATCAGATCATGGGATTCGTCACCCGCGGTGGGGGGGTCAGTGTGCACCGCACCGACTGCACCAACGCCGCGTCGCTGCAGCAGCAGGCCGAACGCATCATCGAAGTGCACTGGGCGCCGTCGCCGTCGTCGGTGTTTCTGGTCGCCATTCAGGTCGAGGCGCTCGACCGGCACCGGCTGCTGTCGGATGTCACCCGCGTGCTGGCCGACGAGAAGGTGAACATCCTCTCGGCGTCGGTGACCACATCGGGTGATCGAGTGGCGATCAGCCGGTTCACATTCGAGATGGGCGACCCCAAACACCTGGGGCATCTGCTGGACGTGGTCCGCAATGTCGAAGGTGTCTACGACGTCTACCGGGTGACATCCGCCGCCTGATATGGCGCCAGACAGATGACCACGGCCGGACAGCGCGCCCTCGTGATGGGAGCCAGCGGCAACGTGGGTGCCTGCGTCACCCGTCACCTGGTGTCTGATGGCGCCGATGTCCGGGTCCTGTTACGAAAGTCGAGTTCCACCAAGGGAATCGAAGGCCTCGACGTCGAACGTTGTTACGGCAGCATCTCCGACACGTCGGATGTCGCGGCGGCCATGTCCGATCGCGACGTGGTCTACTACTGTGTCGTCGACACCAGGGCGGAGCTGAGAGATCCCGCCCCGCTGTTCGAGACCAACGTCAACAGCCTTCGCAAGGTGCTCGACGTGGCAGTGAACGCGAATCTGCGGCGGTTCGTTTTCCTCAGCACGATTGGCGCCATCGCCATCGGCAGAAACGGCGAAACCGTCGACGAGGACACCCCTTTCAACTGGGCTGACCAAGCCGGCAGCTACATCGAGTCGCGGCGCCAGGCCGAACAGTTGGTGTTCTCCTACGCCGCCAACCACGGGCTGCCGGCCGTGGTCACCAACGTGTCGAACCCGTACGGTCCACCCGATTGGCAGCCGCGCCAAGGGATGTTCGTCCAGCTCGCCGCGCTGGGAAAGCTGCCGTTCTATATCCGCGGCGTCGGGGCTGAGGTGGTCGGCATCGACGACGTCGCCGACGCGCTGCTGCTGGCGGCCCAACGTGGACGAGTTGGCCAGCGCTACATCATCTCTGAGCGTTACATGACGCAGCGAGAACTGGTCACCGTCGCCGCGGAGGCAGTAGGCGCGCGACCGCCCCGACTGGGGATCCCGATGTCAGTGGTTCACGGATTCGCGCACGTGTCCGATGCTGTCAGAGCGGTCTTCCGCCGTGACATCCCGATCAGCAGGCAGAGCGCGCGGCTGATCGAACTCACCTCGCCGGCCAGTCACGACAAAGCCACCCGCGAACTCGGCTGGTATCCAACGCCCACCGAACACTTCATCCAACGGGCAGCCCAGACCTACGTGGACCGGAGCCAGGCGATCAGCTCACCCGCGCCGAGGTGATGGTGACTGTGGTGGCGGGCGGACCGTCGTCGCCACCGCCGCCGACACCGGCCGCGGCGATCTTGTCCAACGTCGCCAGGCCGGCGGCGTCGATGGTGCCGAACACCGTGTATGCCGGCGGCAACTGCGAGTCCCGGTACACCAAGAAGAACTGGCTGCCGTTGGTGTTCGGCCCGGCGTTGGCCATCGCCACTGTGCCCCGCGGATAGTGGACGGCCCTCTTCAGCGCCGGATCGCCGGGCGGGTACTGATCGGCCGGGTACTCGTCGGCGAACTGATAACCGGGCCCGCCGGTGCCGTCACCCTTCGGATCACCGCACTGCAACACCGACAACCCCGGCGCGGTGGTTAGCCGGTGGCACTGGGTGCCGTCGAAGAATTTCTGCTGCGCCAGGCTAACGAAACTGTTGACGGTGCAAGGTGATTCGTTGTTCGCGAGCTGCAGGCCGATCTTGCCGCGGTTGGTGACAATATTCACGCCGATCCGAGCGGGGTCGGTCGACACAGCGCCGGTCTGTGGTGGGGTCACCGTGTTGTCGGCGGCGTCGGTGGACGGCAGGTACTGGCAGTTGGCCCCCACGCTTGCCGAGGGGACGAATGGCGGCAGCTGCGGACTGGCGGGCGGCGCGACTGGGCTCGCGGTGGTGCTGCTCGTGGTTGCGGATGTGCTGGTCGGGGCGGCCGAGGTCGTCGGGCTGGCGCCCTGATCCGACGTTGTGGCGGTGATGATCACCAGCGCGATCACGCCGAACAGTGCCGCCATCGCTGCGGCCAGGCCGCCGAGGGTGGCCAGCGTGTGCCCTCTGCTTACAGATTGTTCGGCCGGATCCGGCTCATCGCGCGGCGGTCGGGGGGTGGCCGGCGTTCCGGGTGGTGGCGGCGGAGGACTCGGCGGCGGGATGAAACGGCCCTCCAACGCGGCTCTTGCCGCCTCGGCCAACTGCAAGGTGGTCTGGTAGCGGGCCTCCGGGCTTTTGGCCATACCGGCGGCGATCACCGCGTTGAGCGTCGGAGATATACCGGGAGAAGACATCGAGGGTCGCGGCGGTGGGGCGGTCAGGTGCCCGGCGCGTTGTTCTGCGAGGCTTTCCCCCGGAAAAGGCTGTTGGCCGGTCAAACATTTGTGCAACACACACGCGAGCGAATAAACGTCAGCGCGGGAATCGCCTGCGCCGCTGAATCTTTCGGGCGCCGCGTAGGCCCCGGGGACATGGCCCATGCTGTTCACAGCGGTTTCCTCGACGCTGCGCGCCATCCCGAAGTCGGTCAGGTAGGCGAAATCTCCCGGCGGGACCAGAATGTTCGACGGCTTGACGTTGCGGTGGACCAGCCCCGCTCGGTGGGCGCTGTCGAGCGCCGCGGCGACCTGCTGGATCAGCGTAACCGCGCGTGCGGGAAGCAGACGGCCGCCTTCGTCTCTGATCAGCCGACCGAGGTTGCTGCCGTCGATCAGCTTCATGTCCACATACAGCCGACCGTCGATCTCGCCATAGTCGTGGATCGGCACCACGTGTGGGTTGCTGAGGCCTGCCGCCGCGGATACGTCGCGGCGGAACTGTTCGAGAAACTCTGGATTCTCGGCTAGTTCCGACGCCAGCACCTTGAGGGCGACTACCCGATCGGTGCCGTCGACAATAGTGGCACTGGCCCGGTAGACCTTCCCCGTTGTGCCACGGCCGATTAAGTCGAGGAGCTGGTAGCGCCCGAATGTCGTCACCTGCACAAACAATTCTCCTGTTAGCCGAGGGCTCGATCAGTCCAGCCGCACCGACTTGATCGTGACCTCGGTGGTTGGCTGGCCGTCCTGACCGCCACCGGCAACGCCGCCCTTGGCGATCTTGTCCAGGGTGGCCAGGCCGTCCTGTTGGATGTTGCCAAAAACGGTGTATTCGGGCGGCAGCTGAGTGTCCTTGTACACCATAAAGAACTGACTGCCGTTGGTGCTGGGTCCGGCGTTGGCCATGGCCAGGGTGCCACGCGGGTAGACCACAGGTTCGTGCACCGCTGGATCGTCAGGCTGGTACTGGTCGGTCGGATACTCATTGGCGAACTGATAGCCCGGCCCGCCGGTGCCGTCGCCGCTCGGGTCGCCACACTGCAGCACCGACGATGTCGGTGAGGCGGTGAGCCGGTGGCATTTGGTGTTGTCGAAAAACTTCTGTTGCGCCAAGCTGATGAAACTGTTGACGGTGCAGGGTGATTCGTTGTTGGCGAGCAACAGGCCGACATTGCCCTGATTAGTGACCATGCTGACACTGACCTGCGCGGGGTCGGTGGGCACCTTGCCCTGCCGCGGCAGGGTCGCCGGCTTGCTGGCCGGTTCCGCCGCGGGCTCGTATTGGCAGTTGGCACCCGGATTGGCGGCCGGCTTGAACGCCGGCAATGCCGGTATTCCTGAGGAGTTGGTCGGAGCGGCGCTGGTGGACGAACTCGCGGTTGCCGAAGCCTGCTTGTTCTTGTGCTCCTGATTGGTCAGCACGACCGTGGCTACCACCGCGACGACCACGACCACTGCCGCGACCGCCCCTCCGACGATGGCGAGCATCCGACGACGACGAACCTGCTGGGCGCGGCGTTCCAGCTGCCGCTCGAGTTTGCGCTTGGCTGTCGCACGTCGCTGTTCGTTGGTCGGCACCGCCGATGTCCCTCCGTGGTTGTGTGCTGAGTCAGGGGTTCATCTGACCAAGGGAGAGTGTGCCAGTTGATGCTGGATAGGGGTGGCGCGACCCACGTCGGGCCCCCGGCCCACTGCATGGGCCGCATCGTCGTCAGGCGGCGCATGGGAAAATGGAGATCGTGTTGATCACCGGATTTCCCGCCGGCCTGCTGCAGTGCAACTGCTATGTGCTGGCGCCGCACCCTGGGGCGGACGCCATCATCGTCGACCCGGGCCAGCGTGCGATGGGCCAGCTGCGGCGCATCCTGGACAAAAATCGGCTGACTCCGGCGGCGGTCCTGCTCACCCACGGCCACATCGACCACATCTGGTCTGCGCAGAAGGTGTCCGACACTTTCGGCTGCCCCGCATACATTCATCCCGAGGACCGGTTCATGCTGACCGACCCCATCAAAGACTTCGGCCCAAAACTGGGTCAGCTGCTGCTTGCGGCGATATTCCGTGAGCCCAAACAGGTCGTCGAACTCGATCGAGACGGCGACAAGATCGACCTCGGCGGGATCAGCGTCACCGTCGACCACACGCCCGGTCACACCCGTGGATCGGTGGTCTTCCGAGTCAGGGACGCTCAGGACGATAAGGACCTGGTTTTCACCGGCGACACCCTGTTCGAGCGCTCGGTGGGCCGGACCGACCTGTTCGGCGGAAGCGGCCGTGACCTGATCCGCTCGATCGTCGACAAGCTGTTGGTCCTCGACGACAAAACGGTGGTTCTGCCTGGACATGGCAATTCCACGACCATTGGCGCGGAACGGCGGTCAAACCCGTTCCTCGAAGGGCTGAGCTCGTGACTGCGCCGGCGACGATGCAGAGCGCAGCGATGAGAAGGAGCGGCGCTCATGACTGAGTTTCCGTCGTTCTCCCGGCCCAAGGGCGTGCCGGACTACGTGCCGCCGGACTCGGCGGCGTTCGTCGCGGTGCGGTCGGGGCTGCTCGACGCCGCCCGGCGGGCCGGCTACACCGACATCGAGCTACCGATCTTCGAGGACACCGCCCTGTTTGCCCGGGGGGTGGGGGAGTCCACCGACGTGGTGACCAAGGAGATGTACACGTTCACCGACCGTGGTGACCGCTCGCTGACGCTGCGGCCCGAGGGTACCGCCTGCGTGGTGCGTGCCGTGATCGAAAACGGCCTGGACCGGGGCGCGTTGCCCGTGAAGCTGTGCTACGCAGGTCCGTTCTTCCGCTACGAGCGGCCCCAGGCCGGCCGCTACCGTCAAATGCAGCAGGTCGGTGTGGAGGCGATCGGTATCGACGACGCCGCGCTGGACGCCGAAGTGATCGCGGTGGCCGACGCCGGCTTCCGCTCGCTCGGCCTGGACGGGTTCCGACTGGAAATCACTTCGCTCGGCGACAACACCTGCCGTCCGCAATATCGGGAATTGTTGCAGGAGTTCCTCTTTCAGCTTGACCTCGACGAGGAAACCCGAAAGCGCGCCGAGATCAACCCGCTGCGGGTGCTCGACGACAAGCGTCCCGAAGTCAGGGCGATAACGGCCGACGCGCCGGTGATGCTGGATCACCTCTCCGATGTGGCCAAGCAGCATTTCGAAACGGTGCTGGGCTACCTCGACGCCTTGGGCGTGCCGTATGTCATCAATCCGCGGATGGTCCGCGGATTGGACTACTACACCAAGACCACCTTTGAATTCGTCCATGACGGGCTGGGCGCCCAGTCCGGCATCGGCGGCGGCGGCCGCTACGACGGTCTGATGCGCCATCTCGGCGGACAGGACCTCTCGGGCATCGGGTTCGGTGTCGGCGTCGACCGCACCCTGCTGGCGTTGAAGGCCGAGGGCAAGGACGTCGGGCAGAGCGCCCGATGCGACGTGTTCGGCGTGGCACTGGGCGAGCAGGCCAAGCTGCGGCTGGTAATGCTGGCCGGGCAGTTGCGTGCCGCTGGTGTGCGCGTGGACCTGGCTTACGGCGACCGTGGCATGAAGGGCGCAATGCGGGCGGCAGATCGGTCGGGGGCACGGCTGGCTTTGGTTGCCGGTGACCGCGACATCGAGGCCGGAACCGTTGGCGTGAAAGATCTCTCGACGGGTGAGCAAGTCGACGTCGTCGCGGATTCCGTTGTCGCTGAGGTGCTTTCGCGTTTAGGTCATTAGCTGACGCCGCCGACCACTGAAACCACTTATGTCACTTCGGTTTCAATCGTTTCGCTGGTTTCTCGGTTGCGATATTTGTCGGTGGCCGTCGATATTATTTGGACATGTATTCGAGCAGTCGCGAGGAGGTTGTCGGGGTTTTCGACGCATTCGAGGCCGACCTCGACCGGGCCTTGCAGTTGTCCTTCGATGCGCTCACCACGCCGAGCACAGCGGCCGAGCCGATCAGCGCCCGGCAGAGTTCTAGAAGGGCGGAAATGGCGGCGTTGTCGTACGCCCGGGCGCGATGCAGTGGATACGGTACGGCTAGCGCCCGGCCGCACTACGCTCATGCCATGGCGGAAACGTCGTACGCCAAGTGCGGCGATCTGAGCCTGGCGTATCAGGTGTTCGGCGACGGGCCGGTCGAGCTCGTCTTCGTCGGGCCGATGGTCACCCACATCGAGCTGTTCTGGACCCTGCCCGAGTTCAAGGCCTTCTTCGATCAGCTCGCCACGTTCTGTCGGGTCCTCTTGTTCGACAAGGCTGGGGTCGGGCTGTCGGACCCCATCCCGAAAGTTCGTTTGCTCGAAGATCGAGCGGCCGAGATCGAGGCGGTCATGGACGCCGTCGGCTTCGCAAAAGCGGCCGTCTTCGGTATGAGCGAGGGCGGCCCACAGGCCATCATGTTTGCGGCAAAACGACCGGAGCGAACGCGGGCGCTGATCCTCTACGGCTCATTCGCGGCCCTGCCCGGCGCCAGCTGGGACGACTTGGATCGCGACCCGGCCGAGCTGCGGGCGCGCCTGGTGCCCGAGCTGGATGACGACTACACGCCGTCGACGAAGCAGATCGGCCGCATGCAGGAAATGGTCCGCGGCGCGCGCTCGGGGTGGGGCAGCGGCGCAACAGCGAAGTGGTGGTTCCCGTCGGTCCGCTCGGTACGCCAGCTCGGCATGGTCGAGCGCATGTGCGCGAGCCCGGGGATGCTGCGAGCGACAATGGAATCGAGCCTCCGGATCGACGTGCGGCCGGTTCTGCCGACGCTCTCCGCGCCCACCCTGGTCATCAATGCCCGCGAGGACCTCATGCCGGTGCAGTGCGGCCGGTACCTCGCCGACCATATTCCCGGCGCGCGGTGGCTTGAGGTGGACGGCGCGGAGCACGCGCCCTGGTTTACCGAGCCCGACAAGATCCTGACCGCGATCGAGGAATTCCTCACCGGCAGCCATGCCGCACCGGCACAGTCACATCGCGCCCTGCGCACCGTGCTATTCACCGATATCGTCGCCTCGACGCAACACGCCGCCGCGACCGGCGACGAGCGGTGGCGCGCGGTGCTGCACCGCTTTGGTGAGATCACCGCCGAATTCACGCAACGATTCGGCGGCACGGTGGTCAAGAGCACTGGCGACGGCCACCTCGCCACGTTCGACGGCCCGACGCAGGCCATCCGCTGCGCCGAAGCCTTGCGCGCTGACGCCGAGACACTGGGCATCGAGATCCGCGCCGGCATCCACACCGGCGAGTGCGAACTGCTCGACGCCGACATCGGGGGGCTCGCCGTACACATCGCGGCGCGGATCCTCGGCCACGCGGGTGCCGGTGAAATCCTCGTCTCTCGCACCGTGCGTGACCTGGTCGTCGGCTCGGGCACGGGCTTCGAGGACCGCGGCAGCGTCGAGCTGCGTGGAGTGCCCGGCACCTGGCAACTCCTGGCGGTCGAACGCGACGGCGCGCGGGTGGGATCGGCCGAGGCGGAACTGGCATCAATGCCGACCCCCGGCCGTCGGGCCGCGATGCGCCGCTCGGACCGCGCCGTAGAGGTGATCGCCAGGCGGACACCGTGGATCCTGCGTGGGATGGCCCGCCTCGCCCCGGCCACCGGTCGTAGATGAGCAGAGATGCATTGAGCCGCAACGCGGTTTACGCCCTCACACCGTGCGGAAGGACGTCTAGCCGGGCAGCTGCCGGACGAATTGCGCCAACGCCGTGCCGATTTCATCCGGACTGTCCTCCTGGATGAAATGCACGCCGGGAACGGTGATTTCGGTCAGACTCCGCCAGCTGCGGACGTAGTCGCGGATACGCCCGGTCACGATCGCGCCGGGATCGGCATTGATGAAAAGCTTTGGCACGTCGCTTTCCGCGAGCCAGCTCCGGTACTCGTCGACCACGGCGACGACCTCTGCTGGCTCGCCGTCGATCGGGATGTTCCGCGGCCAAGACAATGTTGGCCGCCGGTCCTCTCCCGCGTTGGCGAACGGCCGCCGGTAGTGGTCCATCTCCTCGTCAGACAGCCGTCGCCGGATGGCGCCCGGCAACACAGCCTCGACAAAAATGTTCTGCTCCAAGACCATTGGCTCACCGTTGGGGGAGCGGAAGCCCTGGAACACGCCTCGCACGCTGTCATGGAAGTCCAGCCACGTCATCGGAGTGACGATCGCCTCCATAAACGCGATTCCGGCCACTCGGTCGCGGTGCCGGTTAGCCCAGTCGAACCCCAGCGCCGATCCCCAGTCGTGTAGCACCAACACCACCCGATTACCAAGATCGAGGGCATCCCAAAGCCCGAACAGGTACTCACGCTGTTCGGCGTAGTGATAGCGGTCCGGGCCCGACGGGATGAGCTTGTCCGACCCGCCCATCCCGATCAGGTCACATGCGACTAGCCGGCCGAGACCTTCCAGATGCGGCATCACGTTGCGCCACAGATACGACGAGGTGGGGTTGCCGTGCTGGAAGACGATCGTCGTGCCGTCGGGACCGTGGCCCTCGTCGACGTAGGCCATGCGGTTGCCCGCGATCTCCCGATAACGCAGCTGTCCGTACGGTTTGGTGCTCAGCACGACATTCCTTCCTTCCCAGTGTCTTTATCAGCGAGTTTGGTCGCCGTCCCGCGCGCAACCCGCAGGATCCGTGTGGAGAACTGCCGGTCGGCCACCGCGCGGGCGAGCGACAGCCCGCCTATGCATACCGCCATCAGAGCAATTGCATTATCCAGCCGCTGATCGTCGGCATCGTCTTCACCGCAGATAGCAGCCAGCGAACCGCGTAGTTCGCGTTCGTAGACGGCGCGGAAATCCTCCGATGCGCGTGCGGCATCGGCACTCAAGGCTGCGAATGCGCAGCTAGTCGACAGGTCGTCTCGGTGAGCCGGGGTGAGGTAGCGCTTGGCCAGACTGGCCAACCGGTCGGCCCACGATTCGTCCCGCATCGGCTTGATCCAGTGTCGCCGTCCGGTGGTGATGGCATGCGCGAAGGCGTTATTGGCCAGCTGTTCCTTGTTTTCGAAATGCGAGTAGAACGTGCCATGGGTGAGGCCGGCGTCTCTCATCACCGGGACGATCGCCGCGCCATCGAGGCCTTCTGCCCGCAGGCGCCGCGCCGCCGCATCGAGGATCCGGTCCAGCGACTCCTGCTTGCTCCGAGCGCGCCTGGTAGCAGTTTTTCGCATGTCGGCATCATGTTAGTCGCATGACGCACATCATGCGAGCTTCGTAGGCGATCAGCTTCTGCTGTGCTTGACCTGGTTGAACGGCACGCCGCGATCGGCGGCGTATTCGCGGGGAAAGCCCAGTACCCGTTCGCCAATCACGTTGCGGGCCATCTCCGTTGTGCCGCCGCCGAGCTCCGCGGTTTGCCGAGACAAGTAGCGTTCGCCGACGAAGAGCAACTCGGCCGGCCCGTCGACGACGCCGGCGCTGCCGGCGATCGCCAGCGCGGTATCGATTTCGAGCGCAACTTCCTCGGCCTGAAAAAGTCGGATGAGCGTTCCGGCCGTCGAGGGGAGTGATCCGTCCAGCACGCCGCGGTAGACGTGGTCGATCAGCTGCTCCCACACAGCGCGATGGGTCAACGCCCGGCCGGCCGCTTCACGCATACGCTCATTGTCAGAAAGCCCGGCCGCTTGGATCATCGCGGGGTAGTCGGGGGGCTGTTCCTGATTGTTCTCGGCGCCGCTGCCACTGGCGAATTCCGAGCCGCCGCCGACGGCACGCCGCTCGTGATACAGCTGGCGCGAGGCCACCTCCCAGCCCTTGTCGACTTCGCCGACCACCGCGTCGTCGCCGAGTTCCAGGTCGTCGAAGAACTCTTCGCAGAACTCGGTGGACCCGTTGACCTGTTTGATGCGGCGCAGCGTGATGCCCGGGCTGTCGATGCGCACCAGAAACATCGTCAGGCCTTCGTGCTTGGGCACGTCCCAGTTCGTTCTGGCCAGCAGCAGTCCATAGTCGGCGGCGAACGCTCCGGTGCTCCACGTCTTGGCGCCGTTGATCACCCACTTATCGCCGCGCCGCTCAGCGCGGGTGATCACACCCGCCAGGTCGGAGCCGCCGCTGGGCTCCGAAAGCAATTGGACGAGGACCTCGTCGCCGCGCAACGCCGCCGAAATGTGTTGCCGTTTCTGTTCTTCGCTGCCGGTGTCGAGGATCGTCGGGCAACAGATCGTGAATGTCGGAGTATTGAAGATCAGCGGCATCTCGTAGCAGGCGCTTTCGGTGTCGAACGCCTTTTGATACTCGATCCCCAGCCCGAGCCCGCCGTATTCGGTGGGGAAGCAGATCCCGGCGAAGCCGCCGTCGTAGAGGCGTCGCTGCAATTGCCGGACGTGCTGCCATGACGCCTCGTCGCCGCGGTCGGCGTAGGGCGGATCATTCGGGTCGTCGATCCGCGGCATGTTGTCGGCGAGCCAGGTACGGGCCCGCTCGGCGAAGGCGGCGACCGATTCGCCTGCGTGCACCGAGGTCGTCTCGGTCATGACGGCAGCTTGCGTGAATGCATATGACGTCTCCGGAGAGTCTCACTGGCCTGAAACGGTAATGACGTTACCATTGCCGCGCCAAGAGCTGTCTTCTCAGCCGCGAAGCCGCTGTTATCCCGCGCCGGCCGCGCCGATGGCGGCCGGGGTCACCACGACCGTGACGGTGCTTGCGCCGTTGTCTGAAGCGATGACCAGTTCGGGGGCGTCGGGCGCCGAGGCAACCGTTCCTCCGGTGACGCTCACGTCGTAGCCATTCGGGAACTCGACGGTCGGCACCGAGATGGTCGTGTGCGAGCCGGCGGCAAAGCTGCCCAGGCCGTCGGCCTCCTCGGTGGAATAGCTGAAGTCGAAGGTGCCGTTCTCAAACGAGAACGAAGTCGGGGTGCCCGAAATCACCTGCGGGTAGGGCTCGGCGAGCGTGTCCAGGTTCGCGGTGTTGACGTTGGTGCCGGTCGGCGGCAGTTCGGGGTTGAACACCAGCGATTCCGAGCTCGGCGGAGACGCGCTGGTGGTGATGTCGCCCTGGCTGCTGTAGGACCACTCGGTCCAACCGATCAGGTTGCCGTCGGCGCCTTGCATCGGAGCGGCGATCGCGGTCTGGTCGCTGGTGGCTCCGAACTCCGTCATGAATGCCGGGATTCCTTGTGCCTCAGCGTATGCCTCGGCATTGCCCACGACCGCGCTGACGCCCGGTATGCAACCCAGCGACCCCAGGTCGAACTCGCAGTAGTCGTGGAACGACAAGACGGTGTTCGTGGCGTCCACATGGCCAAGATCGGTGGGCAAGCCCGCGTTGGAGAGGACGTTGGGTTCGAAGAAAATCGGTGTGGTCGGATCGACGGCCCGGATCGCGTCGGACCCCTGATCGTAGAACGGAGTCAGCTGCTGACTGTCGAAGAACGAGCCGCCCAACAGGGTCGACAGGAACGTCGATGAGCCCGGCGACGGTTCATTCATCAGCTCGAACCCGGCCACGTTGGAGTTGCCGTTGAAGGCGCTGGCGACGTACTCCAACATCTGGCTGTAATTGTCTTCTAGCCCAATACTATTCGGTGCGTCGGCGTTCGACCAGAACGAATCCCAGGCCTGCTGCTCTGCGGGATCGAAGAATTCGTTGTACGGGAAGGGCAGCGAAACATTGGTTGCCCCGTTGGTCTCGGTCGCCCAAGCCGGCGCACCCTCGCCGCCGAATGCGGTGCTGTACGCGTCCTGGTGGAAGTCGATGATGCTGTAGATGCCGTGGTTGCCCAGGGTCTGCACGGTGCTCTCTATCGAGGCGAGGTAAGCGGAGTTGAAAACGCCGGGCTCAGGCTCGAGGTCGGACCAGATGACGCCCACCCGCACAGCGTTAAAGCCGTTGGCGGCCAGGAACGCGGCGTCGTCGTCGCTGAACCCGCTGGCCGAGGGCTCACCGGGCGCAATCTTGTACACCTCGTTGAGCCCATGCAGCATGACGACCTGTCCGTCACCGTTGGTGAGGAAGCTCCCGGTCGTCCCGAGGGAATCAGCGCCCGACGGGTCGCCGCTACCCGTGCCAAAGTCGCCGACCATGCCGTGGATGCCGAACACGCTGGAGTCGCCGCCGGCCCCACCAAGAGCGGGCAAGCCGTCGGGGGCGGTGCCGTCGCCGGCGTTTCCACCGTCGCCGCCATCGCCCAGGAACGATCCGCCCGCGCCGCCGTCGCCACCGTCGGCGCCGGCACCGCCTTCGCCGCCGACTCCGCCGTCGCCGATGAACCCGGCCGCGCCGCCTTCACCGCCCGCAACACCGGGGTCGGTGCTGTTCCAGCCCGCGCCGCCGTCGCCGAACAACCAACCGCCGGCACCGCCGGTGGGGTCAGCGTCTGTCCCGGGTGCGCCGTTGCCGATCACATCGGAACCGGCCACCGAATTGATGAAACCGTCCACCTGGTGACCGACGTCGCTGGTGATCCAATCCTCGAGCGCGGTGTGCGTCGGCGTGTAGACGAACTGGTTGAACAGGTCGGAAAAGTCGGGGGTTGCGGCGGCCGTCGCGGCAGAGGCCGCGCTATCCGCGGCGAACGCCGGATCGAAGCTGGTCGCGAGCCCGCCCAAATCCGCGCCCAGGGTGGGGTCGATGCCGGAGAGGGCACTGATGATGGGGTCGACGATCACGTCGAACTCGTCGGCGTTGGCCGCCGGCGCCGTAACCAACGGTGCCATGCCGAAGGCGAAGAATGCCCCCGCGGTCAGTCCTAGACCAAATACACGCAGACGAGTCATCCGGCCCTTCCTAAGACATGCGTTGGCTTAAAGGCGGGCGTGATTCAACCTAACAAATTACTTAGAAACAATCTAGATTTTCCTGAGTAGCGCAGGCTAAATCTTCAAATACCCTTTGTCAGCGGGAATCTGAGCCGCTGTCACCAGCGATGACGCATCGCTGGCCAGCCACACCACAATGTCGGAGATCAGGTCCGGGGCGGCGAGCGATTCCGTCGGAAGCGCGCCGGGTGAGAAGCTGTGGATGTAGTTCGGGTGGTCGGCGAAGACCTGGTACATGGAGACGTCGTTACCCATCGGTGTGTCTGTGCCATACGGGTGCACGGAGTTGACCCGGATGCCAAACTCGCCGAGCTCGACGGCGAGCGAGTTGGTCAACCCGACCACCCCGAACTTGCTGGCGCAGTAGTGGCCGCAGCCGGGAACGGCTTTGATTCCCGCCGCCGAACTAATCGTGATGATCGACCCGCCGTTACCCGCCTCGATCATCGGCGGCACCACCGCCTTGATCGTGTTCCACAGCCCGGTCAGGTTGATGTCGAGGGTGTCTTGCCACTGTTCGGCCGAAATCTCCCACAGCCGACCCCAATTGAGCACCCCCGCGTTGGCGACCACGATGTCCAGACGGCCGAACTGTTCTATGGCGTCGCCGACCACGCGTTGCTGACCGGCCGCGTCGCGGACGTCGACCGCCGAGGCGATGATCTTGCGTCCCTCACCCTCCACCAGATTCACCGTCTCGGCGAGGTCCTCCGGCTGCGACGGGGGATAGCCGTTGTGCGCGGTGACGGGTCCGCAGGCGTCGATCGCGACGATGTCGGCGCCGGCCCTGGCCAGCCTGATGCAGTGCGAGCGACCCTGGCCGCGGGCGGCGCCCGTCACGTAGGCAACCTTGCCGGCCAATGGAAGATCGGTAGTCGTCATGCCGGCAAGCGTAGAAAATCTCAGCCGCGGCGGGGCCGAGTCAGCGTGAATTGCTCGACCACGCTGATCGCTCCGTAGGGGCCGTTGACCGCGTAGTGCGTCGCCTTGATCGACGTGTTGCCGCCTGGCGAGCCTGGGTCAACGTCGAACGCGACGAATCCATAGGGGTTTTCGCGGTCACGAAACGCCGACCAGGGCGCATCCTCCACCACGTAGACCGGCGCTTTGCGCCCGATCGCCGGATCGAATTGTCCGACGCCGGTCAACACGCGGCACCTGGGCTGCGGAAAGAACATGGTGTTCGACGGCGTTGAGGTACCGCCACCACCGATGACGAGGTGCACGGTGCCCTTGCTGGTGTCGATGGCGCCGGCGTGGGTTTCGACGGGTATCGGCGTTTTGGTTTCGGTGTCCAGCGTTCCCCGCACCGGATGCGAGCGTTCATAGTGGTGCTCGTGACCGCAGACCACCAGATCGACCTGGTAGCGATCGAATAGCGGCAGCCACTCCTGGCGGATACCCAGGTCGGCGCCGTTCGTGTGATCGGCGGTGGAGACCGCGGTCTGGTGCATGCAAACGACCACCCAGTCGACGCGCGGGTCTGTTCGTGCGTCTGTGAGTTCGCTTTCCAGCCAACGCTTTTGCGTGCCACCCGAGTAGCCGTGTACGTAGAAGTTTCCGCCGTCCTGAAAGCAGATGTCGTCGTTGTTGAGGCTGATCACCCGCACCGACCCGGCGGTGAACGAATACCACAGCCCGCGGAGCTCGGCGTCGGATCCCGAGTCGGGCAGGGCAAAGTAGGTCTGGTAGGCGGCGTAACCGACAGGCCCGTTACCTAATTCGTTTTCATGGTTGCCTGCCGCCGGCATCCATGGCCGGTAGCGGGCCGAGCGCGTGTTGTTGTCGAACCAGTCCGACCAGGTGCGAATGCAGTCATGCGCGAGGTTCGCGTAGCACAGATCGCCGTTGACGAGGTTGAACAGTGGGCCGAGACGTTCGATCGCGGTCGTGATATCTCCGGCCGCCGGGGATCCAAGGTTGCGGATGCCGTAGATGGGGTTTTTGAATTGGCCCAGCGTCGGGATGGCCTGGTCTCCGAAACTGGTGAATCGCAACGGTTTCCGTCCGGACGGAGCGGTCCTGACGGTCCCCACCTCGGGGTTGGTGCCGTCGTGGACTGCCGCGTAGACATAGTCGGTGTCGGGAGCCAGTTTGTCGAGCCCGGCGTGGTTGACGCGCACTTCGGTCTTGGACTTTGCGTCACGGTAGGTTCGGGTCTCGGCCTGCACCACGCGGCCGAAGCCGGACGTCGGCGTGCCGACCATCACCCGCGGATTGCGAACCGCGTCGGTGGTGTGCCAGGAGACAACGACTTCGGTGGAAGCATCCTTGCCGAATTGCAGATGCAGGCCGCCGACCGGTTGCGCGCCGCTCTGATCGGGTTGGGTCCACAGGCCCGGGCCGCGACCCGGTGACCCAAGCAGCGCAAGGGCGCCCGCACCGGCGCCTGCGCCGACGATGGCCGCCGCCGCACCCGTTGTCATTAACGCCCGGCGGCTGATTCCGTCGCTCACCCCTCCTTCATACCGGGCCTGGGTGGCTAGCCGGCGAACACGTAAACCCAGGCGTGTGGGCCGGACCGTAGCGGCACCGAAATCCGCCGGTAGTCGTCGACCTCATATTCATCGGCCGCGGCCAGTTCCGTCTCGCTGATCGTGAACACGGTGCCATCGACGTGTGCATCCGGCCGGTCGGATGGCCGCAGAATCGGATGCCGGTCGCTGCCGCTGGTGGCGACGACGTGTGGGTCGGTGATCGTGACGTAGTCCAGCTCGTAGCCGACGATCGCGTCGTCGTGGCCGTCGAGTTCTCGCCCGAATGTCGCCCGTTGGACTTCGCGCTGTCGCAGTGTGCCGTAGGAGAAGAGCAGTTCGCTCATCGGCGGTAGCCGTTGGGATCGTTGTCGGCGACGACGACGACCTCGGCTGCGGCCTTGCCGATTGGGCGGAACCGGTGGCTGACCGAGGCGTCGAAATAGGCGCTGTCGCCCGGCCCGAGCCGGATCGTGTGGTCGCCGTAATCCAGTTCCACGGTCCCGGCGTGCACGAACACGAATTCTTGGCCGGCGTGCACCGGACGGGGCTCGTCGACCGCTACACCGGCGGGTCGAACGACGAAGGGCGACATCGACTTTCCCAACACCGTCGGCGCTAAGGGGACGTACCGTTCAGCGGTGACTTTGCGGCGGTCGCCAGCGCGATCGATCGCGATTTTCTCGTCGGCGGTTTCATCGGAGAACAGTTGCGCGACATCGACGTCGAGCGCGCGCGCCACCTTGAGGGCCACCGCAATCGACGGTGTACTTTGGCGACGCTCGATCTTCGACAGGTAGCTCTTGGTCAGGCCGGTCTGCTCGGCAAGGCTCTCCAGGGTGAGGCCGCGCTGCCTGCGGACCGCCCGCAGCAATGCCGTCAACGTCGACCTCCCCGGTTGGTTTGCCCAATGACACAAAGTTTCCTATCGTGATCATAGTGTCATAAGATCGCGATCGAGGAGAGTCACATGGCATCCACCTTTTCCGACACGTTTTCGGCTTCCAAGGGCGAATTGATGCGGCGTGCGGAGGACGGCCTGGCCGCCAATGTCGGGGATTCGGGACTGACCACCAGGCAGAAAGTTGCGCTGACCTGTCGCGTGCTTTTTGACGCCGGGCACGATTCGGGCTTGGCGGGACAGATCACCGCCCGCGCTGAGCAGCCCGGGACGTACTACACCCAGCGGCTGGGTTTGGGGTTCGACGAGATCACCGCAGGCAATCTGCTCGTCGTCGACGAAGATCTCAACGTGCTGGCTGGAGACGGAATGGCGAACCCCGCCAACCGTTTTCACAGCTGGGTGTATCGCGGGCGACCTGACGTGCAGTGCATCGTGCACACACATGCTTTTCACGCCGCGGCATTGTCGATGCTGGAGGTCCCCTTGGTGGTGTCCCAGATG
>DATFYT010000220.1:0-10339 GCA_035314925.1 Mycobacterium sp. | reverse complement strand
GACGATTCCCGGTGAGATCATCAGCATGATCTGCGGACAGCCCGCGGCGGCGGCCTCCTCGGCGACGATGTTCATCGCGCTCAATCCCATTCCGCCGCCGCCGTATTCCTCGGGCAGGTTTACGCCGACGAAACCGCCCGCAGCCAACGCGTCCCACAGCTCGGTGGGATGCTGCAGGGTTTCGCTGCACCGGCTGAAGTAGGCGTTACCGAAGCCGGCGACGATACCGTGCACCGAGGCACGTAACTCGGCTTCCTCGACGTCGGTCAGAATCACCGGAAGTCCATCCAATGCCCGTGCGGGGTGAATCCGAGAAGGAACGGGATCTCGATGCGACATATGGGGATTTCGCCGAAGGTGGTCACGCAGTCTTCGACCGTCGCCTCGAATCGCATCGGCCGGACTGCGCCGGTCAGCACGGCGGCATTCGGGACATTCACCATAACGACTTAGTATACTAAGTGGCGTGACGATAACAAGACCCTCCCGTGCACCCGACGCAGTAGCCGCTACCCTGCGTCGGCGAATACTGTCCGGCGAACTCGTGCCGGGCGATTCGCTGCCCACCGAAGGCGAATTAGTCAACCAACTCGGCGTGAGCCGGGAAACGGTCCGTATGGCGCTGCGACTGCTGGACGCCGAGGGACTCACCGCCACCAGCCAGGGACGCGGCGGCGTACGCATCCGCCATCCCGAACCCGAACGGACCGCTCACTCACTGGTGCAGTTGTTCACCCTCACCGGAGCGACGTGGGGCGACCTGCTGGATTTCCGGAAGATGCTCGAGCCTGCCGCGGCGGCGCATGTCGCCGAGCACGCCACGGCCCAACAACGCGAGCGCATCGCCGCCGTCGCCGAGCGCGGCATCGCACCCGACGGCACCGGATACCACGAATTCCACGAACTCCTGGTGCAGGCCAGCGGAAACCCGCTCCTCACCACCGTTTTGGCTGCCGTCGAACAGGCGGTGCGGTGGGCCGCGGCCGAACAAGACATCACGCAATACGACCGCGACGAAGCCGCCAAGTCACATCGCGCGATCGCCGCGGCCATCACCGGGAGAGGCCCACAGAAGGCCGAACGCCGGATGCGCCAGCACCTCGACGCCGCACTGCGCCACGTCGAAGCGTCAGGACTGCGTGGGGCGCCGATGATCCCGCCGTCGCGCTGGCGCGGAGAAAGCAGCGACCTGCCTTGGCGTTGAGTCAGCGACGTCGTAGCCGCTGAGGCGATCGCGGAATTCTGCGATCTCCCGGCGTTGACGAGAAGTTAATTCTTGCCGCGCCAACCACGCTCGAACGGCAACCGCCACGCTCGCGGCGCAATCAGGGGATGAACCGCGTTGGGACCCCACGAATCGAGGTCGTAGCTGCGCGTCGGCGGCGGATCCTCGAGCAACGGCGCCGAGACCTCCCAGAGCCGTTCGATGCCCTCTGCCGTGTTGTACAGCGTCCGATCGCCGCGCATCGCGTCGAGAATGAGACGTTCGTAGGCCTCGAGCACGTCGCCGGCGTGGCCGCTATCTTCCATAGTGAACTGAAGGCTGAGCTTGTCGAGCTTCATTCCGGGCCCTGGCCGCTTGCCGTAAAACGACAGCGACATCTTCGACACGTCGGCGAGATCGAAAGTCAGATGATCCGGACCCTTTTGTCCCACACCGGATCCGGGCGGAAACATGCTCCTCGGCGGCTCGTGGAATGCGATGGAGATGATGCGCTGCCCCTCTGCCATGCCCTTGCCGGTGCGCAGAAAGAACGGGACACCCGCCCAGCGCCAGTTGTCGATCTCGCATTTGAGTGCGACGAACGTTTCGGTATCCGATTCCGCGGGCACCCCGGGCTCGTCGCGGTAACCCCGGTATTGCCCGCGCACCACCTCGCTGGGATCAAGCAGGCGCATCGAGCGGAATACCTTGTTCTTCTCGTCGCTGATCGCCTCTGAAGCAAGCTGGGTGGGAGGTTCCATCGCGACGAACGCCAGAATTTGGAACAAGTGGGTGACCACCATGTCCTTGAACGCCCCCACCGCATCGTAGAACTGCGCGCGGCTCTCACAGGTGAGCCGCTCGGGCACGTCAATCTGGATGTGGTCGATGAAGTTTCGATTCCAAATCGGTTCGAACAATCCGTTCGCGAACCGGAATGCGAGAATGTTCTGCGCGGCCTCTTTACCCAGAAAGTGATCGATCCGGAAGATCTGTTCTTCGTCGAATCGCTCATGGATCGCCGCGTTCAGTGCCTGGGCGCTGGCCAGATCGACGCCGAACGGCTTTTCCATGATGACCCGAGAGTCCTGCACCAAATCCGCCTTGTGCAGCGATTCCATGACGGGCATCACCGCCGCCGGCGGGATGCTCAAGTAATGCAGCAGACGGGCCTCGCCACCGAGCGCCGCGACCTGCTCCGCCACGGCACTGGCCAGAGCTTCCGGGCCGGCCTGCGTTGGCACAAAGGTGAGGTTGGCGGTGAACTGATCGATTTGCTCATCGGAAATGTGATGGTGAGAGAACTCTTTGCAGGCCTTGTGCGCCAGCTTGCAGAAGGTGTCGTTGTCGAATTCATCGAGCGACGTGCCGATGATCCGGATCTCGGGAGCCAGCTTGGAGCAGGAAAGGTGCAGTAGGCCGGGCAGCAGCTTTCGGCGGGCTAAATCGCCTGTCGCGCCGAACATCACCACCACATGGGGCTCGGCGCCGGCACTGGCGCCCTTGTTTTTGACGGCGCGGGATACCTCAGCATCGCTCACAACGATGATCGTAGCCAGGCCTGGTCCGACCGCAACCCCACAAAGCCAGTCACATTCGGGCTGGAAGGACTTAGACGGTGAAACCGAGGGCGCGCAGTTGATCGCGGCCGTCGTCGGTGATCTTGTCCGGGCCCCACGGCGGGTTCCACACCCAGTTGATCCGCAGCTCATCGACCAGGCCGGCGCCGACGAGCGCGCTACGCGACTGGTCTTCGATGACATCGGTCAGCGGGCAGGCCGGCGACGTCAACGTCATGTCGATCAACGCGATGGTCCCCTCGTCCCCCTCCGTCAGGTCCAGGCCGTAGACCAGTCCCAGGTCGACCACGTTGATGCCCAGCTCGGGGTCGACGACATCGCGCATCGCCTCTTCGATGTCGGCGAGCAGTTCGTTGTCCGGTGCGGCGGTTTCGCTCATCCTTTGACCTCCTCGTCGTCGTGCATCGCTTGCGCCAGCGCGTCTTTAAATGCCATCCAGCCGAGTAGCGCGCATTTGACCCGCGCCGGATACTTGGCGACCCCGGCGAACGCGATGCCGTCGCCCAGGACATCCTCATCGCCGACCACGTTTCCCCGTGAAGACACCATCTCGGTGAACGCCGTCACCGTCTTCAACGCCTGCCCAACGCTTTGACCGATCACCTGCTCGGTGAGCACCGACGTGGCCGCCTGGCTGATCGAACAGCCCTGCCCGTCGTAGGAGACGTCGACGATGTGCTCACCGTCGTCCGACACCGCCACCCGCAGCGTGACCTCGTCACCGCACACCGGGTTGACGTGATGCACCTGCGCACCGAACGGCTTCCGCAGCCCGCGGTGCTGCGGGTGCTTGTAGTGATCGAGGATCACGTCTTGGTAGATCTGCTCGAGGCGCACTGCCACTCACGCTCCACCGAAGAAATCGATGGCATGCCGCACGCCTGCCACCAGCCGGTCGACTTCCTCGTGGGTGTTGTAGACCGCGAACGATGCGCGCGCGGTGGCGGCAAGGCCGAATCGGCGGTGCAGCGGCAATGCGCAGTGATGACCAACCCGCACGGCCACCCCGTCGTCGTCGAGGACCTGACCGACGTCGTGGGCGTGCACGCCGTCGACGATGAAAGACACTGGCGAGCCGCGGTTTTCCATGGACTTCGGCCCGATCACCCGCACTCCGTCGATACCGGACAGGCCATCGATCGCGGCGGCCACCAACTCGCGTTCGTGGGCTTCGACCGCGTCCATGCCGATGGCGCCGAGATAGCGCACGGCCGCGCCCAGCCCGACTACCTGGGAGGTCATCGGGGTGCCGGCCTCGAACCGTTGCGGCGGCGCCGCGTAGGTGGTGACCTCCATGGTCACCGTTTCGATCATCGACCCGCCGGTGAGGAATGGCGGCATGGACGACAACAGCTCACGTCGCCCGTAGAGAACCCCGATCCCATTGGGGCCCAGCATCTTATGTCCGGAGAAGGCGGCGAAGTCGACGCCGAGCGCGTGCAGGTCGACCGGTTGGTGCGGCGCCGACTGGCAGGCGTCCAGCACCGTCAGCGCGCCTACGGCCTTGGCCCGGGTGACCAATTCGGCTACCGGAGCGATGGCGCCGGTCACATTCGAATGATGGCTGAATGCAACGACTTTGACGCGTTCGTCGAGCCGCAACGAATCAAGATCGATACGCCCGTCGTCAGTTACGCCGTACCAGCGCAGCGTGGCGCCGGTGCGTCGGGCCAGCTCCTGCCATGGGATCAGGTTGGCGTGGTGTTCGAGCTCGGTGGTGACGATGACATCGCCCGGCCCGACGGCGTGCTCGAACCGGTTGTCCCCGAACACGTAGGACAACAGGTTGAGCGATTCGGTGGCGTTCTTGGTGAACACCACCTCGTCGGTTTCGGCACCGACAAACGCGGCGATGTCGGCGCGGCCCTGCTCGTAAGCGTCGGTCGCCTCCTCCATCAGCTGGTGTGCGCCTCGGTGCACCCCGCCGTTGGACGTCAACAGGAATTCGCGTTCGGCGTCGAGGACTTGCACCGGCCGCTGCGACGTGGCACCCGAATCCAGGTACGCCAACTGATTTCCGCCCCGCATGACGCGGCTCAAGATGGGGAAATCGGCCCGGATCGCGGCGAGGTCCGGCGCCACCGGGCGACTGACCGAAACTGTCATGTCAAGCTCCCGTGGCCGCCGCTTGGGAAAAGCGCTCGTAGCCGTTCTCTTCGAGTTCGTCGGCCAGCTCCGGGCCACCCGACTCGATGATCCGGCCGCCGACGAACACGTGCACGAATTGCGGGTGGATATACCGCAGGATCCGGGTGTAGTGCGTGATCAGCAGGATGCCGCCATGCTGGGATTCGGAGTAGCGGTTGACGCCCTCGCTGACCACCCGCAGCGCGTCGACATCCAGGCCGGAGTCGGTCTCGTCGAGGATCGCGATCTTCGGCTTCAACAGCCCCAGCTGCAGGATCTCGTGGCGCTTCTTCTCACCGCCGGAAAAGCCTTCGTTGACGCTGCGTTCGCCGAAGGCCTGGTCGATGTCCAGCTCCTCCATCGCGGCCTTGACCTCTTTGACCCAGTGCCGCAGCTTGGGCGCCTCACCGCGGACCGCGGTAGCGGCCGAGCGCAGGAAGTTCGACATCGACACCCCAGGCACCTCAACGGGATACTGCATGGCCAAAAACAGGCCGGCGCGGGCGCGCTCGTCGACGCTCATCTCCAGGACGTCTTCGCCGTCGAGCGTGATGGAGCCCGAGGTAACGCGGTACTTCGGGTGGCCTGCGATGGCGTAGGACAGCGTGGACTTACCGGATCCGTTGGGTCCCATCACCGCATGCGTCTCGCCGGAGCTCACCGTCAAGTTGACGCCGTTGAGAATGGCGATATCGCCACCGTCCGAAGGGTTCTCGACGCTGACGTGCAAGTCTTTGATTTCCAAAGTAGTCATTAGGCGGTTGCTCTCGATTCCGTGATGGCGAGTTCGTGCTCGATGGCTGTGGTTAAGCGCTCCCGTATCTCAGGCACGGCAATCTTGGCGATGATTTCGTTGAAGAAACCACGCACCACCAGTCGGCGTGCCTGCTCTTCCGAGATGCCGCGGGAACGCAGATAAAACAGTTGCTCGTCGTCGAATCGCCCTGTGGCGCTGGCATGTCCGGCGCCGACGATTTCGCCGGTCTCGATCTCCAGGTTGGGCACCGAGTCGGCACGCGCGCCGTCGGTGAGCACCAGGTTGCGGTTGACTTCGAAGGTGTCGGTGCCGGTGGCCTCGGCCCGAATCAACACGTCGCCGACCCAGACCGTGTGCGCGTCCGGCCGGTTCGAGCCCGGATCCCCTTGCAGCGCACCCTTGTACATTGCACGGGATTTGCAGTCGGGTTGAGCGTGGTCAACCAGTAGCCGCGACTCGAGGTGCTGACCGTCGTCGGCGAAGTACAGGCCGAGCAGCTCCGCATCGCCGCCGGGCGCATCGAAGCGCACCGTGGCCGACATTCGCACCAGGCCGCCCCCGAGCGTGACGGCCACGTGCCGCAGCACCGCGTCCTTGCCCAGCCGGGCGTGCTGCGCGCTGACGTGCACGGTGTCATCCGCCCAGTCGGCGATCCATACCACCGTGAGCCGGGCGGCGTCGTCGACGACGAATTCGACGTTGTCGGCGTAGGTTCCGCTGCCGCGCTGGTCGATGACGACGACGGCTTCCGCCAGTTCCTCCACCCGGATCTGCAGATGCCCGTAGGCCACCGCGCCCGCACCCGGGCCGGTGATCACCACCTCGACCGGATCGGCGACCTGCGTGTCACGCGCGACGGTGACCAGCGTTGCAGAGTTGAACGACGAAAATGCCTGCGCAGCAACACGATCGGTGGGCGCACCGCCGTCGCCGAGCCGCTGGTCGCCGCGGCGCACGGTTTCGACTTGCACCCCGGGCCGTTCGCTGACGGTGATCTGCGCGCTCGCAGTCGCGGGCGCCGAGCCGTCGTGCAGGCCGCGCAGCCGCCGCAGCGGGGTGAACCGCCAGATTTCGTCGCGGCCGCCGGGGACCTCGAACGCGTCGACGTCGAAAGACGCGAACTGCTCACCCTTGTTGAGAGCGGCGAGTGACGAACCCTCAACCGCTTCAGTCAATTTCGTCACTACCCGACCGCGCCTTCCATCTGCAGCTCGATCAGCCGGTTGAGCTCCAGCGCATACTCCATGGGCAGTTCCTTGGCGATCGGCTCGACAAAGCCGCGCACCACCATCGCCATCGCCTCGTCCTCGGTCAGCCCGCGGCTCATCAGGTAGAACAGCTGCGTTTCGCTGACCTTGGACACCGTCGCCTCGTGGCCCATCGTCACGTCATCCTCGCGGATGTCGACGTAGGGATAGGTGTCGCTACGGCTGATCGTATCAACCAGCAGCGCATCGCATTTCACGCTGGAGCGTGATCCGTGCGCGCCCTTGTTGATCTGGACCAGACCGCGATACGACGCACGTCCACCGCCGCGGGCAACCGACTTGGACACGATGTTGCTCGACGTGTTCGGAGCCAGGTGCAGCATCTTGGCACCGGTGTCCTGGTGCTGGCCCTCGCCGGCGAACGCCACCGACAACACCTCGCCCTTGGCGTGCTCGCCGGTCATCCAGACTGACGGGTACTTCATCGTCACCTTCGACCCGATGTTGCCGTCGACCCACTCCATGGTGGCGCCGGCCTCGGCGCGCGCCCGCTTGGTGACCAGGTTGTAGACATTGTTCGACCAGTTCTGGATCGTGGTGTAGCGACAGCGGCCGCCGGGCTTGACGATGATCTCCACCACCGCCGAGTGCAGCGAATCCGACTTGTAGATCGGCGCGGTGCAGCCCTCGACGTAGTGCACGTAAGCACCCTCGTCGACGATGATCAGCGTCCGCTCGAACTGGCCCATGTTCTCGGTGTTGATCCGGAAGTAGGCCTGCAGCGGGATGTCGACGTGCACGCCCGGCGGGACGTAGATGAAGCTCCCGCCGCTCCACACCGCGGTGTTCAGCGCGGAGAACTTGTTGTCCCCGGCCGGGATCACCGTGGCGAAGTACTGCTTGAAGATCTCCGGGTGCTCCCGCAGCGCAGTGTCGGTGTCCAGGAAGATGACGCCCAGTTTCTCCAGATCCTCACGGATGGAGTGGTAGACGACTTCCGATTCGTACTGGGCGGCGACACCGGACACCAATCGCTGCTTCTCGGCTTCGGGGATGCCCAGCCTGTCGTAGGTGTTCTTGATGTCTGCGGGCAGATCGTCCCAGGTCGCGGCCTGCTTCTCGCTGGAGCGCACGAAGTACTTGATGTTGTCGAAGTGGATACCATCGAGGTTGGAGCCCCAGTTCGGCATCGGCTTGCGCCCGAAGATGCGCAGTGCCTTCAGCCGGGTCTCCAGCATCCACTCCGGCTCGTTCTTTTTCGCCGAGATGTCACGGACCACCGCTTCGGACAGCCCGCGCTGGGCGCTGGCGCCCGCGATGTCGGAGTCGGCCCAGCCGTAGCCGTACCGGCCCATCGAGGCGATGGCCTCTTCCTGGGAGAGCGGTTCGGCCAGCTTCTGAATCTCGGGGGTGGTCGTCATGACGACGCTCCTTGCTTGCTTGCGGTGGCTTCGACGCGGGCTGAGCGTCGAAGGGTTGACGGCTTCTCGGTAGGAGTCAGCGGCACGTGGGTGGTGCAGGCGCAGTCACCGTTGACGATGGTCGCCAGCCGCTGCACGTGGGTCCCGAGCACCTCGGCCATGGCCTGCTGCTCGGTTTCACACAACTCCGGGAACTCCTCGGCGACGTGCGACACCGGGCAGTGGTGCTGACAGATCTGCACGCCGTGGATCGGGCCCTCGACGCGGGCGGTGGTGGCAACGTAGCCGGCCTTGCTCAGCGCGACGGCGACCTGCTCAGCGGCAGCTTCGATGTCGTCGTCCGCGGACGATGCCGGCGCCTCGACATCGGCCAGGATCGCGTCGATGCGTTGCCGTGCGAACGTCCGGACCGCCTCCTCACCGCCGATTTCACGGAGTTGACGCATCGCCGCCGATGCCAGGTCGTCATAGCTGTGGTCCAGCTTGGCGCGGCCGCCGGCGGTCAGCCGGTACCGCTTGGCCGGTCGGCCCCGCCCCTCCTGCTGCCACGGCGCGGCGGGAGCCGACTCGGCTTCGCCCATGTCGATTAGCGCGTCAAGGTGGCGTCGTACCCCGGCGGCGGACAGACCCAGCTGCTCACCGACTTGCCCGGCCGTGATAGACCCGGACTCCAGCAGCAACCGCACGACGGCGCTGCGGGTCTGACCATCATGGGTCGAAGCGGCGGCTGCTGCTTCGGCACCCTTGACGGACTGCGGGAATTCCACAACACCAGTGTGACGCAATTCCGGCACCGGGTCCAGCAAGGCTACCCTCTGCCGAGGTTGCGCTGGTCACACCTGACGCATCCGCGGGCGCCCCGGTGGCGGCTACGCTGCTGTGATGGCAGCCCGCCACCACACGCTGAGTTCGTCGATTGCCCGCTTGCATGGCGACGAACTGGCGGTGGGACTGCCGCTCAACGACACCGAGCTGGTGGCTGTTCGCCGCACCCGGTTGTTCGGCGCCACCGGCACGGTGCTGATGGGCATCGGCGCGCTGGGCGCCGGGGCCCGGCCGGTGGTCCAGGATCCCACCTTCGGGGTCCGGCTGCTCAACCTGCCGTCGCGGATCCAGACGGTATCGCTGACGATGACCACCACCGGCGCGGTCATGATGACGCTGGCCTGGCTGATGCTGGGCCGCTTCGCTCTGGGCCAACGGCGGATGTCCCGCGGCGACCTGGACCGCACGCTGTTTTTGTGGGTGCTGCCGTTACTGGTCGCGCCGCCGATGTACAGCAAGGACGTCTACTCCTATCTGGCGCAAAGCCAGATCTGCCGGTTGGGGCTCGACCCCTACCGGGTAGGTCCCGCGACCGGGTTAGGCCTCGACCACGTCTTCACGTTGTCGGTGCCCAGCCTGTGGCGGGAGACCCCGGCACCGTACGGGCCGCTGTTCCTATGGATTGGCCGCGGAATCTCCGCGCTGACCGGCGAAAACATCGTCGCCGCCGTGCTCTGCCATCGGCTGGTGGTGCTGCTCGGCGTGGTCTTGATCGTGTGGGCGACACCGCGGCTGGCCCGCCGCTGCGGGGTGGCCGAGGTCAGCGCGCTGTGGTTGGGGGCGGCCAACCCGCTGCTGATCATGCATCTCGTCGCCGGCATCCACAACGAGGCACCGATGCTCGGGCTGATGCTGGCCGGAACCGAGTTTGCGCTGCGCGGAATCGACTCCGCACGTCCGCTGATGCCCCGGCCCTGGCCGGGCCTCCGAACCCACTGGCCGGATTGGGCGCCGCTGGGCATGCTGCTGGCCGGTGCGGTCCTTATCACACTGTCCTCACAGATAAAGCTGCCGTCGCTGCTGGCGTTGGGATTCGTCGCGATGGCGCTCGCCCGGCGCTGGGGCGGTAACTTGCGGGCGTTCCTGTTGGCCGGTGGGCTGATGGCCGCACTGGCGCTGGCGGTGATGGCCGCGGTCGGGTGGGCCAGCCGGCTCGGCTTCGGCTGGATCTACACCATCGGCACCGCCAACGTGGTGCGCAGCTGGATGTCGCCGCC
>DATFYT010000219.1:0-14026 GCA_035314925.1 Mycobacterium sp. | reverse complement strand
TTTGCTGGAAACTTACCCGCGGGTCAGCTCGCTCAGGCCCACTGGCCGAATTGGGGCTTGCAGATGTTGTTGATGTCGACCCCGACGCCGCCGACGCTGCGCTTGTCGATCTCGACCTGGTGCAGATGCGCGGCGGGATGAGTACGGCCTCCCGGTGAGCCCCAGTTGTGCTGCCAGAAGTAGGTGCCCAGGCCGTCCTGCAGGGCCCAGTCGATCGTTTTGGAGTTGCCGTACACCCCGACCCGTTGGTGGCCGATCACCGACTCCCAGCCTCGCAGATAGGGCGCTACCTGCTGCTTGTACTGCTCATAGGACGGGTCGTCGTCGATCGAGGCGTAGATGGGGGCGCCGCCGGGACCACCGGCGGCGGTGTGCAGCGTCGAACCGCGCCGGGCATGTGTGACGCCCGCGCTCTGACCGCCCAGCCAATCGGCTGAGCTCTGCTTGCCGTACTGGTAGCAGGAGACGATCTTCAGACCGTTCTGGTTGAGGTCGCGGGCTTCGGAGATTTCCATCGGCTTGCCCAGCATCCAGTTGCCGCCGGGCCGGCGATCCGATACATAGCGGATCGAACCGGCGGCGCCGGCGGCCCTGATCTGGCTGGCGGGGATTACTCCGGCCGCGTAATCCAGCAAGACGCCCAGGCCATCCGCCGACCCCGGCGAAGCGCACAGCGACTCCGCCGCGACACCGAGACCGATCAGGGCAGGTGTCGCTGCCGCGAATTTCAGCACGTCGCGCCGGGAAACTGACACGCGTCACAGGATACGACAAATGCACCAATTACCACATCAACGCCACTGGTCACATCTGCATCAGTCTCGACCGCCTGGTGCAGCTCCGCGGGTCTGCACCGGGACATCTCGGCTGCACGCGCGTCTGTGTACGATCCTCCCCATGCCGCTGGTCGATGGCGCAACGGCCGCCGGATTCAGTATTGTCCGGCTGCTCGGGTGCGGACAGATCGGTGAGCTGTATTTGGCTGAACACCCGAGGTTGCCGCGCCAGGACGCGCTCAAGCTCGTGTCGGCCGATTTGTCGGCCGACCCGGAGTATCGCTACCGGTTCAAGCAGGAGTCCGGCCGGGCGGCCGCTCTATGGCACCCAAATATCGTCAGCCTCCACGACCGGGGCGAGTTCGAGGACCGGCTGTGGCTTTCGATGGACTATGTCGACGGCGTTGAGGCGGCCCAGCTGCTCACCGATGCCTATCCCGAAGGCATGCCGCCAGACATGGTCGTCGAGATCGTCTCCGCGATCGCGGAGGCGCTCGATTACGCACACGAACAGGGTTTGGTGCACCGCTTTGTCAATCCGAGCAACATTCTCCTGAGCAATTGGGAGTCCCGCAGACGCCGGATTATGCTGACCGGCTTCGGTTTACCTCGGCGCCCCGACGAGACCAACAGTCTGACCCGGGCGAACTTGGGCATTGGCACGGTGAGCTATGCAGCGCCCGAACAGTTGATGGACGACTCGTTCGACGGCCGAACTGACCAATATGGTTTGGCGAGCACCGCGTTTCATCTGTTGACCGGGTCGCCCCCGTTCGCGCACATGAACCCCGCCGTGGTGGTCAGCAAGCACCTCAACGAATCACCGCCACAGCCAGGTGATGTCAGGCCGGAATTGACGTACTTCGACACACCATTTGCCCGCGCATTGAAGAAAAACCCAACCGAGAGATTCCGGCACTGTCGAGACTTCGCCAAAGCACTCGAATCGAAGGAAGTCCTCGGGCCGTACACCCCGAACGCTGGAGCCGCCGAGCTCTTCACCCCACCAACGACGAACGGTGCCGCGCCCACCGAACCGCCTGTTCCCCCTCCACCGGTTGCAGCGGAACCCGATCCCCCAACCGCCGATGCCGGCGCGCCACCAGAGGTCTTGTCACAGGCCGGCGCTCGCCATGCCGGCGCTCCACCCGATGACTTGCCAGAGGCCGGCGCTCGCCATGCCCTCGCTCCACCCGATGACTTGCCAGAGGCTGACTTCGACGATGCGGTCACGCTCGGGGAAGCTGATGTATGGACCGCGGCGAACGACGACACAGAGACGGCGCCAAACCGTCGCCGGTTGCTGCAGACGGCAGGGCTCGGCCTCGCCATCCTGACGGTGGCGGTGGGCGGCATCTTGGGCGTCATGGCTCTGCGCTCGGCCTCTGAATCTCACGACGCGCCAACTGATGTCGAAACTCCGGCCCCGGTGACCACAGTCCCGCCCGCACGCCTGGCCCCGGCGACGGCCATCCCGCCGCCCATGGTCAAGGCTCCGACTCCTGTCGTGACCACACCCCCAAAGCCGACACCATCGTTAGCAGCGACAACCACCCCGCCGGTGACCTCGTCTGCGCCGCCACGGACGACTGTCACGCAGACGACTGTCGCGCAGACGACCAGACCGCATTCGCCGTCGCCGACGACCTCGACTCCCCCATCGGGGCTGGACACTCGGCCTGCGATCGGGATGCCCTGCGGAGCCCCAGGCTCGACAGCCACGTCAAACACGGGCGGACCCGTCGCGTGCGTGGACACGCCAGGCGGATCGGCCTGGGAACCTCCCGGCGGATGATCAACGCTCTTCCTCGATGCTGATTTCTTCTTGTACTTGCTAAGTTTATAAAGTTAGCGTCAAGGAGATCGTCAGCCCGACGGTGGAGGACCGCGATGGAACGCGACCAACTCATCGACCTGACCCGACGTGCCGTGAAGTTGGCGCGCGACAAGACGACCGACCTTGCACCGGACGAACATACGGTCCAGGCGGGCGAGTACACCTCGATCGAACGCCAGGAACGCGACGTCGCGATGCTGATGGCCAGCCCGCAGCTGGTCGGTTATGTATCCGAGCTGCCCGGGCCCGGGAGCTACTGCACCAAGTCCGTGATGGGACGATCCGTTCTCCTGACGAGAACGTCAAGCGGCTCGGTGAAGGCGTTCAACAACGTCTGCTTGCATCGACAGTCGCAAGTTGTCACCGGTTGCGGGAAAGCCAGGCGGTTCACGTGCCCCTATCACGCATGGACATATGACGACACCGGTCGGTTAGTCGGCCTGCCCGGCCGCGAAGGCTTCCCGGGCGTGCGAGTCAAGTCCGACGGTCTGACCGAGCTGCCCGCTACCGAATTCGCCGGATTCCTCTGGTTGGCAATGGATCCCGCCGCCACTTTGGATATCTCCGCGCACCTGGGACCACTCGCCGAGGAACTCGACTCGTGGGGCATCGGACGATGGTCTCCGCTCGGCGAGAAGGTGCTCGACTCGCCGATCAACTGGAAACTGGCGGTCGACACGTTCTCGGAGAATTACCACTTCGCCACCGTTCACCGGGACACCTTCGCCACGATTGCGCGCAGCAACTGCACGGTGTTCGATTCTTTCGGTCCGCATCACCGGTTGATTTTCCCACTGAACTCAATCCTTGAACTGGACAACGTTCCGGAAGACCAGTGGGACCCGTTCCAGAACATGGTGGTGATCTACGCGCTGTTCCCGAACATCGTGCTGTCGGTGACCATCGCCAACGGCGAGCTGTTCCGTATCTACCCCGCCGGCGTGCCGGGCAGATCCATTACCGTCCACCAGAATTCGACGCCGCTCGACATCTCCGAGGAATCCGTGGCCGCCGGTGCCCAAGCCGTTTTCGATTATGCCCATGCCACCGTGCGCGACGAGGACTACCGCCTCGTCGCGGGCCTACAGGCCAACCTCGAGTCCGGGGCCCGCGATCACCTGCTATTCGGCCGCAACGAACCTGGGTTGCAGCACCGTCACATCTCCTGGGCGTCCTGGCACCCAGCGGGGACGTCGTCAGCTGTCGGCAGACAACACAGCGGTCAGCGCGTCGACGACATCGCGGCTACCCGGCTGCTCGATGGCCTCCAATAACTTTTGTGCCTCCGCGCGACGGCCTGCGGCCACCAACGTGCGGACTTGCGCGACGAGGCTCGACTCCCCGCCGGTGGCGGCCAGCACGTCGATCAGCTCCCAGTCGCGGTAGAGCGCCAGCGAGCGTTCGTAGAATGCGAAGCCGCTGACCGGTTCTCCGCGCAGCGTTCCGCGGTAGCGATACGGCCCTTCCATGTATTCGATCGGCAGGCCATGCGCCGGAGCCGGCACCAGCGGCTCGCCGGCGAGATCCAGTTGCAGTGCGGCACTGCGTAGCCGGTGGCGGTCGGGCATGAACCGGTTCGCCGCCAGCGGCCGCACCAGCGGCCGGATCGAATTCGGCCATTGGACGTAGCTGCTGACCGTGACCTCGACGTCCTCCGCGCACTCCGGCGCCATCGCCGGATCGGGGTAGCTCACCGTCGCACCCGAAAATGGTTGCAGCGCATTGCCGTCCGTCCGGTCGAACTGCCGCCAGATGCTCACGTCGACGCCGTTGTCCAGGTTGATCGTGCGCCATTCGTGCGAGCGCGCACGCGGATCTCCCCCGGTTCCCCCGCCGCCGGCGTATTTGGGGAACCACTGCCGATCGACGTGTCCTGCGCTTCCGTTGACCCGTTCATACAGCTCACCCCAGCGCAACGTCCCATGCATCGCCATCCCGGTCTGGAAATACGAATAGGTGTCGTGCTGGCCGAAGCAGATGATCTTGCCGTTGAGCGTGTCCGCGCCGACCGGTACCGGCGCGCGGGTCGGCGTAACGGTCAAGTCCAGTTCCATTGGCTGACCCGCCTGGTCGACACCGAACAGGCTGACGCGGTAGGTGTAGGGCAGCAGTTCGCCATTGTCGTCACGGGACGTCGTCCACGCCGCCGTCCCGGCGCTGCTTTCGTAGTGGATGTCGAGATATCCGGCTGCCATCGACATCTTCGGTCGCGCATCGGGCTGCATGTTCTTCGGCGGCATGTCGTAATCGGTGTAGGTGCCGTATTCCCCGGTGTCGCAATCGAATAGCGCCATGGTGTAGAAGTCGGCGACGACCGTCCCGCCCGGGCGGTTCTTGTTGAAGATGGTCAGGAACGCGAACGAGCGACCTGTCGTCCCGGTCAGCTCGCCGGCGATGAACCAGGTGTCGGACTCCTGGTCGACGTGTTCGCCTTCGGCGGCGGGGAAATCCAGCGCGCTGTCGTTGTGCACCAGCCGGAACGGGTATTTGCGCCAGTCGTTGCTCATGTCATTCCTCGGGGACATCGATCGCGTCGTACTTGTCGGCTCCAAGGAACTCGCGCACCTTGTCGATGTGGTCGTCGGCGCCCAGCTCAAGCGTTTCGGCGGCCAGGCTGTAGTCGATAATCGCGACCGCCGCCTGAGCGATGTGCTTAGAAAACGCCCGTTTGGTGGTCTGCAGTGCGCGGGCCGGCTGGGCCGCCAGCCGCGCGGCCAGTCGGAGCGCCTCGTCCATGAGGGTGTCGGCGGTGGTGACGCGATTGGCCAGGCCCAGATCGACCGCCAGCTCGGCCGCGATCCGCTCACCGGTGTAGATGTACTCCTTGGCGCGGATCAGGCTGGTCATGTAAGGCCAGAGCAACGCGCCGCCGTCGCCCGCGGTCAGCCCGATCGAGACGTGTGGGTCGCACAGATAGCTGCGCTCGGACATCAACACGAGGTCACAACACAATGCCAGCGATGCGCCCAGCCCGATAGCGGGGCCGTTGACCGCGGCGACGACGGGCAGCCGAAAGTTGATCATCGCGTTGAGGATGTCCGAGGCCTGCGCTGAGATGTCATACCGCAGGGCAAGGGAGCGGTGCTGAGCCTTCAGGAACGCGAAATCGCCTCCGCCGCTGAAGGTTTTGCCGGCACCGGTGAGCACCACGCAGCGGGCTTCGGTGTCGCGCTCCAAGTCGCGCCACACGTCGAGCAGCTTGTGATGCAGGGTCGCGTCGATGACATTGTGAGCATCTGGACGGTTGATCGTGACGATCCGCACGGCGCCGTCCGTTGTCACCCGAAGTTCGTCGCTCACGTCGGCCTTCACTATTAGCCCGGGGCTCCTGCCCTGGCTTTTTTGCTATGTTAGCATCAATAGCGAAAATTGCCGTCGCCTTTTCAGAGGTGGTGTCCCAATGCCGGAAACCAGTGATCACCGTTGCTATGACAAGCTTTTCGTGGGAGGACATTGGCGCGAGCCGTCCACCCGGAACCGGATAGCGGTCATCTCCCCGCATTCCGAAGAGACGATCGGCGAGGCTCCCGCCGCCGCCCCGGCAGACGTCGACGCCGCGGTCGCCGCCGCGCGAGAGGCGTTCGACCACGGTCCGTGGCCACGACTGGACCCGAGCGAGCGGATGCGCAAGGTCGAAGAGCTCGCGAAGATCTACTCCGCTCATCTCGAAGAGATGGCCGACCTGATCACCGACGAGATGGGTTCACCGCGCAGTTTCAGCCGGCTGGGCCAAGCGACGGCAGCGGTGTCGCTGATGCACCTCGCACTGGCAGTCGCCCGCGACTTTCCCTGGGCCGAACGCCGCCAGGGAGTGCTCGGCGAAGTGCACCTGCGGCGAGCCCCGGTCGGTGTGGTCGGGGCGATCGTGCCGTGGAATGTGCCGCAGTTTTTGATCATGCCGAAGCTCATTCCCGCGCTGATCGCAGGTTGCACCGTCATCGTGAAGCCGGCGCCCGAAACACCTTTGGATGCTTTGTGGTTGGCCGAGATGATCGAGCAGCTGGATCTGCCCGACGGGGTGGTGTCCGTGCTGCCCGGTGGCACGGATGTCGGCGAGGCGCTGGTGCGCCATCCGGGTGTGGACAAGATCTCGTTCACCGGGTCGAGTGCGGTGGGACGCCGGATCGCCGCGCTGTGCGGCGAGCAGCTCAAGCGCGTCAGCCTGGAACTCGGCGGCAAGTCCGCGGCGATCATCCTCGACGACGCCGACATCGACAAGACGGTCAAGAGCCTGAAGAGCGCAAGTCTGATGAACAATGGCCAGGCGTGCGTCGCGCAGACCCGCATTCTGGTCAGCGAACGACGTCACGACGACGTGGTCGACGCGCTGGCCGCCATGATGTCGGGTCTGCGGGTGAGCGATCCGGCCGACGAGGCGACCGACGTCGGACCCCTGGTGGCGCAACGCCAGCAGCATCGGGTGCAGGACTACATCAGGTCGGGGGTAAAAGAAGGCGCCCGGATCGTCCTTGGCGGCGAGGATGCCCCCAGCGAGCGCGGCTGGTATGTGCGGCCGACGCTGTTCGACGACGTCACCAACGACATGCGCATCGCGCGGGAGGAGATATTCGGCCCCGTGCTGAGTGTGCTGACCTATCGCGATGAAGACGATGCACTCCGCATCGCCAACGACAGCGACTATGGTCTGGCCGGGTCGGTGTGGACCGCCGATGTCGCACACGGCCTCGAGGTCGCCGCGGGAGTGCGCGCCGGCACCTACGGCATCAACATGTACACCCTCGACATCGGCAGTCCGTTCGGCGGTTTCAAGCAATCGGGCATCGGTCGTGAGTTCGGCCCGGAGGGCCTGCACGAGTATGTCGAGCTGCAGTCGGTGATCAGCAAAGGGGCAATGCCGCCACTGTCTGATTAACCGCTACGGCTGCCAACTGGGGTTGCGGCCAAGGCGGGCAAGAAGTTTCGATTGCACATCGGTGTGTTCACCCACCGCGACCGGAGCATCGAACATCCCGGAAGCGTTGAGCGCCCGGGGGTCGCTCGGCAACGCCGCGTAGAACGGCTCGCACCACCGGGGATCCAGCCGGTCATCGGCGCCCACCGCGCGGGCCAAGTCCCAGGTGTGCACCAACACATCGCGGGTCACGTTCGGCAACATCGCAGCGGCGTCGGGCCCGATATCGAGTTCAAACGCCTTTTCCAGCGCCGCGTAAGTCAGCTCCCACCGGATCTGCGGATCATCGCGTGGCCGGTCGGGCTTGAGCCCCAGCGGTCGCAGAAGCAGCACATCGTGAAAACCGATGACGTGTTCCAGCACTCCCCTGGCATCCCACGCATCGCACGGCGACCGACGATCCCATTTTCCGTTCGCCGCGCGCACCGACTCGCCGAACCTTCGGCACACCGCCAGATGTTGTTCGCCCAAGCCGTCGGCCATCGCGATTATCCGGGTAGTTGCAGGGTGAGCTCGACCGGACAGCACAACTCACCCCGCTGGTTGGCCACCTCGATCTGCATATCGAGCAGGTAGCGTGGCGGGTCGACGGTGGTGTCGCAACGCTTCGCGACGACGCGTCCTCGGCCGACCATCGTGTCGCCGGCGTAGATCGACCCGGCTAGCCTCATCGTCCGGCGCACTACCCGGCTTTCCGGCCCGGCCCAATCCGTCGCGATCCGATCGGCAAAACCGGCGAGGTGCATGGTGTTGACGAAAATCGTGGGGTGGCCCTGGCTTTCGGCGTAGGTAGGGTCGAAGTGGCCCGGGAAGTAATCCCACGTCGATCCGGAGTTCATCACCACCCGCTGGTAACTGATCTCATCGCGTACTTCGGGTAGATCCACCGGGACGACGATCCGATCCCAGTCCAGCCGCTGGATCATGTCTGCGCACCAGGAGTAAAGCGGAACAGAGTATTTCGGTTGGTCGCCACCACCGCACCGTCTTGGCGGGAGAAGGTGTCCAACGTCTCGACAAAATGGCCGACTCCGAGCCGGGTTCGTTTCTCCGGTGAAACCGACACTAATTTCTCGACGACGGTCAGCCGGTCACCCTCCACGATGGGCAGCGGAAATTCGGCCTCGTTGGCCGCATTGATAAACGTGGTGCCGGGCAACGGCACTCGGAGGGCGATCGCCGACACGGGCGGTTGCCCGGTCGGGTCCCACGGCGGCGGCGTCAGCCACCCCATCAGCAGCCCCGGCGGCGCCAGCAGCCCTCCCCACGTGCTCGTGGCGAATTCGGCATCCCAATAGGAGGAATTGCCATCGCGTACCGTGGCGGCGAACATCTGGATCCGCGCCGCACTGACCACCGTCCCCGCAGTTCTTGGTTCGGTTGCCACACCGACCATCTGTAGGGCGTCCTCGTAGGTACCGAACGTCAACCGGTAGCTGATGGGTGCTGTCACTAAGGATCCGTTTCCCTCACACGGTGAGCGAATGCCCGTTCGAGACCGAATCCCATTCGAGCTCGCGGGAAGTGAAGTACCAACCGCCACGTTCGTAGATGAGCTGGTCCCGGTAGCTTCCGGTGGCGCGCAAACGGGAGGTGCCGTCCTCGCCGATGGCGAAAAGCAATGCGACGCAACGCTGGGTCGCATTGACGCCGTCGACGGTGATTTCGTGATCGACGGTGACTAGTCGTTGTTTGCCACCGTCGAACGCGGCACCCAGGTTGGTGAATTGCTCACCGTCGCGGGTGAAACTTGCACCCGCGTGCCGGAATGTCGTGATCCAGCCAGTACGGTCGCCGTCGGAATAGCATCGGTTGTGTCGTGCGGTCAGATTCAGGATGGCATCGCGTCCTGCTGCGCCGTCGAGTACGTACTGCTGTTGGTAGGTCATGGCCATCTGTTTTCTCCCTGTCTCACCGGCTGACGATGTATCCGTGACTTTCTCGGTCCCACGCGCCGGGTCCCACACCTCGGCTGCGAAGAATATCCTTGCGAACCCGGCCGATGATGGTCTTCGGCAGCTCGTCGACGACCTCCACGTATCGCGGCACGCAGAAGTACGGCATCCGGGCGCCACAGAAGTCCAGCAGCTCAGGGTAATCCAGCGCAGAGTCCAGTCGCACCGCGACGAACAGCAGGATGTCGTCCTCACCGAGATCGCTGGGCACTCCGACCGCCGCGGCTTCGAGCACCGCCGGATGACCCATCACCACGGTCTCGACTTCGACCGACGAAATGTTCTCGCCGCGACGGCGCAACGAATCCTTCACCCGATCCACATAAGTCAGGTTCTGGTCGCTGTCCAGCACGCCGAGGTCCCCGGTGCGAAACCACTCCGAATGCGGATCGACGCCACCTTCGCCGTTCACGTAGCCCTCGCTCATCACGTGCGGGTAGCGGGGCCGACAAGCGATCTCACCCACCGATCCGTCCGGGACCGGCTCGCCGGCCGCGTCGACGACGCGCACGTCGAAACTGGGATTAGGCCGGCCCGACGTTCCGGGCACGCCTTCCTCGGCGACACCTTTGACGGCGATCGGGAAGGCCTCGGTCATGCCGTACATCGTGACGATTCGGCACCCGTAGCGCTTTTCGATGTCGCGGTACACCGACGCGTCAATCGGCGCCGCCGAGAGGAACCGCAGCGGCAACTGCCCATCACGCGGATCCGGCGGCTGATTCATCAGCATCGAGACCATCGCACCGGCACCGGCGAACCCGACGGCGCCGCATGCGCGCACCTCGTCCCACACCGTGCCGGGGTGAAACACCGGCGCCAGCACGGTTGTCCCGCCGACGAGCATCGGCGCCAGCACCGAAGGCGCCGCGCTGAGATGAAACAACGGCATCGCCGTCCACAACACGTCGCCGGCATCAAACCTCCAGGCCGACGCGGCTGTTGCGGCAGTGGTGAACAGGTAATGCCAGGTGGTGGCAACCGCTTTCGAGGCCCCCGTGGTGCCCGACGTGAAGAACATCGACCCGATATCCCCGACATCGCCGACGTGTTCGGCGATGGAATCCGAGTTCCCGTCGAGTGAATCGTTCTGGACGACAATGCTACTCAGCCCAGGCAGTCGTTCAGCCACCTCAGCGACCCGCGCGCGCCGTTGAGTATCGGTGATCACCGCCTTCGCCCGCGACAATCGAAGCGCGTGCAGCAGGAAGTCGCCTTTGTTGGCCGCGTTCACGGCCGCGGCCACCGCCCCGATCCGCGCGGCGCCCAACCAGAAGTAGACCCATTCCGGACACGTCGCGGTGAACAGTGCGACGCAATCCCCCGGTCGGACACCCAAGTCCAGCAAAGCATTAGCCGCCGCGCAGGACCGTCGCCGCATCTGCTCAAAGGTCACATCGACGCCGGCGATCGACATCATCACGCGATCGGGGTACTGCTCGGCCCGACAATCCAGCACAGCAGACACGGTGAAACTATCGACACCGAAATCGGAGGGCCCGAGGGGTCCGCTCCGGTCAGCACACATCAAGCCGGGGCAGCCGCTGGGTCCGGCTCGCCGTCGGCGGTGTACCCGAAGTCGTCCGGCGAGCGTTCTTCGCCCGGGTAGAAGCGATGCGCCCAGCGCCGCAGCGCCGCATAGTCGTGCGCCTCTTCCGGTGCGAGGTTCGGCTTCTCCAGGTACTTCATGTTCTCCCAGGTGAAAAAGTCCTGTTTGATGACCTCTTGTTGCAGCGCAAGGAACTTGGCGGCGCGCCCGGTGGCAGCGTCACCGGTGTCTCCCGGCTCGCGGACGGAGGCCTGAGTGTAGAAGTAGTCGGTGTAGTCCTCATCGACCGGCGTCTGCCCGGTGACCTCGATGGTGGCCACCAGTTCGCTGGGGAACCGGACGAGACCCAGCCCCAGCGAGTAGTTGTCGTAAATGATCTTGGCGTCGACCGGCCCGTCGGGCGTCAGCCAGGTCTGCGCCCGGCCGCCGCCGAAATGAGCGCTGACCGTGGCGTGTAGGTGATAACCGGACACCTCGAACGACGTGGTGTTGGCCGGGTTGGCGGCCTTGTGTACGTACTGGACGTGGTAGGGGTCGGCGGCGTTCTCGATGATCATCTGAGCGTGCACCTTGACCCGGTTCAGCATGCGGCTGTGCGGGTGCAGCGGGTAGTACTCGTTGGTTTCCAGCTCGGGCAGCACCGGCGGCTGCCAGTACGGCGCCCGGCCGTGCCGCTCGTGCCAGACCAGGATGAAGCCGTACCACTCCGTGCTGTGGTACGTGCGGACGCGGACATTGTTCTTGCAGCCGATCTTGCTGTACGGGATCAGCGCATTCGTGCCGTCGCCGCGCCACCGCCACCCATGCCAGGGGCAGACGATGTTCTCCCCCTCCACCGTGCCGCCGACACCCATATTGGCGCCAAGGTGCTGGCAGTAGGCGTCGAGCACGTTGACCTGGCCGGATTCGGTGCGGAACAGCACCATCTCCTCGCCGAAGTAGTGCACCCGCTTGACCTCGCCGGCCGCCAGGTCCGAGGCAAAACCGACGATGAACCATCCGGTTGGAAATCGGTACGGCGACAGGCTGATGCCGCTGGGCCCGAACTCTCGTTCGGACGGATCTATCGAGGAGTCCGAAACCGTGTCCGTCACTGTCTGCTCCTTTTGCGTCCATTTCCCGCGCCAGACCAGTGGCGAACGGCCGCGCTTTATACTCGCCGCGCGTGGACGACTCAGTCTATTTTTACTATCTTAAGCATTGAACGTCAACGCGGGTCGCTGGCGGCGGTAGTGTCGGGTCAGCTAACGGCGCCCAGCGCGGTTCTGGCGTCCGAGTGAATCGAGGTTGCGGATGACGGCTACGGCAGTAGATCTATCCGATTTCGCATTGTGGCGCAACGGCTTTCCTGAGGAGGTGTTCGCCGAGCTACGCCGCAACAAGCCGCTGTTCCGCCACGGCTTGACCCCGGGGGTGGCCAAAACCGTCAAACGAGATTTCTGGATGGCCACCAAACATCGGCACGCCGTGCGCCTGCACCGTGATGCCGACTCGTTCACCGCCGCCGATGGCCCACTCATCCAGCCGGCCGATCTATTCGCCTCGTACCCAACGATCATCAACATGGATCCGCCGGGGCTGAACAAACGTCGCAAGCTCATCTCCAACGCTTTCAATCCGCGGGCGATCGCCAAGCTGGAGGACGGGATCCGGGCCCGCGCGGCACGGATGATCGACAACCTCCTCGCCAAGGGCGAAGGCGACTGGATCGAAGATGTCGCCGACGCGCTGCCAATGACGGTCATTGGCGACATCATCGGCATACCGGACGACGATCGGCCGCGGGTCTTCGATTGCTTGGACCGCATCCTGAAGTCCCGGACGCCCGACGGGCGGCTCAACCGGGAGCAGGGCGTCGATCACTTCGCCTGGATCTTCAACTACGCGATGGAGCTGACCGCAGCGAAGCGACGGAACCCCACCGACGACATCTGGAGCACGTTGGCATCCGCGGTGATCACCGGTGACGACGGCGAGCAGTTCAGCCTGCCCGAGAACGAGTTGGAGTTCTTCTTCTTTGTGCTGGCCTTCGCCGGTAGCGACACCACAAAGAACGCCCTGGCCATCGGCCTGCAGACATTCGTCGCCAACCCCGACCAGATCGAGCGGTATCGCGAAGAAGAGTCATGTCGGTCCAGCGCCGTCGAGGAGGTGTTGCGCTGGGCTTCGCCGGTGGCGTACTGGACCCGCACCGCCAAAGTCGACGTCGAGATGGATGGTCTGCACATCCCCAAAGGTGAGCGAGTGGTCTCGATGTTGCGGTCGGCCAACCGCGACGAGGAGGTCTTCGATGCGCCGTTCACCTTCGACATCGCTCGCCAACCCAATCCGCACGTAGCATTCGGTGGCGGCGGCCCGCACCATTGCCTGGGCGCGATGCTGGCGCGCGCTGAGCTGCGCGCGGTGTTCGACGAGCTGCTGCTGCGCGGCGACGGGATCGCTCTCGGGCCGGCCCGAGTGACCTACCCGAATCTGACCACCAACATGTCGATCTACGACGAGATGGCCATAACGCTGGCCGAGCGCAGCTAGTCGGCGATTCGCAACGCGGCCTTCGGGCATTGGTCAACCGCGGCGCGCACGTCGATCTCCAGGTGCTCCGGGACTTCACCCTCGGCAACGTGCACGACGTCGGCGTGCCCGATCTCGAAGATGTCCGGCGCCAGCGATTCACAGAATCCGTTTGCCTCACACAACGTCTCGTCGACAATCACTCGCATCGATCCTCCTAAATTGCCCGGCTCCTCCTCGGGCCGCTGCTCGGCCCGCATCGTCGTCGGGCGCCTTAACTTCACAGGCCCTTGGGCCGGGTGCCGATCACCCCGGCAGACGCCAACCGCGCGAGGTCCTGATCGGTGAGCCCGCAAAGATCGCGCAGTATTTCTTCATTGTGCTCGCCGAGCGTGGGCGGCGGACGCATCAGCCAGTTGCGCCGTCCGTCGAGCGGGGCGAACGGCGGCCGCGGATAGCGGCCCGGGCCGGTTCGCGGATGGTCGA
>DATFYT010000218.1:0-11235 GCA_035314925.1 Mycobacterium sp. | reverse complement strand
CGGGCGACACCGAAAACCAAAACTTTGTCAGGCCAATGCCGTCCCTGACCAACATCTGCTCGAAAAGCGGTGTCTGCTGTAAGAATTCGGCATGCTGCTCGGGGGTGCAGAAGCCCATGACCTTCTCGACGCCGGCGCGGTCAACCGCTCGTATTCCTCGTGTGGTATCCGGTGGTCGTATGGGTATCGCTCGCGCCATGTCTCGACGTAATTGCCGTCCTGGTCGAGCAGGACCGGGTCGTCGTCATCCCGATCGTCGACTGTGTAGCCATGTTCGGGCGTCGAAAGGGTGTCTAAATCTATTTCTGCCATAAGCGTGCCTTGACCTGAAGTCTGGTTGAGGTCTTAGCGTCAACGCCATGACACAACAATCGCCGGCGGGATCGGCGGTCGGCTGGCCGCAAGAACTGGCCTCGATCGGTGCGATCCGATTCGCTCGCCGCTCCGCACATTTCGAATCAACCGTCCAGTTCTACCGCGACCTCGTCGGACTGCCGCTGTGTGCCACGTTCGGCGATAGCTACGGCAGCAACGGCGCGATATTCGGGCTGCCCGCATCCTCTTTGACCTTCGAGATCGTCGAGGCCATCGAACCCATCGCTGTCGACCCTCATGAACAGCTGTGCCTGTACTTTCCCGACGCGACCGCGCAACAGCAAGCGACGGCGCGGCTTTCGGCTGCGGGTGTACAACCCGTCGAGTCCCATCCGTATTGGGCGGCGACGGGATCGGTCACCTACCGCGATCCGGACGGCCGCGAAGTCGTGTTCGCGCCGTTCATCTTTGGGGTCAACGAACCCGCCGAAAGTAACGCCTCGGGCGAGCATTGGAGTGTCAGCGGCTCGTAGTGCCGCGTCGGCCGGTGATGCCCACGTAGATCGCGATGAGAATGACGGCAACGATAATCCCGACGAGGAACGCCGTGAGCTCGAATTTGCCTTGGTTGGCGGTAGATATCAGCCGGTAGGTGACCCACGATCCAGCGAACGACCCGATCGCACCGAGCAGAATCGTCATGATGACGCCGATGTTCTGTCGGCCCGGCAGGATGAGCCGCGCCATTGCACCGACAATGAGCCCGATAAAGATCGCACCGACGATAGTTCCGATCATTTGGATCGGTTACCCACTGCGGCCGATTTCACGCATGGTCTAGAAAAGCGGAAGACCACCGGGGTCGCATCCTCCGGTGGCCGTCCTCTGTGCTGGCTCGTTGGGAAATTACTTCTTGAAGGCGTCCTTTACCTTCTCGCCCGCGTCTTTCAGGCTCGACTTCGCCTGGTCGATCTTGCCTTCATTTTCGGTGCTGCGGTCTCCGCTGGCCTTGCCGACGGCCTCTTTCGCCTTGCCGGCGACGTCGTCGATCTTGTTGGTCACTTTGTCGTGGGCGCCCATGCGCTTCTGCTTCCTCTTGATGACTTGTGGTCACGCTGGTTTGCGTCGGGGATATTTACCCGGCCTGCTACCGCCTCAAACCACATGTGGGACATTGGCCCAGTGCAGGTCGCGATCCTCGACGATTACCAAAATGTCGCATTGACCATGGCCGACTGGTCGGAGGTGGCGGCGCACGCCGACATCACCGTCTTCACCGATCACCTCGCCGACCAGGACGCCGTCGTGGAGCGGCTGGCACCGTTTGACGTGGTATGCGTGATGCGTGAGCGCACACCGTTGCCGCGTACCGTCATCGAGCGCCTGCCTCGGCTGAAGATGATCGCCTCCACCGGGCTGTTCAACGCGTCGATCGACGTCGCGGCCGCCAAGGACCGCGGTATCTACGTCAGCACGACCGGCGGCTACGTCGAGTCGACGGTCGAACTGACCTGGGCGCTGATCCTTGCCGCCGCTCGCCGGATCGTCGAGGAAACCCTGTCGGTGCGCGGCGGCGGTTGGCAGACATCAGTCGGCTACCAACTGGGCGGGACAGTGCTGGGTGTGCTCGGACTGGGCCGGATCGGCAGCCGGGTAGCGCGGGTCGGGACGGCGTTCGGCATGGACGTCATCGCGTGGAGCACGAACTTGACCGCGGAGGCCGCCGAACAATCCGGCGCGACCTATGTGCCCAAGGACGAGTTCTTCAGTCGCGCCGACGTTCTGACCATCCATCTGGTGCTTAGCGAGCGCACCCGCGGTCTGGTCGGCGCCGCCGAGTTGGGACTGATGAAACCGACTGCGTTGCTAGTCAACACATCCCGCGGCCCGATCGTCGACGAGAGAGCTCTCGTCGACGCTCTGCGGTCTGGCCGGCTCGCCGGGGCCGGTCTCGACGTCTTCGATACCGAGCCGTTGCCGACCGGGCACCCACTGCGGTCGCTGGACACCGTGGTCGCCACCCCGCACATCGGGTACGTTGCCGAGCGCGTCTACCGCACCTTTTACGGCGAGGCCGCCACCAAGATCGCCGGCTGGCTGGGCCAGGTCGGCAGCGACTGATCTCGACGCTCGACGCCGCGACCACCAAGAATCGAGGAGATCGAACGTCAACGAGATGATCGCGGCGAGCGCCCAGCCCAGCAGGATGTCGACCACGAAGTGCTCGGCGGAATACACCAGCACGAAAGCCATCGCCAACGGGTAGGCCACCAGTAGCGGCCGCCACCTCGCCTTCACACGGCGCCACAGGAATATCGAGATCATCGCGGTCACTGCGGCATGCAGCGAGGGAATCGCGGCGACCAGATTCACGCTGGCCTGTCCGGAGTTGAGCAGTGCTCCGGCCGATTGCAGATGCAGCGTTCCCCAGCCGCGGGTCGAGACCCGCTCGACGAAGAGATGGGCGCCGGGCTGGCTTCTGTGCATGGCGCCCAGCAGCCCGCCGTTGGGGACACCGGCGGGACTTCTGAACATGCAATGCGGGCTGGACGGGCCGCTGGCGATGTCGGACGCGGTGCAACGGGCGGCCGCCCACGGCGGTGCTGCCGGCAAAACGATGTAGACGACGAGAGCGACGAACGACAACGCGACGAATCGTCGGACAAATGCCGCCCAGTCGCTTCGGTTGCGCAGCCAGAGCACTCCGGCGACGACATAGGGCAGGACAAAAAACGACATGTAGATGCCGCTGATGATCACTTCCCACCACGGCGGCTGCGGCATTTTGATGCGCTCCTGCAACCACACCGTCGGGACGGTGCCGAAGAACAACCAGCGGTCCGCCTGGGGCTGGAAATGCCAAAGGGTGGGCGCGCCGAGCAGCGTCGCCGCCCCTCGGCTGAGGTCATACACCACCAGTATCAGAGCGAACGGCAGCCAATCGCACACCACCGCGAACGCCTTTTGCCCGCGACCGATGCTGGCGGCGACGAGCCCGGTGGCGATGTAGAGCAGCAGCAGTTCGCGGTTGAAAGCCAGCCCGTCGGTCAGGGTCCGGTAGACCACGACAAGGGCCCAGACAGTGATCGCCGCCCGGCGGGTCAGCGTCAGCCGACGCTGGTGCGTTGTCGGCGCAGCAGCCTCTTTGACGCCCCCGACCCGCTCGATCGGCACGGCAGGGAGCTCCCTGGCGATATGCGGCTGTCGGCGCGCTGACCGTGGTTCGCGCGCCAACACCTGGATCTTTCGACCGGTCGTAACTGGCACCAAAGCGGACTCCCGCCGACGACAGAATGCATTCCCCCGTACATCTTGCCGTAACCTTCGTTAGCCGAGGTTCAACCTCAGGAAAGACGCGCGGTGTCGCCGCACGTCAGCAGTGCGCTTTCTTCTCAGCAGCACCGCGCGCCGGGCTCGGCGCGGTATCGCTCCCGCCAGTAATCCCGCTCGGAGAGCACAGGTTCGCCTGGATGCGCGCGTCGGCGATATTCGAGATAACGCCGGTAGTGGGTGTCACCCATCAAGGTGCCCCAATACCAGGAGATTCCGCGGACGATACGGCTCAACCGGATTGCCCTAACGGTGCCAGGCGCAACGCGTCCCATTGGCTTTGCACCTCCCGCTCTACCACTGTGGCGATGATGCCCGACGGTGCGAACATTCTTGACGGCACTGGGTCGTCTTCGGTCAACGGCAAGCCGTCACCACGAATTGTCTTGAACACCGATGTAATTGCGGCGACAAGCACGATTATCACGGCGCTGGCAAAGATGACCGACAGCGTGCCTTGGACAAAGGTGTTCCTAATAACGTCTGTCATCTGGTCAGGCGTCTTCGCCGAACCGAATGCGGTCTTACCCGATGCTTTGGCGGCGGCGTACCGGAAATGCTGAGTCCAGTAGCCCACGTTGGGATCTGGCGAAAAGATCTTCTGCCACGACGCCGTCAACGTGACAGTTAGCACCCACAGCAGTGGAACGCCCGGTACCCACGCCCACTTCAACAGACCCTTCTTGATGACGACGACGGTGATCACCGTCAACGCGATCCCGGCCAGCAGCTGGTTGGCGATGCCGAACAGCGGAAACAGCGAGTTGATGCCGCCAAGCGGATCGGTCACGCCGCTCAGCAGCATGCTGCCCCAAGCCGCGACGACGGCCAGGCTGCAACCCCAGGCGCCCGGACGCCAGCTCGGGTTGCGCAGCTTAGCCAGCGGAGCGCCCAGATTGCCCAGCCCGTCGGAGAGCATGAACCGCGCGACCCGGGTCCCGGCATCGACGGTGGTCAGGATGAACAAAGCCTCGAACATGATCGCGAAGTGATACCAAAACGCCTTGAGGCCCGCACCGCCGAACACCTGGTGGAGCACCTGTGACATACCGAATGCCAGTGTCGGTGCACCCCCGGTGCGTGACACGATCGAGTGCTCGCCAACGCCGATGGCAGCGCCGCGGATCTGTTCGTCAGTGACCGGCGCGCCGGACAGGCCGAGGCCGTTGACGTAGTGCGCGGCTGTCGTTGGGGTGCCGCCAGTCTGGGCGGCCGGCGCGTTGAGGGCGAAGTACAGGTGCTGGTCGAGGATCGACGCCGTGATCAATGCCATGACAGCGACGAACGACTCGGTGATCATGCCGCCGTAGCCGATCAGCCGCATCTGGCTTTCCTTCTCGAGCAGCTTCGGCGTCGTCCCGGAAGAGATCAACGCGTGAAACCCCGACAGCGCGCCGCACGCGATGGTGATGAATAGGAAGGGGAACAGGGAGCCGGCGAACACGGGGCCATTGCCGCGGCCGGCGAAACTCGAAATCGACGGCGCCTGCATGGTCGGGTGGGCGATCAGGATGCCGATGGCCAGCAGGATGATGGTGCCGACCTTCATGAAGGTCGACAGGTAGTCGCGCGGTGCGAGCAACAACCAGACCGGTAGCACCGACGCCACGAACCCGTAGACGATGACGAACCACGACAACGCAACCGGTGACAGGTTGAACCACGCTGCGCCCCAATGGGTTTCGGAGACCCAGTCTCCGCCCGCGACCGCGAGCAGCAGCAGCACGGCTCCGATCAGCGACACCTCCGATATCCGCCCAGGGCGGATGAACCGCAGGTAGCAGCCCATGAAAATCGCGATCGGGATCGTCATCGCGATCGAGAACACACCCCACGGGCTTTGCTGCAGCGCCCGGACCACCACCAGGGCCAGCACGGCGATGATGATCACCATGATCATGAAGACCCCGATGAGGGCAGCGGCCCCGCCAGTGGCGCCCAACTCGTCCCGGGCAATCTGGCCCAGGGTGCGGCCGCGGCGCCGGGTCGACATCCATAACACCAGGTAGTCCTGCACGCAGCCGGCGAGCACGGCACCGATGACAATCCAAATCGCGCAGGGCAAATAGCCCATCTGGGTGGCCAGTACCGGGCCGACCAGCGGGCCCGCCCCGGCGATGGCGGCGAAGTGGTGACCGAACAGCACCCGCCGGTCGGTGGGCACGTAGTCAGTGCCGTTTTCCAGGATTTCGGCCGGGGTGGCGTGGTCATCGCGCGGCTGGACGATCTTCGTCTCGATGAGCCGCGCATAGAACCGGTACCCGATGATGTAGGTGCAGATGGCCGCGACAACGAACCAGACCGCGTTGACCGTCTCGCCGCGGACGAAGGCGATGACCGCCCAGGCCACCGCACCGAACAGGGCGATCAGCCCGAAGACGATCTTGTGGCTGGTGCGGATCGGTGAGTGGTCGATGACCGCGACGGGCGGCAGATCGGCATCAGTCCGGATGTAGCTGACCTGCCCGTTACGCCCTTCCACGGCCGGGACGCTACGCGATGAGTGAATGCGCCGACGCGCGCATTGGTGCGTCGCGTCGCGACGTTCACAGTCGCGCAACCGCTGGTTCAACTCCGGTGCAGGGCACGCACGGTGTCGATGCTGTCTGCCTGGTCGGGGCCCTTGTCGTCGCGGTACCGCAGTACCCGGGCGAATCGCAGCGCCAAACCGCCGGGGTAGCGCGAGGACTGCTGCACGCCGTCGAATGCCACCTCGACCACCTGCTCGGGTCGTAGCTGGACTACGTACCCATCGTCGGTCGGACCGACGGCCAGTTCGGTAAACCGGGCGGTTTGCCAGTCCAGCATGGCGTCGGTCATCCCTTTGAAGGTTTTGCCCAGCATGATGAAGCCGCCGGTGGCCGGGTCGCGGGCGCCCAGATGGATATTGGACAGCTTCCCGCGGCGCCGGCCCGAGCCCCACTCGACGGCCAGCACCACCAGGTCAAGGGTGTGCACCGGTTTGACTTTCAGCCAGCCGGCCCCGCGGCGGCCCGCCTCGTAGCGGGCGGTCAACGACTTGGCCATTACCCCCTCGTGGCCCGCGGCCAGCGTCGCCGCCAGGAAGTCGGCGGCGGCGACCGGATCCGAGGTGACTAGTCGATCGACCCGGTTCTGCGCCGACGTGATCTGGTCGAGCACCGCCATCCGCTCGGTGGTCGCCGCGTCGAGGAGGTCGAGGCCGTCGCAGTGCAGGACGTCGAAGAAGAACACCGACAGTGGCTGGGAGGCGCGGGCGGCCGGGACGTCGACGGATCGGCCAAACCGCGACCCGGTGACCTGGAAGGGCTGGGGCCGGCCGTCTGGGCGTAACGCGATCGCCTCCCCGTCGGCGATCAAGTCGGTGACGGGCAACGCCAGTGTCGCCTCGACCACCTCGGGCAGCCGGGTGGTGACGTCGTCGAGGCTGCGGGTGTAGACCGTCACCTGATCGCCCGCCCGGTGCACTTGCACCCGCGCGCCGTCCAGTTTGGCCTCGAAAGCCGCTGTGCCGTCGAGCTTTTCGAGCGCCTCGGTGACACTTGCCGCAGTCTGCGCCAGCATCGGGCCGACTGGTCGGCCCACCCGCAGGGTGAACGCTTCCAGCGCCACCGTTCCGCCGGTCAGGCCGGCGGCGGCGACCGCGGGCAGGTCCCCACCCAGCATCGCCGCGCGCCGTACGACCGCGGCGGGGATCTGCGCGGCGGCGGCGACCGCGTCGGCCATCACGCCGGCCAGCGCGCCCTGACGCAACTCACCGGTCAGTAGCCGCCGCAGAAATGTCTGCTCGACTTCTGTTGCGGACGCGAACAATCCGGAGACAAGCTCGGCGCGCCGCGCCTGCGAGCCCTTGCCCGAGACGGCGCCAATCGTCGAGAAGGTGGCGTCGACGCCCGACACGGTCAAGCTCGGCTCAGCGGCGGCCGGCGGTAACGACCTCAAAGCCGCCCAGCCAACGCCGATTTGGCGTTGCGGCAGCTCGCCGGAGAGCCAGGAGACGATGATCGCGACCAGCTGGGGATCGGGTTTGGCCCGGCTGAGTAGGTCAGCGATCCGCGCGATTTTAGCCAGCCGCGAAGCGGAGCCACCCACTTCGGCCGAGGTCGTCGCCACGTCGATCAGCAGCACAGCCCACCTTTACACGCCTGACCGACAACGTCACGCACGGCCGCGATAGCGTGCATGGCTAACGCCCGGTGACGATGCAGAGCGCGCAGCGCGATGAGGAGGAACCGGGCAATCGGTAGATACAAACAAGGAGGTTTGCATGGAGATCAACGGCAAGAAGGTGGTCGTCATCGGCGGCGCCTCCGGCATGGGCCGCGCCAGCGCCGAACTGCTGGCCGCCCGCGGGGCAAGCGTCGCGGTGCTGGATCGCGAAGGCTCCGACGGTAAGGACGTCGCCGCTGGTATCGGTGGCTCGTTTTACCCGGTAGACGTCACCGATTTCGCCGGTACCGAGGAGACCCTGCAGGCCGCGGTCGACAAGCTTGGTGGCCTGCACGTCACGGTGACGACGGCCGGCGGCGGCATCGCCAAGCGAACGATGTCGAAATCCGGTCCGCATGACCTCGAGTCCTTCCAGTCGGTGATCGATCTCAACCTCATCGCCACGTTCAACATCAGCCGGTTGGCGGCCGACCACATGAGCAAAAACGACCCGGAGGACGAGGAGCGCGGCGTCATCATCAACACCGCGTCGATCGCGGCGTTCGAGGGCCAGATCGGACAGGTCGCCTACACCGCGGCCAAAGCAGGCATCGCCGGCATGTGCCTGACCATGGCCCGCGATCTCGGATCGCTCGGCATCCGCGTATTGGCCATCGCGCCAAGCCTGTTCGCGACCGGGTTGACCAAGGGCATTCCGGACGAGTACGCCACCGCGCTGACCAAGGACGCGGCGTTCCCGAAGCGGCTGGGCCGCCCGGAGGAGTACGCCAAGCTGGTTGCGGCCATCGTGGACAACCCGATGCTCAACGGCCAGTGCCTGCGGCTAGACGCCGGACAGCGATTCGCCCCCAAGTGACGCGCTAGCCGGCCGACGGCGGCGCTCCCCGCGTCCCAACCGACCACTCGGTTGGGAGACAACCGCATTTAAGTACACTCTTTCCCACCGGCCTATGGCGTCCAAGAGGAAGGCCCTCGAATGGGTATCGCACTGACTGATGACCATCGCGAACTCGCCGAGGTCGCCCGCGGCTTTTTGACTTCGCAGAAGGCGCGTTCGGCGGCGCGTTCCCTGCTCGACGCGCCCGAGGAGGCCCGACCACCGTTCTGGCAGGGCATCGTCGAACTCGGCTGGCTCGGCCTGCACATCGACGAGGAACACGGCGGCTCGGGATACGGGCTGCCCGAACTCGTGGTCGTCATCGACGAACTCGGTCGTGCGGTGGCGCCGGGGCCGTTCGTGCCGACCGTCATCGCGTCGGCGGTGATCGCCAAAGACGGTACCGCCGAGCAGAAGTCGCGGCTGTTGCCGGGGCTGATCGACGGAACCGTCACAGCCGGCATCGGCCTGGATGGCCACGTACGGATCAACGATGGCGCGGCCGACGGCGAGGCCGGCGTCGTGTTCGGCGCGGGTCTGGGCGATCTGCTGCTGATCGCGGCGGGCGACGACGTGCTGGTGGTCGAACGCGGCCGTGCCGGCGTGTCGGTCGAGGTGCCGGAGAACTTGGATCCGACTCGGCGCTCCGGACGGGTCCGGCTGCAGAACGTCAGCGTCAGCGACGACGACATTCTGCCGGGAGCGCGGGAATCGGCACTGGCCCGCGCCCGGACGCTGCTGGCCGCCGAAGCGGTCGGCGGGGCGGTCGACTGCGTCGAGGCCGCAGTCGACTACGCGAAGGTGCGCCAGCAGTTTGGCCGCACCATCGCCACGTTCCAGGCGGTCAAGCATCATTGCGCGAACATGGCGGTCGGCGCGGAGTCAGCGATCGCAGCGGTATGGGATGCCTCTCGCGCGGCATCCAAGGACGAGGACCAGTTCCGCCTGGCGGCCGCTTCGGCAGCGGCGCTGGCGTTTGCGGCGTACGCGCGCAATTCGGAACTGAACATCCAGGTGCATGGCGGTATCGGTTTCACCTGGGAGCACGACGCGCATCTGCACCTGCGCCGAGCGTTGGTGACGACGGCACTGTTCGGTGGTGACGCGCCGGCCGGCGACGTGTTCGACCACACGGCCGCCGGTGTCGCTCGGGAGAACAGCCTGGACCTGCCGCCAGAGGCCGAGGAGTTGCGCACCAGGATTCGTGCTGACGTCGCCGAGCTCGCTGCGCTGGACAAGCAGGCGCAGCGCGACAAGCTGATCGAGACGGGCTACGTGATGCCGCACTGGCCCAAGCCGTGGGGGCTAGCCGCCGACGCGGTGGAGCAGTTGGTCATCGAGGAGGAGTTCCGTGACGCGGGCATCAAGCGCCCAGACTACGGAATCACCAGCTGGGTGATTTTGACCCTGATCCAGCACGGAACGCCTTGGCAGATAGAACGATTCGTCGAGAAGGCGCTCCGCAAAGACGAGGTCTGGTGCCAGCTGTTCTCCGAGCCCGAAGCCGGCTCGGACGCGGCGTCCATCAAGACCCGGGCCACCCGGGTGGACGGCGGCTGGAAGATCAACGGGCAGAAGGTGTGGACCAGTGGGGCGCACTACTGCGCACGCGGCCTGGCCACCGTGCGTACCGACCCACAGGCGCCCAAGCACGCCGGCATCACCACGGTGATCGTCGACATGAAGGCCCCCGAGGTCGAGGTGCGGCCACTGCGGCAGATCACCGGTGGCTCGGATTTCAATGAGGTGTTCTTCAACGACTTGTTCGTGCCCGACGAGGACGTGGTTGGCGAGCCCAACACCGGCTGGACGGTCGCAAGGGCAACGCTGGGCAACGAGCGGGTCAGCATCGGCGGCAGCGGGTCGTTCTACGAGGGGTTGGCGACGCAGCTGGTTGAGCTGGTCCGCGACAACCCGGATCGGTTGGCGGGCGGGCGAATTCGGGTCGGGTCATACCTTGCCGAGGAGAATGCCCTGCGCTTGCTGAATCTGCGCCGAGTCGCACGCAGCGTCGAAGGAGCGGGCCCGGGTCCGGAAGGCAACATTACCAAGCTGAAGTTGGCCGAGCACATGGTCGAGGGCGCGGCGATCATGGCGGCGCTGACGGGGCCTGAGGTCGCGCTGCTTGACGGGCCCGGTGTGCTGTCGGGCCGCTTGATCATGGGCGCCCGGGGCATGGCGATAGCCGGTGGTACCTCCGAGGTGACCCGCAATCAGATCGCCGAGCGGATACTGGGTATGCCGCGCGACCCGCTGATCAACTAGCGCCGACCTCAGGCCGGGCGGGGGACCGCGGCCGCGAGCGACTGGCCGAGCCAGCCCGGCACTGCCCGGCGAACATCCGCGGCTCCGTGGATGGTGACGTTGCCGCTAAGCATCGCGCGGGACCACGACAGGTCGCCGCGCCAGATCTGGGTCAGAGTGAGCAGGCTGGTCTCGACGGTGGCGGCCACCTCGTAGCCGGGGTCGAAATCGCATACGTCGGCCACTCCCTCCGACACCATCAGCCACCACTGAGCGGCCTTGCGAGCCACCCCGGCCAAGCGAAACGCCAACACGGTACG
>DATFYT010000217.1:0-3937 GCA_035314925.1 Mycobacterium sp. | reverse complement strand
CAAAGCCGCATACGACACCAATGTGCCCCCGAAGCGCAGGTGGTGGGCGAGTTGCCGCGCCGCGCCGCCGCCGACGGAGTCGACGACGATGTCGAGCTCGGCATTGCTCAGTGACTGGGCCAGGTTGGATTCCAAATTCTCTTCGTCGATGACGACGCGATCCCCACCCCAGCTGCGTACCAGCTCGGCGGCGGCCTCGCGGCGGACCACACTCACGGTTTTCCACCCGAACCGCTTCGCCAGCTTGATCAGGTACTCTCCGACCGCCGAGTTGCCCGCCGTCTGGCCTATCCAGCGGTCGGGCATCGACGGATCGCCGTAGTTGCGCAACAGCAGCAGGGCGGTCATCGGGTTGATCCCCACCATCGCCAGCTGAACGATATCGATATCGTCGGGCACGACAACGATATCGGTCGTGTCGGCGATCAAATGCGTGGCCCAAGTGCCGTGCCGGTAGGTCGGTAGGAGTAGCACCCGCGCACCGACCAACGCCTCGTTCTCGCCGGGGCCGACGGCCAACACCCGGCCGACACCTTCGGCGCCGACGTCGGATGGGACCTGCGGGGTGATGAAGTACCGACCGCTGATGTAGAGGAAGTCCGAGGCGTTGATGGTGGCGGCCTCAACCTCGACGAGCACCTGGCCGGGACCCGGTGCGGGCGCCTGGAATTCGACGAGTTCCAGAACGTCAGCAGGTTCGCCAAGTGCGGTGATCTGCAGTTTATGCATAACGGCCTTTCGATATGCGTTGGGATTAGACCTGTTTGATGACATGGAGGAGGCTCAGAGGCTTCCCGAGTTGCATCAATTTGCCGCCATCGCGCAGGTCGCCCACGTAGACCGGCGCGAAGCCGAGTCTGCTGATCAGCTGATCGAAATCTGCGCAGGCGGTGTTGTCGTCGCCGGCGTAGAACACGACCTGGCGGCCGTCGGCGTGGCGCGGATCAGCCGCGAGGTAACTGGCGGACATCGCGTTGAACGCCTTGATGATCGTTGCACCGGGCAGATGACGGGCAACCCATTCGCTGCCGGTTTCCTCGCCCAGGTCGACATAGCCGCTGTAAACCGGTCTGTATTCGGCGAATTGGTTGGTGGCGTCGACCACGACCCGCCCGCTCCAATCCGCCACCACGTCAACAAGTTCCGGCACACGCAGGAATGGCAGCGCCAAAATGACCAGATCGGCGCCGGCCGCCTCCTCAACGGTCACCGCTTGGGCCGGGTCGCCGAGGTCAGCCACCAGGTCAGTCAGGCTGTCGGGGCCGCGGCTGTTGCTGAGATACATCGGTATCTGCGCGGCGACCAAGTGATGCGCCAACGCCTGTGCGATCGGCCCCGAGCCGACGAATCCCACTGTCTTAAACACGGTTATGCCCTCCTTCGAGCAGTAACGCGAGAATGTTTGCGCCACACCACGTTTTGTTGACGCGCGCACGCAGCTGCGCGTGCTCGGGTGTTGTCATGGCTTGACTACCACGGTGCCGACCTTGCCGGGCTGGGAGACGTGGCGCACCGCGTCGGTGATTCGGTCGAGCGGGTAAACGGCTGCGACGTCAAAGTGCTGCGGCATGCCGGTTGTAATCATGACGGCACTGGCCACATCGGAGGCGCGTTGCTCGGCTGATACGGCAGTGAGCCACCGATTGATCGTCAGCCCGCGGATCTCCAGTGCCGAGTGCAGGACCGCGGTGGCGTGCAACGGAATCGGCTCTTGGCCCAGCGCGCCGTAGATGATCAGGGTGCCGCCGGGGGAGAGGGTCGACAGGAGGTCGTCCGCCATGGTGCCGCCGACGGGGTCCAGGGCGACCGGTATGGGTCGGCCTGCGGCGGCAGTCCGTATCCGTTCGACAAAGTCCGGGTCGGAGGTGGATACCACTGGCACCGTGGGGAAGCGGTCCCGTAGCTGGTGGGCTCGCGCCTCGCTGCGCACGATGCTGATCGTGGCGATCTGGTGGTGTTCGGCAATAGCGGTAAACAGTCGGCCCACCGACGAGGCTGCGGCGTTGTTCAGCACCACCCCGTCGAACCCGACGGCGAAGTGTTGCTGTGCGGCGCGGCGCAGCAGCAGCGCGGTGATCGGGTTGCACAGCATTTGGGCGGCCACCTCGTCGGGCACTGAGTCAGGCACGGGTGCCGCGATCGCGGCGTCGACATTGACGATCTGGCACCACGCCCCAGAGTGAGGAAAGAAGCTGACCCGGCTGCCGGGGCTGAAACCGCTCACCCCGGCGCCAACGTCGAGGACCACCCCGGTTGCTTCGATGCCCGCGACCTGCTCGCCGGCCAAGGCTGATGAGGCGGATATGGCCAGCAGGTCACCAGGATGGATCGGGAACGCGGTGATTTGTACCTGCAGCTGACCGAGCCCGGGTGGTGGAGGTTCCCCAATATCGGTTGCCTCGAGCACCTCTGCGGGGTCGCCGGAGCGCCGGTAGGTGATCGCCAGGCTCATGCGGTGGACCCCGCGCCGACGGCGTCGGCGATAAAGCCGGCCACCGCCACCGGTTGGGCGATGAAGGCGGTGTGCGAGCCGGCGATGGACTTGGTGGTGGCGCCCATGCGTTCGGCCATGAACCGCTCGGCGTCGGGCGGGATGGCATTGTCGTGCTCGGAAACCAGATACCACGATGGCTTGGCTTTCCAGCCGGCGGCGGTGGCGTTTTCGGTAAGGGCAGCCAGCGAGAGCGGCCGCTGAGTGGCGAACATGACCTCGACGATATCGACGGGTACGTCTGCGCAGAAGGTCTCGCGGAAACGCTCCTTGGCGATGTAGAGGTCGGGGCCCTGCGGTGCGCCCGGCGCGTCGTAACCGGTGGGATAGGAAGTGCTTGCCAGTAGCGACGGGGGGAAGGGTTGTTGCACACTGGCGCAGCTTTCACCCTCCTCGAGCCCGAACGCGGCCAGGTAGACCAGTGCGGTGACGTTGTCCAGCCCGGCTGAGGCCTGCGTGATGACAGCACCGCCATAGGAATGCCCGACGAGCACCACCGGAACGTCGATCGCAGTGACGATCGCCGATATCGCTGCGGCGTCGAAGGCGAGGCTGCGCAGGGGATTGGGCGCCGCTATGACGACGTGGCCGGCGCTTTGTAGCTCGCGGATCACCCCGGCGAACCCGGACGCGTCGGCAAACGCGCCATGCACCAGAACGATCGTCGGTGTCGTTGATGTGGTCATGACCAGTGTCCCTGAGTGGTAAAGCGGACCTCGCGGTTCGTCTTCAAACATGACATGGCCGCAGCTGGCGGTCCGTCATCCATTTGGGTGAGGCGCCTGCGCGCATACGGGTCACGTGCTCGGGTGATGGGCTTCGGTAGCCGGGTCAATTGCCTGTTTCGATCCTGGTCGGTCCTCGCCCATTTTCAAGGAATCCTGGCCGCCTCGCTGAGGCTGGCGTACGAGACTGCCGGCGGACTCACTAACAGCAGACCGCGACCAATCATCTTTGTCGAAGACTTGCTGAATCTGCGGCCGTAACTGACCTCACCTGAATAGGTGAAGGATCGCGGCCTCGCGGGGTGCCACCTTCGATGTCAGGCGTTCTCTCCACCAGCAAGCCTGCCGAGTGCGGAGGCGCAAGTGGCTACGGCACAGAAGCAAACATACACAGACGCACTCTGAGAGGTAGGTTATGGCAATTTCCCCATCGGCCCTCGGCGCCGATCTACAGGCCGACGTGTTCATCGGCCCGTTTCTGCCCTTCGAACAAGGTGGGGGCACGTTTGCGGCAACAACGTCCACGCTGGTGTCCGGGCCGTCAGAGGCCGTTCTAATCGATGCGCAGCACATTCGCACGGATGTGGCCGCGCTGGCAGAGTTCATCGGACGTACGGGTAAACGGCTGACGACTATCTACGTGACCCACGGCCACGTCGACCACTGGTATGGCGCCGGCGATTTGTTGGCCACATTCCCCGAGGCGCGCCTTGTAGCGACC
>DATFYT010000216.1:0-40495 GCA_035314925.1 Mycobacterium sp. | reverse complement strand
TCGAGTCCCAGGAGGCTCTGGTTGGCTCTGTCCCACAGCGGGCCAGACGTGATGCCCTGTGCGGTCATGACCGGCTTGACGGCAGGGGCGAAGCGGGAGTCGCGCAGTATGGCGCGGACCAGTTCGTAGCTCAAGATCTCTGGCCCGTGTGGTCCGATTGCGATCGGCCCCCGCCGGCGTGCCTGCCCGATGACGCGGTGCGCCTCTTCGGGGTCAGTGAGGTGGTCATATGCGATCGATGGCAGGCCCACTTCGCCAACGGTCGGGCACATGCTAGTTGTCATGGTCTGACGATCGCGCCTCAGGAGGCTCAGACCATCCGCCGTAACTCGTAGATTTCGGCGAGCGGGGTCGTAGATTGCGCCGCCGCGGGCCGCGATCTACGCGTTTGTGCTGATGTTTTGCGGTTCATGGGGACCGCATGCTGGCTAGCATGAGCGAGATCAATCCACGTGCCGACACGCCCTTGATGGACTGGAGTCAGCTAGACGTGAGCGGTTTGTTGCCGACGGGCACCGTAACGTTGCTGCTGGCCGACGTCGAGGGCTCCACACGGCTATGGGAAAGCCAACCCGAGCAGATGACCGCCGCGGTGGCTCGGCTCAATCAAACGGTGTCGGAGATCATCGCCACCCACGACGGCGTGCGCCCAGTCGAACAGGGTGAGGGCGACAGCTTCGTGGCGGCGTTCGCCCGCGCCTCGGATGCGGTTGCCGCGGCGTTGGCGATGCAGCGCGCCCCGCTTGCCCCGATCCGGTTGCGCATCGGTGTGCATACCGGCGAGATCCAGTTGCGCGACGAAGGCAACTACGCCGGCCCGACGATCAACCGAACGGCGCGGCTGCGCGATCTCGGCCACGGCGGCCAGACGCTGTTGTCGGGCACCACCGAAGATTTGGTGGCCGATCGGCTGCCCGCCGACACCTGGTTGACCGATCTGGGCACCCACGCGTTGCGTGATCTGCCCCGCCCCGAGCGGGTGGCGCAGCTGTGCCATCCCGACTTGGTGAACGAGTTTCCGCCATTACGAGTGTCCAAAGCCGTTATTTCTCAGCGTCTTCCGGTGCAGTTGACGAGTTTCGTGGGTCGTGACGCCCAGATGGCTCAGGTCCGCGAGCTCTTGAGCGAGAGCCGGTTGCTGACCCTGACCGGTGCCGGTGGAGCAGGTAAGACCCGGCTGGCGATACAGCTCGCGGCACAACTCACCGGCGAATTCATCGACGGGGTTTGGTATGTGGATCTGGCACCAATCACCGACCCCGAGGTTGTGCCAATCACGGTGGCCCGCGCGCTGGGGCTGCCCGACCAACCCGGCCGCTCCACGATGGACACGCTGACCCGATTTGTCGCAGACCATCAAATGCTGATCGTGCTGGACAATTGCGAACATCTACTGGATGCGAGTGCGGCGTTGGTCAATGTGCTGCTCGCAGCGGCGGCGGGGTTGACCCTGTTGACGACGAGTCGTGAGCCGATCGGGGTGGCCGGTGAGGTGAGTTGGCGGGTGCCGTCGCTGTCGCTGGCCGATGAGGCCCTCGAACTGTTCACCGACCGGGCCCGCCGCGCTCGGCCCGACTTCGCCCTCAGCGACGACAACGCCGCAACGGTGGGCGAAATCTGCAGTCGCCTGGACGGTTTGCCGCTGGCAATCGAACTGGCCGCCGCGCGAGTGCGTGCCCTGTCGCTGGTCGAAATTCTCGACAGCCTGCATGACCGGTTCCGGCTGTTGACCGGCGGTGCGCGCACCGCGGTACGCCGCCAGCAGACCCTGCGCGCTTCGGTGGATTGGTCGCACGCGCTGTTGACCGAGCCCGAGCGCGTCTTGTTTCGCCGGCTTGCGGCGTTTATGGGCGGCTTCGACCTCGACGCCGCCCAAGCAGTCGCCGGCTCTGGTGAGGTGGAGCGTTATCAGGTGCTGGATCAGCTAAGCCTGCTGGTCGACAAGTCGCTCGTGGTGGCCGACGACAGCCGGGGCCGCACCCGTTACCGGCTGTTGGAGACAGTGCGCCAATACGCGCAGGAAAAGCTCGGAGAGTCCGGCGAAGCCGACGCCGTGCGCACGCGTCACCGTGATTACTACACGGCGCTGGCGGCGCTGCTCGACGCCCCGGCAGGCAGTAACTATGAGCAGCGCATCGAGCAGGCCGACATCGAGATCGACAACCTGCGGGCCGCGTTTTCGTGGAGCCGCGAAAACTCCGAAATCGAGCTGGCGTTGGCGCTGGCGTCGTCGCTGCAGCCGCTATGGCTCGCGCGGGCCCGGCCCCGGGAAGGATTGGCGTGGTTCGACGCCGTCCTCACCCACGAGGTTGCACAGGACACCGGGTTGGCGCCCGCGGTACGCGCCCGGGCGCTGGCCGACAAAGCGGTACTCAACATGATCTTGGTCGTTGCCGACAGCCTGGGTCAGGCGCAGCAAGCCCTGGTGCTCGCACGCGAGATCGAGGATCCGGTCGTGCTGGCCAGGGCGCTGACCGCCTGCGGCGCTACCGCCGCCTACAACGCCGAGCTGGCAGGGGCATACTTCGCCGAGGCGATCGAACTGGCCCGCGAAATGGACGATAAGTGGACGCTCAGCCTGATTCTGACCTCACAGGCGAGCGCAGCAATCGCCGCCGGTGACCCGATCGCGGCGCGCGTGGCCGCCGAAGAAGGACGCGACCTCGCGGACGCGGTCGGCGACCGGTCCAACTCGCGGCACTGCCGCATCTGCCTGGGTTTGGCAAAGGCTTATCAGGGCGATCTGGCTGGAGCCGTCGCACAATTCCGCGCGGTCGTCGCCGAGGCCGAGGCCGCCCACGATGGGCTCTTCCATGCGCTTAGCCTCGCGCATCAGGGCACCGCGCTGGCGTGGCAGGGGGATCCGGGCGCGGCCCGCGCCGCGGCCGAGGCCAGCCTGGAGTCCGCGCCCGAGTTCGGCGGGCTCGTCGCGAGCGTTGGTTACTTTGCGTTGGCAAACGCGGCCTTGGCCGCCGGCGACGTTGGGGCGGCGCTGGACGCGACCGCGTCGACCTGGGAGCACGTGAGTGTTCTGCCGGGGTACGCGGCGCACCTGCGCCCCATCATTGCGCAAGCCGCACTGGCGAGCGGGGATCTGATCGCGGCCCGGCGCTGGGCCGACGACGCGGTCGCGACAGCGCCGGGGGTCGTCCTGATGTGGGCGTTGACCAACCGCGCCCGCGTGGCGATCGCACAGGGTGAGCCAGAGCAGGCTGAACGCGACGCCCACGATGCACTGGCGAGCGCTCCCGAAAGTTTCGAGGCGTTGGGCACTTCCGACACCCTGGAATGTCTCGCTGTTCTGGCCGGCGAGGCCGGCAGTCACCTCGAAGCCGCCCGGCTCTTCGGCTCGGCAGCGGCCATTCGGCAGCGTATGGGCGCGGTGCGGTTCAAGGTCTGGGACGCCGGCTGCGAGGCCTCGGCGGCGACTGTCCGTGACGCCTTGGGCGGCACCGACTTCGACGCCGCCTGGGCCGAGGGCGCGGCCCTGTCCACCGAGGAAGCGATCGCCTACGCGCAGCGGGGTCGCGGCCAACGCAAACGACCCAGCAGCGGCTGGGGTTCGCTCACCCCTACCGAGCGCGACGTCGTCCGACTGGTCAGTGAAGGGTTGGCCAACAACGACATCGCCGCACGGCTGTTCGTCTCACCCCGCACCGTGCAGACCCACCTCACCCACGTCTACACCAAACTGGGCCTGAGCTCGCGCGTGCAACTCGTCCAAGAAGCGGCTCGCCACAACTGAATCAACGGATTTCGTCCGCTTGTGTCAGCAGCGCCCGTGCGCTCTCGACGCACGGGAGTATTCGGTCGTAGGCACTGACACCGGCTTCGGCGCGCGACCGCAGCGGCACCTCCAACCCGACGACGCGGTCGGGTGGCAGGGCGGCGAGCATCTCGGCCAGCGGCAACTCGCCTTCACCGGGCACCATCCGGTGATACATCGCCTCCTCGGCGTAGTGGTACTCCCTCGTAGACCGCAACGGCACGTCACACAGCTGCACATGACCGATCCGCTCTGCGGGCAGCGCTCGAAGGTCGTCCGGCCCGGCACCCGAGCGGGCCACATGCATCGTGTCGATCAGCAGGCTGATCTCGTCCCGGCCGACATGCTCGACGGCGGCCAGCGCGCTCGGCAGGTCTGCGATGGCGAGACCGGGAACGGGTTCGACGCTCGTCAAAATGCCTCGCTCGGCCGCTAATTCGGTGAGCACGGCCAGTTCGTCGAACGTGCGGGCCAGGTCCGGCTCCAGGCTGACCGTGTTGATCCGCGGGATCCGCAGTTCGGCCATGATGTCCAAATCGGCGGCATACGAACGAACGTCGACGCCCGGCGCGATCAGCAGGCCCTCCCCCAACGAGATCGACACGCCGCGGTCATCCATCACCGCAAGAAGATCCCGCCGCAACCGGGGATCGTCGCGCAGCGAAAACGGTTGGTAGCCAAGCGTCTGCAACGGTGCGAATCCGATCAAGCCGGTGGTGATGTAACGACATCCCAGATCGGCGACAAGGTGGGCGTATTCGACTGGCGGCATGCCGAACACGCAGAGCATCTCGATGCCAAGGCGGTCCATCGGAGTCGTTCCGCTCAGCCGCCGACCATGGCAAGGCCGCCGTCAACGGGAATCAACTGCCCGGTGATGAAACCGGCGCCCTCGCTGGCCAGAAAGACCAACACCGGCCCGAGGTCATCTGCCGGGTCGCCGAGCTTGCCGCCGAGCGGAATTGACAACTTCATCTGCTGATCGATGAATGCCGCGGCATCCGGACCCAGGAATTCCCGGAACCGATCTGCACCTGGAGTTTGCACGGCCGGCGCCAGCGCATTGACGGTCACCCGGTCCGCGCCCCAGGCCTTGGCCGCTGACCGGGTCCAGGCTTGAACAGCACCCTTGGTGGCGGCATACACCGCGGCGATCGGGCTGCCCATCACCGCCTCGGAGGATCCGAAATTAATGATCCGACCGCCGCTGCCGCGCATCACCGCGTGTGCCGCCTGATTGGTGAGAATCGTTCCTTTGACGTTGGTTGCCAGCAGGAAGTCGATTTCGTCGCTGGTGATGTGCCCTGGCACTCCCGCCTGCCACAAGCCGGCGGCGTTCACCAATACATCCAGGCCGCCGAGTTTCTCTGCCGCTGCCCGGAACGTGGTGTCGACCACGTCGGCATCCCGGACATCGCACTGCAGCCACGTCACCGCGGCGACGTCGTCGGCAGGAGCGGTGCGATGGTATGTCGCGACGACCCGCGCCCCCGCCTCGTGCAGCACCCGCACCGCGGCGGCACCGATACCGGTGGCGCCACCGGTGATCAGAATGCGTCGACCCGCCAGCGGTGAATGAGGTACGGTCATGGCCGCGGAGTCTATCCGTCCGTAGAGAGCCAATGTCAGGTAACGGCCCATGTATTCGATGCGGTTCGACATGCGCGCCCCTGATTTCGGGGCAGCGGCGACCGAGCTGTATGAGGCTGCCGTCGACATGTGCGCGTGGGCTGAAACTCGGGGCTGCCTCGCGGCGGTGATCTGCGAGCACCACGGTTCGCCGGACGGCTATCTGCCGACGCCATTGATCCTCGCCGGTGCCATCGCCGCACGCACCAAGCAGCTGATGATGACGCTCATCGTCATCCTCCCGTTCTACGAACCCGTTCGGCTTGCCGAAGAGATCGCCGTCTTGGACATCCTCAGCAAGGGGCGTGCCAGCTACGTGTTCGGGCTCGGTTACCGGCCCGAGGAATTCGAGCACTTCGGGCTCGACCTGCGGGCGCGTGGACGGATGGCCGACGAGAAGCTCGGCCTCCTGCGTCGGCTGCTTGCCGGCGAGGTCGTGCAGCACGACGGCCGCCGAATCAAAGTGACGCCGCCGCCCTTTTCGTCGGCGGGGCCGCTAATGCTCTGGGGCGGAGGAAGTTTGGCAGCGGCGCGACGCGCCGGCCGCTACGGGCTTGGCTATCTCGCGCAGGGCGACGTACCTGGTTCACAGGAGGCGTACGAGGCCGCTTCTCGTGCCCACGGTCATCAGCCCGGTATGACGCTGCTGCCGAATCGCGATACGCCGAGCGTGTGCTTCGTCGCCCCCGACGTCGACCTCGCCTGGCAGGAGATCGGACCGCACCTGCTGCACGACGCGCGCGCATACGCCGAGTGGAATCCCGGCGATCAGACCACGACGGGCATCGCCGACGCCAGCGACGTCGATGAGCTGCGTGCAATGTCGCGCACCCACCGCATCTTCACCGCTGATGAAGCGATCGCGCATGTCCAGGGCGGCGGCATGCTCACCCTTGCGCCGTTGTGCGGTGGCGTCCCGCCCGACATCGCCTGGAAGTATCTGCGCTACGTCGACGAAGCGGTGATGCCCGCACTACGGGTTGCCGGCGGTTGACCACCAGTAGCTGATGAACGGCTCCATGGCCCGGCTGACCAACTCGATGCGCGGCCCGGTTTTGCCCTTGGCGTATGCCCACAGCAACGTTCCCGATCCATCGGGGTTGTACGACTTGACTTCGAGGTCCAGTCCGTTTCGCTCCAGTGCCGCGAGATCGGATTCGACGTCATCCGACCAGTAACCGATGTGGTGCACACCGGAATTGGCTGGGGTCCAAATCGTTCCGGGCACGGTCTGCAGAAGCTCCAGTCGGGGGTCAGCGCCCGAGTACACCATTTTCATCGGGATGGTCACCTCGCCGGCCGGCGTTTGCGCCACTTGCTCGACCTCAACGACGTCGGTCCAGATGTAGCCGGCGACTGTACTGAACCATTCCATGGTCGCGTCCAGATCGTCGACGACAATGCCGGTGTGGTACAGGTTTTCGGCTTTCATCGATCCTCCCCGGTTGCCGTGCTTTTGATCTCCTGCTCCAGCCACTGCACTTCGCTGTGGTTTTCTCGGCCGCTGGCAGCCAGAAGCTGTTCGAGCGCGGCGTGTTTCACCCGCAACGCGGGGGCGTCACCTGGCGACTGAGCCAAGACGATGTCGGTGAGGTGCAGCGCCTGAAGCGGACGTTGCGCCTCGACGTGGGCGCGCGCTCGTTCCGTGAGCGGGCCGGTTCCGCCAGCCAGGTCGACGACGTCGGGCCATACCGATGACGGGGGAATGTCGTAGAGCTCGGTGGTCGACTCATAGCGGAACCAACCGACGTGCTCCTCCCAGATCGCCCGCACGATCCACGGCACCTTCCCGTGCAGCTGCGGCAGCATCAGGTTCGCCGGCAGCGTCACGTCGTGCATCAAAGTCCATAGGTCATCACCGGAATTCATGCCGTCGAGGGTGCGGTCACGCAGGTAGGTCGTGGCGTCGCGCACCGTGGTCAAAGTCGCCTCGATGCGGTCCGCGCCGCGGAAGACTTCGTGACCGTTGAACAACGTGTCCGGCGCCAGCGCGATGACACGATCCACCGAATGGATGAAGGCCATGGCGCTGCGAATCTTGTCCCCTCGCAATGTATATAGGTTGGGAACGTGCCCGAAGAATGGCCCCATCAGGTTGCCGATGAACACTGCTCGCTGCGCAGGCAGCCAGACCATCAGTGCGTCGGTGGTCTCACCGCCGGGAGTGGCGAATAACTCGAACCGGCGTCCGCCGATTTCGAAGGCGTCGCTGTCGGTGAACGAATCGGTCAGTACCGGTTCGGGTGGAAGTTGCGCAGCCGCCGTCTCGACGTCCATGAACGCGCCCCACAACGTCATGATGCGTCGCACGTAGAACGGATGCAGGTGGCGCCAGTACTCGCGGACGTCGCTGTGGTTGGCCTGGGCGATGGTCCGGACGCCCGGGCCGTTGAACAGGCTCCACCCACCGACGTGGTCGGGATGTCCCTGAGTGAAGGTGATGACCCGCAGCGGCCCAGGACTGACGCGTTCGAAACGCGCTTTGATCTCGTCTGCTTCGAAATCTGTTCCGGTGTTGATCAGCACGTCCCCGTCGGGCGTGGTCACCAGGTAACTGTTGGCGATGTTCTTGGACATGAAGATGCCGTCGCCCATGTCGACGGCATCCTGGCGGCCCTCCCCTTGTTTGACGAGTTCGTCGAGTGACGGCGGCATCGGTTGGTTCACCCTCCAAGATCGGCGCGCCCATAACCTAACATTTGTTCTCTACGGCCGTATAGTATCTGCGGGCATGACGACGTCGCTTTCCTCGAGCACCGCGGCACGCTTCGACGAACTCGTCACTCGCGCGTGCGACCGTGCCGAGCTCGACGACTTCGGCCACGACTCGTGGCAGGAAGGTCTGCGGCTGCTTATCGAGACCTGTGAATCCGCACCTGGAGTCAGTCCGGGCGGGCGTGACTTCGTCTACGGCCAATTCGTCGACGCCTTGTGGAATCGGCTGCGCGTCATCGACTACGTCAAGCAACACCCCGGGATCGCCGATGAGCGGATCGAACGCCCCCTGGTCGTACTCGGGTTGCCTCGCACCGGCACCTCCTTGGCGAGCTATCTGCTCGATCAAGATCCGCACCGCCGGTCCTTGCTGACCTGGGAGGCCGAGGACTCCGTGCCGCCCTCCACGCCGGACACGTTGCGCAATGATCCACGCTGCCTCAAGAAGAAGGCTGAACTCGAGGTGCTGGCCGAGGGTTTGAAGGCGGCCAACATCCCGATGGTCCATTGGGACGAGGCCGACGGACCCACCGAGTGCATATTCGTGCAGAACCAGGACTTCAAGGCCTACCTCTGGGAGGCCTTCATGCCGACCCCCGAATACGCGGAATGGCTTCTGACGACTGACATGACGAGCTCGTATGCATATGAGCGCGTTGTGTTGCAGTTGCTGCAGTCCCGGGCGCCGGGCATCTGGTCACTCAAGATGCCGTCGCACGCGGTGCACATCGATGCGCTGCTGGCGACGTTTCCCGACGCGCGCGTCGTGTGGGCACACCGAGACCCGTTCACCGCCGCCGCGTCCTTCCTGCGGTTGAACTATCTGTCGCGTGCGGTGATGAGTGCTGACGTGGACGTCGACGTGGTCGTCGGAAACGTGTTGCGGCAGCTCCGCGCCCACGTCACCCGACCGCTGCAGACCCGGAGGCGCATCGGCGATGACCGTTTCTTCGATCTGCATTACGCCGACCTGATGCGCGATCCCATCGCGGTGATGCGCTCGCTGTACGACTGGGCCGCAGACGATCTGACTGCCGCCACCGAACACGCGATGTTGCGCTGGCTGGAGGAGCATCCGCAGGATCGCCACGGGAAAGCGCCCTATTCCCTGGACGGGTCCGGTGTGACACGGGCCGACTTGGAGCCGCTGTTCGACGAATACCTGTCGGTGTTCGACGTCGAGCTCGAGGACGTGGCATGAAGGCAGCAGTCACCACGGAGGACCACGGGTTCGATGTTGTCGAGATGCCAGATCCGGCACCGGGTGTCGACGAGTTGGTTATCCGCGTCGCCGCGTGCGGGGTCTGCGGGTCTGACGTCAAGGCGCAGCAATATGCGCCCGCCGGCATGGTCATGGGTCACGAACTGGGTGGCGAAATCGTCGCGGTAGGGTCGCACGCACGCGAATGGCATGAGGGCACGAATATCGCTGTTCTGCCAGTCTTTTCATGCGGTTCTTGCCAGTACTGCACGGCCGGTGTGGTATCGCATTGCCCGCAGACACGCTATATGGGGATGGGGCCGGCGGGGGGCTTCGCCGAGCTGGCGGTCGTGCCTGCTCGCCATGCCTTTGCCCTGCCCGCCGACCTGCCCGCCAGTTATTCGGCGTTGGTTGAGCCATTCGCCGTCGGGCTGCACGGCGTGCATAGCGCCGAGATCGCCCTCGGCGACGATGTGCTGATCGTCGGTGCAGGCGGCGTCGGCCTGACGACGTTGGTGTGGGCGTTGCAGAAGGGCGGGGGTCGCGTCACCGTCGCCGACCCGGACCAGCATCGCCGCGAATTCGCACTTGCGATGGGCGCCAGCGACGTTCTGGCCTCGGTCTCCGACGCGGATGCTGCCGGATATGACGTGGCCATGGAATGCGTCGGCCGTCCCGAACTCGTGCAGGCATGCCAGGCCGCCCTGCGACCGCTCGGACGTCTCGTGGTGTCCGGCGCATGCGCCGAGCCCACACCCGTCGAACCCGTTACGGCGTTGCTCAAGGAACTCACCATCCGCTACTCGGTGTGCTACCGGCCCGACGAGTTTCGGGAAGTGATCGCTGCATTCGCCAGCGGCGCAGTCGATCCCAGCGGCGTGATCGGTCCGACATTGCAACTCAACCGGATTAGCGAAGCATTCGATCTGGTCCGCAACGCAACGGCCGAGGGTCGAGTCCTGGTCAGCCCCAACTCGACTGGATAGGCCTAGCAGGTGTCGGCCGCCCGGCTGTGTTCGGCTGCGACACCCGCGATGACGGCGTGCAGATAACCCTCGAGTTCCCGGGCGTTGCGCACGCCGGCAATGCCGTTGGCCAATCGGAACAGGAACCCGCCCAGAAAGGTGATCACTGCGAACGCCTGCGCCTTGACCAGCGCGGTATCGAGCGGCGCGTTTCGGGTTTGGAGTTGCGCGACGGCTTCTTCGCCAATCGCGACGAAGCGGTCCATCAGGTTTCGGAAAACGGCGGCCAACTCGGGATCCCGTTGCGACATCATCATCAACTCGAATCGAGCGCGCGCACGAGACCGCTCCGGCTCCACCGCGGTTCGCATGGCCTGTTCGGCCAGTCGCGACAAAAGTGTCGCCTGCTGATCGCCATCGGCTGCCTTAGCCGCGGTCATCGCGGCTTCGAAATCAGCAACGTCTTGCGAGACCACGCGATCGGTGACCGCCCGCAGCAGGTCCGCGCGGGTGTGAAAGTAAAAGGACGTCGATCCATCAGCGACCCCGGCGCGTCGATCGACCCGTAGATGCGTAAGACCCCGTGCACCGTCCTGCGCCAACAACTCGATCGCGGCGTCGCACAACTCGCGTCGCCGCTGCTGGGCGTGGGGTCGTCTCTTGGTCACAGTCCCCGAAGTGTAGCCAGGGCAAACGTCAGTCTCTTGGATGCCGGCTGACGAAAACAATCATGCCCACTGCCGGCAAGGTGCCGACCGCAAAGATCGCGAACTGCCACACCCAGCCCGTCGCTTTGCTGCCGAGGTCTTCGCTGTGCATGATCTCATCGCCGCCGGGAGTTCCTGCTACACAGCCCCGCGTCTTGGCCCACCAGTCGTCTTGCACGAGCCGATTGCCGTGGCTGTTCGCCCAGGCGTGACAATCCTGGCTGACACCCCAGAATCCGCGGATGAGCGCTCCGCCGATGCCGAGCAAGAAGACGACGACTGCAATCCCCCACAGCAGTGTGCGCCATCGGCTTGCCATTAGAACGTCTCGGGATCCCGCTGTATCTCGAGGGGCACGGGGTGGGAATACAGGCGCGAAGCGTTCTCCCAGGTGAATTTGCGGATCAGATCCGTTGGCAGATTGCCGATTTGTTCGTGGATCGTTTCTTGGGTGTGCGGCCAGGTGGAGTCGCAGTGCGGGTAATCGGCTTCCAACATGATGTTGTCGACGCCGATGCGGTCGTGCTGCACGAATGACGACTTGTCTTCCACCGCACAGAACCAGAAGTTGCGAGTGAAAACCTCTGCAGGAGTTAAACTCTCACCCATCGACGCCCAGGTGCCATACATTGCGTGATAGCTGAGCATGTGGTCGAGGCGGTCCAGCAGCCCTGCGACCCAGCCGATCCCACCTTCGGACAGGCAGATCTTCAGATCGGGGAACCTGCTGGGCAGCCCGGAGTACAACCAGTCGACCGCTGCCGAGATGGCATAGGCGAAGAACAGCACGCCCTGCACATCCGGCGGTGCGTCTTCGGTGGTGGACGGCGACGAGCCCGAAGATCCGATGTGGAGGTTCACGACGGTGCCGGTTTCGGCGCAGGCCGCCATCATCGGATCCCAGTGTCCGGAGTGAATACTCGGCAACCCGAGCATCGCCGGGTTCTCGCTGAACGTGACGGCGTGGAAGCCACGCTCTGCGTTCTCGTAGATCATCGTGGCGCCCAGCTCGGGATCCAGCAGCCAGGGCAGCTGGCACGGAATGATGCGGTCGGGATATGAACCCGCCCACACGTCGTGGTGCCAGTCGTTCCATGCGCGCACGGAGGCCAACGCCAGATCGCGATCTTTGGTCACCTGCTGCAGCCGCTGGCCGGCGAACCCCGGCAGAAACGACGGAAAGTTGAGCGACGCGTAGATGCCGTTCAGGTCCATGTCTTTGACGCGGTCGTGGATATCCCATGCGCCGCGGCGCATTTCATCGAACCGGACCGGCTCGAACCCGTACTCCGACACCGGTCGGCCAACCACCGCATTGAACCCGACATTGGGCAGTTCTTGATCGTCATAGACCCAGGTCTGCCCTCCGTCGCCGGCTTCGACGACTTTGGGTGCTCGGCCGGCGAATCTGCGCGGTAGACGTCCGGTAAAGGTGTCCGGGGGCTCGACGATGTGATCGTCGACGGAGATCACCGTGTAGCGGCGTTGGGCCCGTGGCGGATCGGGCAGGAACGTGACGGAGCGATCCTCCCCGGTTTTGGCGGTCGTGAAGTTCAGGTTGGCGGCCAGCTCGTCAATCGATTTCATGTTTCGGCAGTCCGCTCAGTTCAGCACAGCCGAATCGGCTTTGATCGTCATCCGCGCCGCCCCGGCCCAATACACGTCGGCGGCTCGCTCGATCAGCGAGGCCTGCATGCCCGCCATGTCCGACCAGTTCATCTTCACCGCTTCCTTTCCGGTGAGCATGACGTCGTAGGCCAGCTTGCAAACCCGCTCGATCGACGCCGCCCGGTAGACGGCCTCGGGCAGGTTGCGCCCCGTTGCGATGACCCCGTGGTTGGCCAGGATCGTCAAGTTGGCGCCGCCGATGCGGGCCGCGAGATCGGCTGCGCGGTCGGGACTGTCGATCTCGCCGTCGTACGTGTCGACCAAACACAGGTCGTCCAGGAACAGCGAACCGGTCTGATGAACCAGCTCGGGCAGCCTGCCGAGCGCGGCGAGCACGCACACGTAGTACGGGTGATTGTGAATGACCACTCGCGCGTCGGCGCGGACGCGGTGCAGCTCGGTGTGGATATGGATCGCCGGCGTGACATCCCAACGGCCGCGGACTACCCGCGCTTCGCTGTCCACCACGCAGATGTCGGATGCGGTCAATTCCTGCCACCACAACCCCCACGGGTTGACGAACATGTCGCTGTTTCCGTCGGGCTGCCAGGTGATGTGGCCTGCCATGTTCTCCGCGAAGCCGATCGCGGCGAGGTGGCGAAAGGCCACGGCGAGCGACTGCTCGTCGGACAAGTCGACTCCGATCGGGGGCACCACCGAAGGCGCCCACACCTCCAGGCCGCCTCGCCGTGCATTACGAGCGTTCATGATTGGCCTCCATCCTGGCTCGAATATCTTCACGGAGCCGGCCTTTGGCGATCTTTGCGCCGGATGATCGGGGTAGTTCATCGACAACGATGAACCGTTCGGGCAGCAACTCCTTGGAAACGCCCTGCGCTAAGAGAAATTCGACGAGTTCGGGCAGGTCGATGGGTTGCGAGTCGGTCAGTTCGGCGTAGAGGCAGACTTTTTCACCGAACACCGGGTCGGGCATGGCGACAGCCGCAGCTATCGCGATCGCGGGGTGCGTCATGGCGGCGTCCTCAACCTGTGCTGCGCTGATGTTCTTGCCGCCGCGCAGGATGAAATCGGAGGTTCGGCCGGTAACGCTCAGATAGCCGTCCGCGTCGATCTCGCAGATGTCGCCCATCCGCATCCAGCCGTCGCGGGTGAACAACTGGTCGTGGTCGGTGCCGCCGAGATAGCCCAGGCTGGTCGCCGGACCTCGGCACGCGGGCTGGCCCCGGCCGGTCGCGGTGACGTCCTGATCGCCGTCGACGAGCCGGACCGCCATCTCGGGCACGATTCGGCCGCCGGTGCGCAGTCTGCGCTCTCGCGAGTCGTACACGGTGGTAGCGCTGAGCAGACCGGTTTCATTGGAGCCGTAGAACTGCAGAATCTTTGCGCCGGTGAGCTCCTCGAACTCGGCAGCCGGCCGATACGGCAGTGCCTCGCCGCCGGTGAAAACGATACGGAGCGAGCTCAGGTCGTAATCCCGGCAAGCCCGGTCTGCCATCAACATCGTCAGTTGTGTACTGACACAGCATAATACGGTGATTCTGTGTCGGGCTATGGCCTCACACGTCGCCTTCGGGGTGAAACGCTTCAGGATCACCGCGGTCGCACCCAGGTAGATCGGGGTGGTATGGCTGGTCCACAGTCCGAAGCCGAACGGCGTCGGAATGACGGGCAAGAAGATGTCGTCCGACGTCAATTCACCGTTCGCGACCGCCTTTTGATGGAAGTAATACCAACGGTTCTGCGTGTGCACGACGCACTTGGGCAACCCGGTCGTGCCGGACGTGGAGTTGATCAGGAAGACGTCGTCGGGACCGAGTTGGCACCCGACCCGCACCGCCCCGGGCGTCGCGTCGATGTCCAGGCGCGGGAAGTCCGCATCATGGGCCAAGACCAGAGACGGGACGGGGAATTCGGCCGCCACGTCCGCTGCGACCTGTGTCGCGGCGTCACTGCGTTGCTGATCGCTGATCAGCAGTTTCGGTCGCGAACTACGCAGTATCGCGGCGACCTCACGGGTGCCGGCGCGCGCGCCGATGCCGACGACGACGGCGCCGCAACGCTCGATCGCAACGAACAAGACGTGGATGGCTCTCGAGTCGCCGTGCCACACGGCAACCCGATCGCCCCGCTGCACGCCGACGCCGGCTAGCTGCTCGGCCAGAGCGTCTGCTGAACAGTCGAATTCACTCCAGGTGAGAGCCACGCCGGGATCGTCGGCGAATGCGCAACGGTCCGGTGCGTGGTCGGCGTTACGGCGGACCGCGTCGGACAGCGTTGCGTCGGACCACCAGCCGGCGGCGCGATACCGCGTCGACTCCTCGTCGGTGAATGCCGGCGAGCCCACGGTATCCAGCCCACCGGCGCTCATCACCCGATGATATGGCGAAGGATCCGCCTTGCCGGCGGCATTTCCATCCGCGTTGTGTCAGGATAACCTGACAGCATGAACATTGCGGACGCCTGGGAGCAGGCCCGGCAAGCGTGGCGGCGGCTTGCGGCGGCCAGCGAGCGCCAGGGTGACGACGACGGGCTCGACGCTCTGTCCGACATCGGTGTTGTGCGCCGCATCCTGGACCAAGCGGAGCTAGCGGCTGTTCGAGCTGCCCGAGCACACGGTAAATCCTGGGCTGAGATCGCCACTCATTTAGGCGTCACGCGGCAATCGGCATGGGAACGGTGGCGTGATCTCGACGACTCCCCCGGTGCCGAGTCGACGGTTCTGGCCGATGCCGCCTCGCACCTGGTGCAGATGCGCGCCCAAGAGCAGCGCCGGGCATCGAAGGTGAAAGTGCCCAACGTTGTTGGGCTGGAATGGGCCGAGGCCCGTGACGTGCTCGGAGCCGAGGGGTTGACCGCGATCAACGCGCAACCGGATGAGCAGGGAGAAAAGGGCTGGGTCGTCACAGACCAGAGCCCGGAGTCTGGTGCCATGGTCGGGGCCGGATCGGTCGTCCGATTGTGGCTGCGCGGTGACGGCGATGCCGGGGTCCGTGAGCCACGGCGCCCGCGGCCCACCCCTCGATCGGCTCGCGAGATGTTGCTTGAGCCGCACGACCAGGCCATCGGCTAGATGAAGCCCATGCCCTGAGCCACTAGCGCCAGCCCGACCAATGTCAGCATGGCGACCAGGATCTGCCGGCGATAGGCCCGTGCCCAGTCGTGGAGCAGTCGCAAAAGCGCTTGGGTCTTGACTGGTGTGATCAGACTGCCGACCAGGACGATCTCGACAAGCGCGAGTGTCTCGACGAGGAACACGATGGCCGCGCCGATCTGCATGCCGATCGGGGCGCCCGATGTCGGAATGGTGGTAAGGCCGAAGATAACCATCGATGGGTTCGGGGCCGCAAAGAAGCCGATCGCCAATGCGACCCACAGTGACCCGCTTTCCCATGCGACGTTGGCGCGACTGAGCAGCCGCCGAACCGCAGACCCCGATCCGTCTTGGGCGGGCGCATCCTTGCCACGGCCCAGCAGCCGCGAGATCGGGTTCGGTGGATCGGAGTCGACTAACAGAGCCGTCGTGTTTGCGCTTTGCGCGGGCGGCTGCGTCCGCTGCCGCGTGAAAAAGCGCACCGCCATCAGGGCGGCGATCGATAGAACGAGTACACCGGCGACGATTTCGAGGTAGTGGACGGTAGAACTGACGGGCGTGGCCGGGTTGGCCAAGTCGTGCGCGAACGCAGAAAACGTCGGTGTGAAGTGCAATACCAAAATCGGGACCAGCAGTAGGAGCAGGCCGAGTGTCAGGCAACCTACCCAGTAAATGAGCAGGTTCTGCGCGGGCCGTGGTCTGGAAATGAGGAGAAGGTTGAGGCCGAGACGCACCGGGTCGAGTGCAATGGGAAGCGCGAGCAACGCCATCGAACTCCACATGGCCGCAAACCCTACCCTGCGGCGCTGGGCGTAAAGCAGCTAAGTGTTCACCGTGAAATTTGCTATCGGGCTTGCGCTTTCAATAGCGGACAGCATCGACGATTGCGGCATGCCGTCGTTGACGAGTTACTTTTGACCGTACTGAAAGGGGTCGACGATATGACGATCGACAACGCAACGGGTGCCGGCGCCCTCCTCGCAAATCGGGTTGCGGTCGTGACCGGTGGGGGTGGCGGGATAGGCGCGGCGACGGCGCGGCTGTTCGCGCAACACGGCGCCCTCGTGGTCATCGCCGATATCGATGCTGAACGCGCTCAGCAGACTGCCGACGCGATCGGCGAATCTGGTGGCTCAGCGGCCGCTTCCGTCACTGATGTCCGCGATGCCGACCAGGTCACCGGCTTGGCGCGTTCGGTGCTAGAACGCCACGGACGGGTGGATGTCCTGGTGAACAACGTGGGCCACTGGCTGCGTCACCCGGGCGACTTCGTCGACACCGACGCCCAATTGTGGGACGAGCTTTACCGGATCAACCTGCACCACGTCTTCCTTGTCACCCACGCCTTCCTGCCGGCAATGATCGACCGGCACGCCGGCGCAATCGTCAATGTCTCGTCCGTCGAAGGACTGCGCGGCTACCCGGAGGATCCGGTCTACGCCGCCTTCAAAGCCGCCGTCATCCACTTCACCCGCAGCCTCGCAGTGCAGGTAGGCCGCGACGGCATACGGGTCAACGCGATCGGGCCCGATGTCACCGAATCACTTCAGGTGCCGTACTCGCAGTGGCTTTCCCCCGAAGAGCAGCTGCAGTGGCCGCAATGGGTTCCGGTCGGACGGATGGGGTTGGCCGAGGACCAGGCACGCGTGATCCTGTTCCTGGCCTCCGACCTGTCGGCCTTCGTCACCGGCCACACGATCCCGACCGACGGTGGCACCGGCGCAGCGGGCGGATGGTTTCGCTCGGCACGTCGACCCGACCGGCAATGGACGAACCGGCCCGTCGCCCCGTGACCGGTCAGCTCGGCTCCCGCAGCGGCATGCCCGCGGCGCGATAGATCGCGTCGATAAGGGTCATGTTCACGATCGCGTCTTCGGGCGTGGTCTTGACCGGTTCGCCGCGCAGCACCGCCCCGGCGAAGGCGTCCAGCTGATAGGCGTAGGAGGCCCTGCGCGGAAAACGCTCCACACGTTTGCCGGCAGCTGATCGGACTGACAGCCGATGGAACATCTGCGGCAACACCGGATTGAGCGCACGCAGCTCGCCCTGGTCACCAACCACGTGAGCGCTGATGTCCAGCAGGCGCGCCGACCACATCGAACAACGGATCCGGCCCGTGTGCCCCTCGGCAAACCGCACCTCGGCCGTCATGGCCCGGTCGATTTCAGGGTCGCGCAATTTCGGGTGCGCTGAAACAACTTCCGGCGTTGAACCGCCGAACGTGCGGACCATGTGGATGGCATAACACCCAGCGTCCATGGTCGCGCCGCCGGCGAGCGAGTAGTTGTAGCGGATGTCCGAGGACCTCGGCAGCGGGAAGCACAGAGCCGCCTCGACCCGCGTGAGCTTGCCCAGCTCGCCCGAGGCGATGATCTCCTCGATCCGTAAGGCCAGCGGGTGGTAGCGGTAGTGGAACGCCTCCATCACCACCCGATCCGACTGTGCGGCCACCTCAGCGATTTCGCGGGCCTCGTCGGCATTAGCGGTGAACGGCTTTTCACACAACACATGCTTACCGGCCGCCAATGCAGCCCGAGTCCATTTGCCGTGCAAACCATTCGGCAGCGGATTGTAGACAGCATCGATATCCGGGTCGGCGAGCAGCGCCTCATAGCTGCCGTGCACTCGGGCGATGCCGTGTTTGGCGGCGAATGCCTGAGCACGCGAGACATCCCGGGCGGCCACAGCGGCCACCACGACATCACTGTTTTCCTTGGCCGGTTTGATGAGCGCCGGCGGCGCGATACGTGCTGCCCCCAGCACTCCGATCTGCACCCGATTAGGTTACGTGGCGACGCAAAGCTTCGGCGGAAGAAATCGGCGAACGTACGCCGGGTGATTTTGAATTACGTCGAATTGAACAAACCCGGAAATCCGCGTAGACGGCGGGCGGAGATACTTCTTTCTCAGCAAGCTCACCCGAATTCTTAATGTGGCACGCAGGGTGGACGCCTACCGTCGCCCCATGACTGCGGTCGGTGAGCTGGTGCGGTTCCCGTCGAGTCAGTGGTCGGGCCCGCCCCCGTTGCGTTGCCCCCGCGGTCATTTGATGCGGCCCGAGCGGATGCTGGTCGGCAGCACTGCGTGTTCATGCGGTCACCACTTGACATGGCGATGTCACTGCGGGGCCGTGACGTACGGGCCCGAATTGGGTGAGAAATGCAGACTCCCTCGACGGGCCGGCGCGCCTGCGGGAATAACGCAACTCTCCAAGCTTGACCAACGTCGGTCAAATCGTGGCGCGGATTCCAGTACAGACGTGGAGCGGGATCCTCGGGGGCGTAAACGGCGTGTCAAAGTCCCGTAAAAAGGGGTCACGGTGTCTCGCCAACCAGCCGCTGGGCTGCGTACATTTTTAAGTTGGATTAACGGGCTTTTGGTCCGTCCTGCCTGAGGAAGAAGGTCATGTTCACCGTAGAGGCGCGGCTACTTGAGGAATTGCGCAACTGCTCTGTCGAGTTAAGGCAACTTGCCTACACGGTGCAGAACGGGATAGGCGAGCACGACCTGCTTCGATTATCGGAGCGGATGCGCGCTACCGCCGACGAGGGGTTCGCAGCGGCGCTTAGCCGCTCGCCCTAGTTGCCTTGCGCACCCGGCGGTTTCGGAGGTCGACCCTGGCCGGTCAGATACTTCGGGCAGTACTCGCCGGCCGCGAGTGTCATGAACTCGGCGGCGCCGTGCGCCGTTAAGCCCGGATTGCGCGACACAAGGTTGCTCTCGATTTCCGCGTCCGGCGTGCCCTTGTCGACTAACGAGCACACGTCCTTGGCAACCGCGATCGCGGAGGCCGGGTCCTGATCGGTGAGCCCGGCGGCTTTGAGTTGGGAAATGAAGTCCTCGTCGGCGCTGGACGGGGGGTCGGCGTATGCGGGCGCGGCAATACCGATCATGGCGGCGACGCTTGTCAACATCAGCAGACGTCTCATAGTTCCCGAGTGTTCCAAAGTTGCGTCCAGGGCGCACCCCGCATCCAACGCCTTGGCGACATGCGACAAATGTTCAGCTGGCGTTAACGATGACGTGAAGCCTCACTCGTCACGCTCGGCGTCGGCCACCGTCAACGGCAAAGCCAGTTCTTCCAGCGGGCGTTGCTCGGCCGCGACACCCAGCCACAGTTCGACGAGGCCCGAAGCGGCCATCACTGCCGCTCCGATCAGGAATGACCAGACCACCAGGCCACGCTCCCCCGAATTGATCAACTGACCAAACAGCAACGGCCCGGTGATACCGCCGATCGCCGTGCCAACGGCGTAGAAGAACGCGATCGCCAGCGCCCTGGTCTCCATCGGAAAGATCTCGCTGACCGTCAGGTAGGCCGCGCTGGCACCGGCTGAGGCGAGAAAGAACGCCATTGCGAGCACGATGATGAACGCCCAGACGCCGCCAGCCTGCGTGACGAATAGCCCCGCGAGGACGACGGCCACCACTGCCGAACCGACATAGGACAAGGTGATCATCGGTTTGCGCCCGACGGTGTCGAACAGCGGCCCGAGTACCAGCGGGCCGATGAAATTACTGAGCGCCCACAGGATGTAAAAGAGCGGCACCTTCCCGGAGGCGATTCCGTAGAACCCGCTCAACAGTGTGCCGAGGTTGAACGTCACACCGTTGTAGAGAAACGCCTGCCCGATGAACAGCGCCAACCCGAGAACGGCGCGCCGCGGGTACAGCTTGAACGCCACACTGGCGATCTCGCGGAACGAAATCGTCTCGCGCTGGCGGATTTTGAGCGGCCGCCCTTGCGGCTCAGGCAGCGGCTGGCCGGTGTCCTGCGCGATGTCTTCTTCTATCGCGGCGACGACCCGTTCGGCTTCCTCGTCGCGCCCGTGAATGAACAACCAGCGAGGACTCTCCGGAACGTTGCGCCGAACAAGAAGGACAAAGATGCCGAAGATGGCTCCGATGCCGAAGGCGAGCCGCCAGCCGATGTTGGCCGGGAAATTCGACGTGTTCAGCACCACCAGCGCACCGGCCGCTCCCGCCGCCGAACCCAGCCAGTAGGTCCCGTTGATCACCAGGTCCACGCGACCACGCACGCGCGCGGGGATCAACTCGTCAATCGCCGAGTTGATGGCGGCGTATTCGCCGCCGATCCCCGAGCCGGTGAAAAAGCGCGTGATGAAGAAATACCAAGGCGCGAAAGCGAATGCGGTCGCGACGGTGGCGATCAAATAGACCGCGAGGGTCAGCATGAACAGATTGCGTCGTCCGAAGCGGTCCGTCAGGTGACCGAAGAACAATGCGCCTAAGCAGGCCCCCGCGATGTAGATCGCCGCGGACACGCCGATCTGTGCGGGGTCGAGTTCGATGCCGCTGCCCTTCTCGGTGAGCCGGGACGACACGTTGCCGACCATCGTGACCTCGAGTCCGTCGAGGATCCACACCCCGCCAAGACCGATCACGACGCGCCAGTGAAACCGCGACCAGGGCAGGCGGTCCAGCCGTGCCGGGACTTGCGTGGTGATGGTTCCGGTCTGGACGCTTTCGCTCATGCCGCTCCGTTCTGGGTCGTCCGAGGTTTACCCGCTCTCGTGGATCGCAAGCCTCGACGAACCATCTCCCGCTCCGTGCGGGAGAACAATCGAGCAGAGCTTGGCGTCTCGGCCGGCGACGCCTCAACTATGCAACCGGCCTTAAGCCTGAATCGTGCTGACCCTGCTTATGGGACTCGCGTCCAGGGTTGACAGTTCTGCGACTCGAAGGCCTTGATCGTCGTATTGATATTCGCGTACATCGGACCCATAGAGCTATTCGCCTGGACTACATGGTCCTTGCTCGCATCGGGTGTGCTGTAGGTAAACCACGAGCACATTTCGCCCTGGGTCGGGATGTTGTTTATCCAAACTCCCCAGGTCGACGCCGTCCCGCCCGTTCGATAAAGGCCCGGTGCCATGTCGGGTCCGACGATGAAGACACCATTACCGGGGATTGGGTCGCCCGGGTCAGCGACGGCGGGTGGCGCGAGCGCGACAACCGCCACGCATGCAACGATTACGGCCGAATCGGTGGGGACATTTCTCTCTTCCTATAACGGCCACCCCGATGGCAGCGTATTCGCAGACGTCAGTCAGCGACAACAGATGGTGCCGGTGATGGGCCCGGGCGAGCCTAAGAGGGCGCAGTCAGCGCGTCGATGTGGTAGCGGCTGGCAGTCCAGGGCGGCGTGTCAGGCGTAGGTGTGAGGCTGACCGTGACGAGGTTTTTGCCGGCTGTGAGGCGGTAGGGCACGAGGTAGGTGTCATCGAGCCAGCGGTGTGCGCTGTTGCTACGCGGCTCCAACCAGATACCGGCAGGTGTGCCGTCGATGGCGACGTCTGCTGATTGGTAGCCGGTGAGTTGGTCCGACGTGCGACGCAGCACGATGCCGTGGTTGTCCGGGCTGATGAGGATGTGGAATGAGATTGCGTTGTGAGTGGCGCTGACTAAACCGGGGATGGCGCGGGTGTCGTCGCTGCCCTCGTATTCGCTGACGAGCAGCTGGTTACCGGCATCGCCGTCGGCGTAGCCGTGTAGCAGCCGGCTGACCGGATCGGCGGGGTTGACTTCATCGCTGGGGTTGGTGGTGTCGTTTGGTTGTGTGTAGAGGAAAGCGGTTGAGCTGTAATCGGGTTGGACCATGTTGCGCTTACCGTGCTCGATGCCGAACCTGATTGCGGAGTGGTAGTCGATAGCGTCGGCGAGCATGAGCCGGTAGACGGCCACACAGTAGTCGGCGCATCCACCGGTGGCCGTGCGTTGATCGGGTTGCCCGGTCAGCGGGTCGCTGTAGGTGGTGCCGTTGTGGAAGTACCAACCGCCCTCGTAGAAGTCCTCGGTGCCGGTGCCGTACCACTGCGGCGACGCCGAACCGTCCGTGTAGACCCGTTCGGCTCCTTCGAGGAAATATGGAGAGTCATCACCAAACGACGTTTTGATCCGAGATCCGCGGATGGTGTGGCTGACGCCGACGAATTTTCCGTGGCCTTCTTCGTCGGCAAAAATCCAGTCCTGACTCACAGTCGTCGGTCCGGCATGCGAACGAGCGGTGAAGTAGCCCGCCCGGCCGCCGGCCAGCGCGGAGGCCCACTGCGGGTCGGGTGTGAACACGACATCGCTGTCGATCCCGGCCGCCGGATTGCCGGTGGTATTGACGAGCGTGACGTGGGCGGTGTGCGCGAAAGGCATTGGCCACCAAGCTGCCAACGACAACGACCCGTCCGGTTGCGGAATCGTCGCGAACATCAGCGATCCGACGTTGTCGGTGCCCAGTCCAGCGCCGAAGAATTCGCCCAGTGGCGAGTCAACCATTGTTCGGCCGTCGAATTCGATTTGCAGCCGCAGGCCGGCCAATAGTTGATCTGCCGGTTGTGGCAGCTGCAAGTGAAGCGCCGAGATGCTGCCCGAGCCGGTCGATTCCGCGATCTGCAGCCCGGTGCTGGCGGGAATCTGGTTGACGCGATGGTTATGCCTTGCTGTGGGTGCTGCCGGTTTGGGGTCGACGGCGCCGGCGGCGCGGAATTTGGCGAGCACGTCCTGGGCAGGGTCGGAGCGCGAGAACGTGGTCACGCCGTCGGGTGTGGAAAACCGGCGGTAGTCGACGTGGTAGTACTCCAAATGCGATGCGACGCTGACCCGCATCGACTGCCGGTAGGGCATCGGCACCTTGATGTAGACGCCCCCCGGCGATTGCGTGGCGTTGGCTACCAGGGGCCAGACGAATGGCGCCCCCAGCGCGCCGTCGACCAGGGATTGCAGCGGCGCGTCGATCACCGTGTGCCCATCCAGGTCGATGCGGATGTTTCCGAGCGCGGTCACGTTGCCGCCGTCGCGGGTGAACCAGATCGAATCAATCTCGCCGGCACCGCGATCTTCGGCGACCACACAGCCGGCACCACCAGATGCCAGACAGCCGCCGTTGCCGTTCTTATTACCGGTGGAGATGTCGTAATTGCCGCCGCTTCGATCGAAGCTCGACAGCTGCCGGGTCTGCGTGTCGGCGCTCAGATACGGCAACCGATCCAGATGACGGTAAGTGTCCCAGCCCACCATCCTTTCGCCGAGTGCGCCGGAAGCCGTCTCGGGCGGCACTGCGGCCGCGCCAGCAGCACCGGCAATCACCAGCAGCAGCAATGCGAACATCGCCGACATCGCACGAACAGCACTCATTACATAGCAGTCCATCACCGCCGCTCGCTGTTGCGCGAGCGAAACCAGAATTATGTAGAGCTTTGAGCTCTCGGCCGACACGCCGATTCGGCAACCGCTGAGCGGGTTGTCGGGCTGTCAGAATTACTCGCGGCACGAAAATGCCGCCGCCAGCACAGTTTTCAGGTGTTCGCCTGCAAGAAAACTGCTCGTAACCGGTTGGAGGAACGGACTCGGTATGTCGTACTTGCACACCAATACTGGTTTGAGGGCCTATATGAGGGTGGTCGCGTCGCGTAATGCCAGTACGACCATCGTTTTGTGGATCCAGCGGGTGATGCTAGCGACGATGCAGGCTGAGCTGGTGTCGTGGCGAAACGTATCGGGAAACAAGGACGCTAGCCGCTTCCATCGTCGGTAACGGCCAAGCGATCGCCGACGGCAGAGTCGCGGCTAGTGGATGTTGTAGAACGATTTGACGTTCTCGTGCAGCTTCCTGTACATCGGTGGGGCTTCGTGGGGGTCGGTGATGATTTCGATGTACGCGACGCCATCGGCTTGCCCGGCTGTCTTAAGCGCGTCGTCAAGCACGCCGCAGCTCCTCACCCGCGCGGTCAACCACCCCTGGCAGCCCAGGGCGTGCGGAAGCTCGGCATAGTTCCAGGCCGCGATGTCGTTGTAACCCAGCGCCATATCCTTGCATAGCATTCGCTCACTGAGGTACCCAGAATTGTTGAGCACGAGGACAATCGGGCGCAGCCCGTGCCGATCGAACTGGCTGATCTCCTGAGCGGTCATCTGATGAGCACCTTCGCCGGTGATCAGAATCAGTCGACGATCTTGAGCGCCGACTGCGGCGCCGAAAGCCGCCGGGGTCGCCCATCCGATCGACGCCCACAGGGTTTGGTTGTGAAACTCCGCGCCGCTAGGCAGTTGCGCGAAAGCCAAACCCAGCGAGGAGGTTCCGGTGTCGGTCATGATCACATCATCGGGTCGGAAGAAGTCTGCCAAGCGTGGGTAGAGGGCATCGGCGGTGATCGGGTCCTCATCGCCCCCCACGATCGGCCCCAGCGTCTCCGGTGTAATGGCCGGCGGCTGAGCCCGTTTGGTGATGCGCTCCGAGAGTTGCGTCAAGAGGTCGGCCATCTCGACGTTGCGGTACATCGTGGAGCCGACGGTGGTGCGGTGATGGTCGATGGTGATGGTCTTGCTCGGGTCCAGGCGGACGGTGTGCCCTGCGGTGTTGCCGTCGGTCAGCATGGAACCAATCATCACCACCGCGTCGCAAGACTCGACGAATGCGCGCACCAGTTCGCCCCCCAGCCGCCCGGTATACATTCCGATGTAGTGGGGGTGGTCCTCCCCCAACACCGACTTGTCGGCGAACATTGTGGCGAACGGCAAGCCCCAGGCGTCGATAAACGCTGTCGCGGCATCCTGCAACCTGAGCCGTCGCAGCAGCACCCCGGGCAGCACACATGCCTGACCCGCGTTGTTCAGAACGGCCGCCACCGCATCGGTCGCGGCCGCCAGCGATGGGGGGTCACTGGTTGCAGGGTTATGCGATGCCGCGGTGCCCAATACGGGTGTGTCGGCGACGTCGCTGGGAATCGCCATGTAGACGGGTCGGCGATGATAAAGCGCCTCGGCGATGAGCCGTTCGGTCTCCGCTGCTGTGTTCTGTGGTGTCATGACCGCGCTTGCACACACGACCGGCTCCGCCATCTTGTGGAACAGATCGAATTCGCCGTCGCCCAGCGTGTGGTGCACCAATGCCCGCCCCTCCTGGGTCGGAAGGTTAGGCGAACCGACCAAGTGAAAAACCGCAAGGTGCTCGGCGTATGAACCCGCGATAGCGCTCATCGCGGCCAGTTCGCCCACCCCATAGGTGGTGCACACCGCGCCGACGCCGCGCATCCGGGCATAGCCATCAGCGGCGTAGCCGGCGTTGAGCTCGTTGCAGCAGCCGACCCACTTGATCGGCGGGTGCTCGACGATCGCGTCATTGACGGGAAACGCGTAGTCCCCCGCGACTCCGAAGACGTCGTCAACGCCAATCTCGTTGAGCCGCCTCAAAATATGATGAATGACTGTTTCAGCCATGACGTCACCGGCGCTGGGGATAGCAGGAGCCAAGCGGGACAGGGTCATGGTATCCCGGTTTTTACGGTCTGGACATGGTCGTTTACGCCGGGGTAGTAGGCGACCTCGAGGGTGAAGGCGCCCTTGATTGCGCTGAGGCAGCCAACCGCGCGCCTCAGTCCCCGTTGGGCGAGGCGGGTTCGACGGAGGTTAGTTCGGTTAGGCCGGTGATGGTGAAGATGCGGATCAGAAAGGGATGAACGATCAGCTGGATCTGCTCGGCGTGGGTGAACAGGACGTTGATGGCGGCGCTGTCCAGATACTTCACCGTGCCCAGGTCGACGGTGAGCTTCCCGTCGCTACCGGCAGTCGCATCGATGGCCGTGGTGAGGGCATGAGTGAAGGTGTCGATATTGCTGAGGTCGATCTCCCCCGCCGCGATCAGCACGAGCTTCCCTTCGTTGCTGCGCGCAGTGTCGAGAGTGAGCAATGTGGACATCAGGTGATCCTCGCAGACAAATGAACTGTCGTCCCGGTTGCGTCAGGGTGAATGGCGACGTCCTGCATGAGGGCGCGCATCAGGGTGATGCCGCGGCCGCGATAGCGGTCCGCAGCCGGTTGGGGAGGTTTCCATGAGCCGGTGTCAACAATGGTCAGCCGCACCTGGTCGACCAAAGCGGTCGCACGCAGCGTAATGATGCCCTCCGGACTGTCTCGATGACCGTGTTCGATGGCGTTGGCGACCGCTTCTCCGGCCGCAACGAGCATGTCATGAGCTTGCTCTGGATTCACCCGGGTTCGGGTTAACCAGCTGCGCAACGCGGAGCGGCCGCGGCTGAGTTCGTTGACGCGGGCGGGGAAGCTGATCTCCAGCGGGGCGGGATGGCGGTAGAGCAGTACCGCAACGTCGTCCTGATAGCCGCTGCTTGGCGCGAGACGAGTCATGATCTGGTCTGCCACATCATCGAGCGTGGAGGTGCGGCCGTCCCGCACGAGGACGGCCGCGCGTGCGATCCCGTGGTCTAGTGAGCTGCCGCGACGCTCGACCAGACCATCGGTATAGAGCAGCAGGGTCGCGCCCGCCGGCACGGTCACGTGGGCTTCCGGGCGGGGCCGGTCTGGTCGCAGCCCCACGGGAATGGTGTGGCCGTCGTCGAGTGTGCGCGTAATGCCGTCGGCGTCGACCAGGATCGGCGGCGGGTGCCCGGCACTGGAGTACACCAGTTCACCGGTGTCGGAGTCGAGCACCGCGCAGACGACGGTGGTGCATTGTGCGCCGGGTAGCCGCGCCGCGAAGCGGTCCAACCCGCAGAGAGCGGCACGTGGGCTGGGGTGGTCGAGCAATAATGCGCGGCAGGCGCTGCGCAGCTGTCCCATCACGGTGGCCGCGGGGAGGCCATGGCCCACACAGTCGCCGACAATCAACGCGATGCGCCCGTCCTGCAGGTCGACGACGTCGTACCAATCACCGCCCACTTGCAGGGGCCGGCTGGCGGCCTGATAGCGCACCGCGAAGCCACGTGGCAGATGAGCGGGGCCGAGAATTGCGTGCTGCAGCGCCAGCGCGGTTTCGCGCTGCTGGTCAACCTGGTGGACCCGCTGCAAACCCTGGCCGAGGCGGCCTGCGAGCACGGTCAACAACGTCTGGTCCTCGAGGGTGAACGGCCGCTTTTCGGCCAACTGGATCCAGACGACGAGCACACCCTCGGGATGCTGCAATGCGATACCCGCCGTCCCCGCACGCGTTGCGTTGGGAGCGAGCAGGTCACCGTCGCGCAACGACGTCAGCAGCTGGCGTGTTTCCGATGACATGTTCTCCCACTGAGCTGGCTCGCCGACCGACACCAGGTCCGGCGCGCTGGAGGCGGCTTCCGTGGCGGAGCTGCGGGCAGGGAAGGTGACGGCCAGGACACGACGGGCCCGCCATAATCGGCGCAGCTCCTCTGCTGCGGCCCGTACTGCTTCGTCGACCGTGTCGGCTTGAGCGAGTTGCTGATTGAGCGCGTGCTCGCGAGTGGCTGTCAGCGCCAATGCAATTGCGGCGTGCCGGGCGAAGTCACTGACCAGCTCCAGGTAATCGCTGCCGAATGCCGGCTGCCGCGAGCCACGCGCGACAGCAATAACGCCGAGCACCGCTTCATCGGCTATCAGCGGCATGACGATCGCCGAGCGTTCGCCGACGTCGGTGAACCCCTCAATCGGATATTGGAAGGAATCGGTGATCAGCGGTATGCCGCGACGCGCGACGCCGCCCGTGGTGGAGCCGTCCATCGGAACCTGCTGACCGATCACCTCCGACGCGTACCGGCCCGCTGTAGCTGCGACGACAAGGGTGTCGACTTCGTGGGCAGGCAGATCGGACTCGCTCGGAACCAGCAAAATCGCCTGCTCGGCATCGGCCAACTCCAGCGCCAGGTTCACGATGAGCTGCAGTGGCCCTGTCTGCGGGTCGCCGGACAGTACGGCCGTCGTGATTTCGCGACTGGCCTTCGTCCATTTCGCCGATTCGCGTTCTCGCTCGAAGAGTCGCGCGTTGTCGATGGCCGCCGCCGCCGCCGAGGCCAACACCCGCACGGCGCTCTCTTGGGAGTCGGAGAACACCCGGCCGGGCCGGTCGTCGGCCAGGTAGAGAGTGCCAAAGTCAGCGGCTCGCACGGTGATCGGTATGCCAAGCAGTGCCCGCATCGGCGGGTCATGCTCGTGCAGTTGCCTGGCCTGCGGATGAGCAGTCAGATCCTCGACGCGAATCCCCTCACCTACCGGCAGATCGCCGAGCCGCCGGGCTGTCTCGTCGTCGATTCCCGCGTTGACGAAGGACACAAAGGTGCCGTCCGAGGCGCGAATACCCAGGACTCCGTAGCGGGCGTCAGTCAGCTCCATCGCCGCGTTGACGATTCGATGCAACGTCACATCTAGTTCCAAATCGGAACCGATCTCGACGATTACTCGCACCAGCTTTTCCAGCTGGTCGCGGGCTGCCACCAACTCGTCGAGCTGTTCACTCACCTGGCTCACCAGCTCACAGCGCCAGTGCCATCGCGGCTGGCCCGCGACCTGCCGGTGAGCAGCACACCATCGCCTTGACCGAACTCATGGAATGCGAGTACCCAGTTTTGCTCGACCGCCGCGGTGTTCTTCGCCTCACGAAAACAGCGAGCACGGGATGGGGCCGCACATATGCACGGGTTCAGTAGCCGAGACGAGATGGGTGTAGCGATGGCCTGTGTCCGGCACTTCGAAGTGGAAGTCGCGGCAACCTCGCGGTTTCATGACCGAACGGTATGTCGACGCGACTACCGAAGCCGCGAGAATCGCAAATTATTGATCTTGTTGAGGACCGCTGCCGAGCCTGAACAAGTTGAGTTTGTAGCTGTTGACGACGGTGGGGAGCAGCCGGGCCAGCAGTAACAGTCCATAGCGGTACCGCGCGGGCCAAGTGTTGGCGACTTCGGGCTGCGGAGTGGCGAATGTGCGGGTCTGCAGCAGCTTCGGTCCCCACTGCTCGACCTCGTGCGGGTTCTCGCATACCCACTGCATGCGAGCGGACACCGCGTGCATTGATCCGTTGCGGTGCTGATTGCGCAGCATTACGGCGCCGGCGGTGTCGAACGCGATCATTGACTGCTCAAACCGCCCGGAAAGCTGCGACAGGACAGTGCGAACTTGTTCTCCGGTCAGATACACGAAGACGCCTTCGCAGAGGAAGAGATATGGACCAGGAGCAGCGGCGACGGTGTCGAACCAATCGGTGTCGAGGACCGAACCCTCCAACATCGTGCATCGCGGTCGCTCGGCGAAGAAGCGTCGACGTAGCGCAATCGTGTCGGGAAGGTCGAGATCGAACCACCGGACCGTTCGGTTGTCGAGCCGATCGAACCGGGTGTTGAGCCCGGTGCCGAGTTCGACGACCGTAGCGCCTGGATGCTGAGTCATGAACCGGCGCGCCCATCCGTCGAGGATGGCCGATCGAAGTACGCAACCCAGCAGCGAGGGGCCACCGAACCGAGAGAAGTCGTATTCGAGGCTGTCGACGAGCGCGGCTGCCCGCTCGTCGTGCAGCACCGGGTGGCGCCGAGTCGCGTCACGCGCCCTGGCGTACAGCGGAATGAGCAACGTTTCTTGCACGCGGCCCAGATCGGGCGCGATCTTGGACGCTGTCGATGAGTCGTACAACATCTGTCAACAATGAAGCCACCAGTTCGCGATCACTTGTACAGATCCGTCGTATTCGTAATCAACGGTGCCGATTTGGCACGGACCGTGGTTCCCTCGGAGGTAGCCGACTGGAGGAAGGGTCGCAAATGTCTGCGCAACAACGCGTCAGCTTTTTCAGGAGCCACCTGACCTGGGCAGTAACGGCTTTCGTGGGCTATACGTCGGTGATGCTGACGCTGGAGCGACAGATGCAACGCTGTGGCGGGCCGGGCATCATTGCTTTCGAATTGGCGGGTAGCGCCGAACAGGCGCAGAGGATTATGACCAGGTGGGGCGATGGCGGTCGGCGTGCGGCGCGTCGTTCTCTTCAGCTCGATTTCGGCTATATGGCTACCTATGGCGCGTTGACCGCATGAGATATTGTCAAGACCTGTGGATCGGTGAGTTTCAGGCGACCTCCGTTCCGACGGTTTCAGGCTCCGCCGTCGACGGTTCGGGTGTGATGTCGATGAGCCGTTCGAGCAGTTCCCTTTGCGGAAGATGGCGCCGGCACGGACGAGGGCGACTAGGTGGGGTGCGTTGACCGCGCGCCAGCGGGTCTGGGTGTCCACGGTCAGCTTGTAGGCCAATGGCAGCTAGCCCAGCCGCGCGCGATCCGGGTCATTTGGTGACCTTCGTCCTCAAACGCGCTGTGGCAAAGTAACTTTCGATCGGATTCTTGGTGCGCAACTGGATCCAGTGCGCGGCCGGATACTTGTAGAACTCCAGGAGCACGTCGGCGTCGTCGACGATCTTGGCGACCGCTTTGGGGTACTTGGCGCCGTAGTCGATCTCGAACGCCTTGATCGACAGCTGCGCCTTGTCGATGTCCTCAGGGTTGTAAATTTCCTTCATCGCCGCAAGTGCACGGGATGCGCCGACGTCGGCATAAGTGGCACATGCACATCAACGAGCCGTGCACACCTGGGAGATTGCGGAGTAGCCGGCCGCGCGGCGCAGCGACTAGGGAGCCGATCAGCCGGGGTGGTCGGCCTTGATAGTGGTGTTGGGGAGTTGGTGATGCTCGATCTGAGCCGGCGGGAGTGTCCCGGCGGCGAAGGCGCCGGGACACTGGCCCTGATCCGCTATGGGTTGGATATTGTGGCGACCGAGCCGTCCAGCTTGGTAAGCGAAACGCTGAAATGCTCGTTGTAGGTGTGTGCGCGGTCCCGCAAATAGCTCAGCGCGACCGCTTCGCCGAGTTCGATCGACGTCTCGGTGTCGCTGCGCCAGTGAATTCCGGCGTGGATGCCGTGGCCGAAGCTGATGTTGTGGGCGAGCTTTTGAAGCTCGCCGTTCACCGTCAGCGGCTTTTCGCCCGGGGGCGCCGTATATGGAGGTGTAGCTGTGCCGTCGGGCGACGGGACGACCGGGTTGGTGATCACGAAGGTGCCGTCGAAGAAGAACTTCAGCGCCGTGATGCAGGCCCCGGCAACCGTGCCGTGCCCGGTCGGATAGGCGGGGTGCGTCGGCGATCCTTCCGGGAAAGCCTGCGAGAGGAAGTAGCTGCCGTTGTTTGCCGCAACGCTTGCCGCCACTGCCTTCGACTTCAGCACCGTGTCGCTGACCTGGGCCTGGATCGACCCGCCCTGGCCGGTCTGGAGCAGATGGACGATGGCGCCGCCTGACTCGGGACGGTGCCGCAGATGCACCCACCACTTCTGATACCAGACGGCCTTGAGGGCTTCGTCGGCCACTGCGGCCAGGGTGGCGGCGATGTCGGGTTGCCCGAACGAGGCGAAACCGTTCTGGGTCTTGGAAGCGACATAGGGGTTGCCGGGGTTCAGCGGCGCCGGATTGCCGCCATTGATCGTGTTGAGCACCAGGTAGGCCGTGAAATATGCCTGGTAGAGGACATCGTCGTGGGTGTAGGCGGCAAGTCCGCGCCCGTCGTGCAGGTACAGCGGCTTGGGAAGCTGGGTGAGGCTCTTGCCGGTCGGCTGGCCGTTCTGCACCTGCAAAAATTCTGTCGGCACAGCCATGAAGTCGGTGCCGGCTTTATTCGTGAGGCACTGCTGCACGATCGGCATCGAGCCAAGCGCCGTCGGCTGCAACAGGAATTGAGACACATAGGGCCCGGCGACATCGCCGGCGAAGCCGCCACGGAACAGCAGGTCCGGGGTCACGTTGCCGCCGGAGTCGCGCGGTCCCGCATAGGTGGGAAGCGACGACAGCTCGGTCGAGGCCTTTTGCGCCACGGGGTTGGACTTGTAGTCGGTGAAGGCGACATCGCGCAGCAGCGACGCCCAGTACAACTCGACCAGTTCGGTCGCGTACTCCTCGCTGGCCAGCGCCGGCGCGGGCGGCACCGCATACTGGCTCGCGTCCACGCAGTCGAGATAGAACGCCAAGCCGCCCTGCGGACCGTTCAGTTTGCGCGGCCCGCCCAGGACGATCTTTTCGAAATCGGCCGGATCGCCGCTGCTCAGGGCCTGTTTGAAGGATTCATATGCAGCCAGATCGACAAGGCCGATTCCCTCCTGAAGTACACCTTTGGTATAGGTGCCGGACTTGTCCGCGTAGCGCGCCTCATCGCCGTTATCGACCTGCGCCGGGCTGGCGGTGAACGAATCGGCTCCGGTTGTCTCCGTGCGAAGCGCCAAGGCTCGGGGGACGCGGTTTGTCGTCGCGGGCGTGAGTTGCTGATTGAGTGTGTCGATGATTGCCATGATGTGAAGTCCTTTCCTTTCAAGAGGTGCGTCGGCCACTGGCCGCGCGGTATGGATCGGACGACCCGGTGGAACGCTTCCGCCGCCTGTCGCTCAGCACAATCGTGATATAGGACGCGGACGAAAGCGTGAGTAGTGCACTACCTGCTTTTCGGCGATCCAGCCTTTCGCTGGGATTGTCAAGACCTGTGGATCGGCGTGTCATGCGACTTGCTGATCACCTCCTGAATCGTCGTGTCGTTCAACAAGTTTGCCCTTCTCAAATCGGGCGCCAGCGCGGACCAAGGCGACCAGGTGTGGTGCGTTAACAGCGCGCCAGCGGGCTTGTGCTGACTCGACGAGCTTGAAGGCCATCGCGACGCCGGCGGCCCGTGAGCCGGGACCCTTAGTGACTCGCTGCCAAACCCCGCGGTGGCGAAGGTCGACTCGATCGGGTTGGTGGTACGCAGATGAATCCAGTGCTCGGCGGGGTAGTCGTAGAACGCCAGCAGCACGTCGACATGTTCGGTGATCTTCGCGACCGCCTTGGGCCACTTCGCGCCGTAGTCGGTCGCGAACGCTTTGACCGCTTGCAGGGCGTGGTCGCGGTCCTCGGCATTGTAGATCTCAGCGAGCGCGGCTTTTGCGCCTGTGTGTGTCGACTTCGGCAGCGCGGCAAGAACATTGGAACTGACGTGAAACCAGCACCGCTGCTCGCGGGTGGCGGGAAACACCTCCCGCAAGGCCTTCCAGAACCCCAATGCGCCGTCGCCGACCGCCAGCACCGGTGCGGTCATCCCGCGCCGACGGCACGACCGCAGCAGATCAGCCCACGACTCGCTGGACTCGCGGAACCCATCAGCGAGCGCCACGAGCTCCTTGGTGCCATCGGCGCGCACCCCGATCATCACCAGCAGGCACACCTTGTCCTGTTCCAGACGGACCTTGAGATGGATCCCGTCGACCCACACATACACGTAGTCGGTGGCGTGCAGCGAACGCTTGTTGAACGCGGCGGCGTCGTCTTGCCACTGAGCGGTCAGCCGGGTGATCGTGGCCGCGGACAGTCCCGCGGCCGACCCGAGGAACTGCTCTAACGCCGGGCCGAAGTCGGTGCTGGACAAGCCATGCAAATACAGCAACGGCAGCACCTCGGCCATCCGCGGCGACTTCCGCGCCCACGCCGGCAGGATCGCCGAGGAGAACCGGTGACGTCGACCAGTCTCGGCGTCGATGCGCTTGTCGTTGACCCGCGGCGCTCGCACTGGCACCGCACCCGCGGCAGTCAACACCTCGCGTTCGCCGCGGTAGCCGTTGCGGACCACAAGCCGGTACCCCGCCTCGTTGACCTCACCGGCGTGGGCATCGATGTAGGCGGCGACCTCGGCCTGCAACGCCGCCGCCAGCATCGCCCGCGCACCATCACGCACAATCTCGTCGAGCAACGACCCGCCCGCCGTACTGTTCTCGTTGGACGCATTGGCGTCGGGGACTATCTTGAAATGGGCGTACCTTCCTGAACCAGCGCGTCAACGCCGGCTCTTGATCAGAACTGCTTGGACCTTCAGATCATCCTCGGGAAGGCGCGCCCATCCACGTCACCAGGCCGAGGGCCATCCACAAGTTCTGATCATTGCTCTGACCGCACTGCTGGTGGACTACGCGCGACGCCGGCTGGGCCACCCGGCCGCGGTTTGCCTCAGTGTGGTTCCGGCCGTAGCCGCCGATGCACTTGAGGGCGTTGCGCTTTTAAATGTCCTGTCGGGCAATGACATTGAGCGTAATGCGCGTCGGGCCCGCGGCGCCGCGATCGTCAAGTTCATAGTGCTGGCGGCTGCCCTGCTGTACACCGGCGGAGCATATCTACCACGACGGAATCGAGATTGAGGTGGCGGCAGAGATCCGTTAGGAATCAAAGGTTGTCGTCCCGAAACCGCTCGGGCTTTCACTGATGTACACCGGCCCCAAGTTGAAGGGTATGTACCCGGAATTCACCAAATTTCCTGTCCCAACAAATGGCCCGTCCGTCCCGGTCGTCGTGTACGAGTACAGCAGCGTCTCACCGTTGCCGGTGTAGATCGAGATGGTTGTTCCCGCCGGCACGGTTCCGGAGGTCTGACCGGTGTCAAGCACCGACGACGGGAGGAATCCAGTCAAACCACCGGAATCGATTGAGACGGCAGCCTTTTCGAGAGGTCCGTCACCGATCTTTACGTCCAGGGTGGAAATCGGGGCTCCCGCGATCGAGATGGTGCTGGGTAACGGGTTGGGGCCGAACTCCAGCACGCTCTGGGATTCGTTGATGAGGGCACCCTGGTCAAGAGTGCCCGGCAACGCCGCGATCACAGTGCTGGTGCCCGGAAAGCCGTTATCCGGCCCAATGCCCAAAACGCCAACTGCACCAGACGAAGCAAAATAGTTTTCGAAAGCTGACGTCGATCCCGGAGTGACAAGGTCAACGGCGGTCGGCGAGGTGACGAGGCCACTTCCGAAACTCACCGTCGTGTCGTACGTGTCGTAGGAATACGTCAGCCCGCCGCTGTAGCCGGCAGAACCCGAAAAGACTTCGCCGCCTAGGTCTTGTGTTGGGACGTATTGGGGTTCGATAACAAGTCCAGTGGATCCGGTGTCCACTATTACGGGCTCCATCGGTCCGCCGTTTACCGAGATGTACGCCACCGGTTGATCGAGACCGTTCATCGTCACATGGACGGTTGCGTTCGCCAGAGTGGGCGTGCCGTCGGCGCCGGCGGGAGTGCCACCGATGCCCCCGGCTCCGTTGACACCGGGTGTGCCGACCGGGCCGCCGCTGCCGCCGATGCCACCATTGCCGCCGTCGCCGCCATCGGCGGCGGTGCCGCTGGTGCCGGCGGCACCTGCGTTACCACCATCGCCGCCGGTGCCCCCGGCGCCGCCGTAAGCGTCGGAGCCAACGTATGCCGCGCTGCCGCCATTACCGGCGTTCCCGCCGTCGCCGCCTTGACCGGCATCGCCACCGGCGCCGCTGTCGGCGCCGAGTCCGCTTGTGCCTCCGGCGCCGGCGGTGCCACCGCTGCCACCGTTCCCACCGTTCCCGCCGCTCATGCCTTGGATATAGCCTTCGGTGCCGCTGGCACCGTCCCCACCGGCGCCGCCCTGGCCGCCGTTGCCCCCGGTGCCGCCGCTAAGCCCGATGGCGCCTTGCCCGCCGTTCCCGCCGGAGCCCGCGGCACCACCATCGCCGCCGGCGCCGCCGGTGCCGACGACCGTTGGCCCGTCGATACCAGGCCCGTCGTGGTAGCCGTCGCCGGGCGCACCGCCCACGCCGGCCGCCCCGCCGTCGCCGCCGTCGGCACCGTTGCCGCCGATGCTGTCGATGCCGTTGCCACCATCACCCCCGCTACCCCCGACGCCGCCATTACCGCCGGCACCGCCGCTGCCGTTGAACCCGTAATAGCCTGTGTTGCCGTCAGATTGGGCCGCCGCGCCACCTTGGCCGCCTTGGCCACCGGCCCCACCGTCGCCGCCGGCAAAGCCGGGGTTGTCGCCTGCCACGCCGTTGGCGCCATCGCCCCCGACGCCGCCAATGCCGCCGGCGCCGCCATTGCCGCCGCTGCCAAAGGAGACGGCGTACTGCAAGTTGTTATCGCCAGCGCCGGGGCCGCCGCCGTTGCCGCCGTTGCCACCCGAGCCGGCGGCGGCGCCGTTGCCGCCGACACCGCTGATGCCCGTGCCGCCGCTACCGCCTTGGCCCCCGGCGCCGCCGCCGCCGCCTTCACCGCCGCTGCCGCCGGGACCGGTGCCGTAGCCGGCGCCTCCCTCGGCGCCGGCGCCGCCCGTGCCGCCGTCGCCGCCGACGCCGCCGTCCGCGCCGTTACCGGACATCGACCCGCCGTTGCCGCCGGTGCCGCCCGCTCCGCCGGCTTCACCGGCGGCGCCGTTGCCACCGGCGCCAGCGGGACTGGTGGCCGTGCCTGCCGCACCGGTGCTGCCGCCCGCGCCGTCGCCGCCGTTGCCGCCGGCCCCACCGTCACCGCCGTTGCCGATCAGGTCGGCACTCCCACCGTTCCCGCCAGCACCGCCGTCGGCACCGGCCCCGCCATCACCACCGTCACCGATCATCCCGCCGGCCCCGCCGCTACCGCCTAGGCCGAGCGCGTCGGTGGCGCCGTTGCCGCCGTTGCCGAACCACAACCCGCCGGCCTCGCCATTGGCCGCTGTCAACGTTGAGTCCGGCGTTCCGTTGGCGCCGTTGCCGATCAGGATGCCGCTGCCGCCAAGGTCGTGCCACAACGTATTGAGCTGAGCGTCGTAGGCCGCACCGGATTGGCTGCTGATCCACTCCTGCGCGAGCGTCTGAAGCATCGTGTCGAACGAACTAGCAGCAGAAGTGGGATCAGACGCCGCCGCCAGCGTCGAATCTGCCGCACTCGCACCAAGATTGCCGCTGCTAGCGGCTAGATCAGCGGCGGGCAACCCCAGACCGGCCAAGGGATCCACACCCGACACCGCGTCAAGGCTGGTCAGCGGATCGACCAGACCGGTAAGGGAACCGGCGATGGAATTGATAATGGGCTCAAGGATGAGATCAAACCCATCGGCATGGGCGGCCGGCGCGTTGGCCAGCGGAGTCGTCGCCGCAGCCAGAAACGCCCCGGCAGCCGCACCGAGACCGACCACACGTCGTCGCCGGCGCGCCGTGTCCTTGCGCGACCGACGATTCCGCTTGCTCGAGCGCTGAGCCATGGGCTCCTGGAAGACTCTGAGGGTTTCTTAGGCCTTTGTAAGGTAACCGCAAGATAGTCCTCAGGCAGAGACTTGTCCGACGAATTTGTCGAATAGTTCCTAAATGTTCCTGGCCCACCGGACGCGCCACGATGCCTCGGGACGAGTTCCTAGCGCACAAGGTCTATCGCGGCGACGACGGCCGGATCGTCCGGTGCCATGAAATTAGGACCTGTCGATGCTCAGGTCCCAGCGCTCCAGCCATGGGCCGATCAGTTCGGCGATGGTGCCACCGCTATCCGCCGCACGGATGGAGATGCCGACCGGGGTGGCGGTGCCGTCGTCGTTGCGGTAATAGACCGGCCCGCCGGAGTCGCCCTTGTCGACGGGCGCCAGGAACCGCACTTTTGTGGCTGACACATTGACGATGGGACCGCATGCCGGCCCGCGGTGCTGTGGGCCGGTGATCAACCCGTAGTGGCACAGCTGCTGGCCTTCAGCCAGATGTGTGTCGTCGGCGGGCGCGATGACTGGCCGGATTCCGATGACGCGTGTGTCGGTTGGCACCTCCTCGGGCTCGTTCGGGGAGTTGCCGATCCCGAGCTCAGCGATGTCGGCGTCCTCGCCGTGGTCGCCGTCATAAGCCTTATGGGTGAACCACCCAGCAATTTGAAAACCTGTGGTCTTGTTGAAGTACGTGGCGCCGCCGCCATCGTCGCAATGTCCGGCGGTGAGCAGGCCGGCCTGACCGGTGCTGTCGTGGACGAGCCATCCGGCGGTGCAGGTGTCCACAGGGTTGCCGTCGGCGTTGTAGATGCCCAGGCCGACACCTGGGGCGAGAGCGGGCGCCGGATGGTGGCTCAGGTCGAAGTCTGGCGGGTTCGCGGCGGTGGTCGCCGCAGTCATCACACCGCAGCAGCTGACGGTCGCGGCAGCGATCGTCGCCCGCACCCACGTTGTCATGTACGCCATTCTCACCGGTGAGCCCTCGCTAAGCCAGAGTCAGCTGACCGGGAACGGGGGACTTCCCGCGATGGGCGCATTTTCGAGTCGATTCAACCCACGTCCAGGGCAGGATATGAGGCGTGAGTTGGTCGAGGTACGAGGGAAGGGCGCCCGCGGCGATAACTCTCACCGGCGCAGCGCGGGACGCTGAGCTCGAAGACTTTCTCCGCCTGAAGAATCCGCACCTGACCGATATTCGGTTGGAGCGGGCAACAGCGACGGAGGGTTACGACACGGGCACCCGGCCCCCCCGGCAGTGGTACAGCGTCACTTACTTGGCTGACGACGGCCAGGGCCATGTGGCCAAGGAATGAGCCACGATGGCGACCGCTGAGGCGTTGAAAAATAGCCTCTGACCTGAGTTCCTGTGTGTCGGGCTGACGGGACTTGCGACCACTTGACCCCAGTCACCGGCACTGGTTCGCACACGTTTGCGGGTGTCCGATCCTCGCAGGCCACAACGTTTTTGGTTGGAACGGTTGCACCGAATCTTCAGTGATCGATGGCGCCAACCCGTTAGGCTCGGCTGACTCCGCATCGGCACGGGGACGTTAACCACGTTCACATCAGGGGTGGGGAATGATGTTTCGGTTGATGGCAGCAGCGAGCGTAGCGGCGGCTGCCGCGCTGATGGGCGCCGCGCAGGCCCACGCCGACGGCGACAGCTATATCCGATACCTCAACGACCACAACATATTCGTGCCGGGGATAAACGACGCCGTCAGGATCAGTCGCGGATCCCAAGTGTGCACCTCACTGCATAACGGCATGACGCCGCAACAGATTATCGACGCGACCCGATTGTGTATTTCGACCTACGCGGAGTGATCGAAGCCGCCCAGCACGAGCTGTGCCCAGACACGCTGCACTGATCCACGAACACGGCGGCGAGCCGTCAAGTCGTCAGGCCGATGAACTGCTCGACGAACGGAAGATGAACTGAAAGAGCTGAGCCGGAAGCTGACACAGGATTAGCAATAGGCTTGGCCGCATGTTCTTCGGTTGCGCGGCAAGGCTCGCCGCATTGCTCATGGTGCCAGTCGCAGTGTTGCTCGCATCGTGCGGCTTGTTTCACACCACCTCCGCACCGGCTGGGACGGGGCAAGAAGTCCTTGACGGAAAGTTCGCGTTCATCGTCAGCCAAGTCGACACCTCCCCCACGTTCGGCCAGGCACGCGCCCACGGCGTGTATTTGATCGTGTCGACGGCAGTCAGGAACGTCGGCACAGAGGCGCAGTTTTTCGACATGGCCGCTCAAAGGCTGAAGGACAGCGCTGGGCGTACGTATTCGGCAAGCTTCATGGACCCGCCGTTCTTGGGAGAAGTCAATAACATCAACCCAGGTCTTCAGGTGAGCGTCAAGCTGGCGTTCGACGTGCCGCCCGGTGTGCGCCCGACCCAGATCGTGCTGCACGAGTCGGCATCCTCACACGGAGCACCGGTCAAATTGACGCAGTCCCCATCTCCATCTCCATCTCCATCTCCAGCTCCCCCGCGCGGCTAACGGAGGCTCACCGCCCTGGCCGTAGTGGTACTCCATCCCAGGAATGTATGCGCCCAACCAGCTCTGAGAGCCGCTTGAACTGCAGAAACACTTGTCGGGCTGACAGGATTTGAACCTGGACCACTTGACGCCCAGCTATGAAAGTGGGATCCACAGACGTTCTCCCGCATCCGCCGGTGTCGCCATCCCCCACAGTTCAGAGGCGGTTTTGGACTGCCAAAGACGCCGGCGGACAAAGAGGGATACCCAGCGATCTTTAAGTTGGTTGGCGTATGCGTCGGCGTACGTACCCGTACCGGGTATGCGCTCCCCTAGCCACACGGTGTAGGCGCAGTAGGCCAAGAACACCAGCATCCGCATCGCCAGATCAGCGGCCGCGAAACCGAGGCTCCCTCTTCTCCACGAACGCCTGCGCCGCTTCCCGGTGGTCTTCTGTCAGGCCCGTATGGATGTGGTGTGTGACCTCGAGGTCCATGCATTCCTCGAGGTTGCCGTGGACCGCCCGGTTGAGGTTCTCTTTCATGTAGC
>DATFYT010000215.1:0-9859 GCA_035314925.1 Mycobacterium sp. | reverse complement strand
TGAGCTGGAATCACAGCGGGATGCCTTCGAAAAAATGCGCGACCTTGTGGTCAACGCACCGGCGCGGCTCGACGGCCTGACTCAGCAGATGGTCGAGCTGACGGCGCGCATCAGCCCGGCCGAACAGCGAATGACCGACCTGCGCAACGAATTCGACCCCGCTGCGCTGACTTCGGTCGCCACCAACGTCACGACCGCCAAGGATCGGCTGGCATTCGCCGACCAAAACCTCAGCCGCGCGCGTGAATTGGCCGCTAAGCCGGTCAGCGGCGAACAAAGCCCACTGGTCGACGCCGTGCAAGCTGCCGAATCGGCGCTGGGACAAGCCCAGGCGTTACTCGATGCGGTGGACAGCGCCGCCAACGACATTCACCACGCGGTCGCCACCCTGCCGTCGCTGATCGCCGACATTCAGACCGGTATCGGGCACGCCGACACGCAACTGCAGGGCGCGCTGAAAACCAAAGCGGCGCACATCCGCGAATTGGCCAGTGCCCGGGACGCGGCGAACAGAGCCCTCGACGCCGCCCGCGCGAATGGTTCGGCCGATCCGCTCGGCGCGTTCACCCAATTGACCAAGGCCGACGCCGATTTGAACCGGCTGCTGGCCACGGTCGCCGAGGAGCAGGCGAGCGCCGAGCGACTCAACCGTGCTTTCGAGCAAGCTTTGTTTACGGCGCAGTCGCGAATCCACGCCGTCTCCGATTACATCGACACCCGTCGCGGCAGCATCGGACCCGAGGCGCGGACCCGTCTCGCCGAGGCGAGCCGGCAACTGCAAGCCGCGCAAGACAAGCGCGAGGTCGACATCAGCGAAGCAATCAGCCGTGCCAATACCGCAGCGACACTGGCCGATCAGGCTCAGTCACTGGCCGACGACGATGTCCGATCCGCTCAGCTCGCCTATACCGGACGCTACGGCGGCGGCAACAACATGGGCGCGATGATGGGCGGGATCATCATCGGCGACATGCTGGGCGGCGGAGGTTTCGGCGGCGGCGGTGGTTTCGGCGGCGGCTGGGGCCCGACGTCGTTCGGCGGTTCGTCGGGCTCGGACGGCGGATTCATGGGCGGCGGCGGCCGGTTCTGAGGGAGCCCGACATGGGAAAGGCGCGGCAGCTCACCACGCCCTAGTGTGCTGCCGCGCCAAGTCTGAATCGCCGGCCATATCGTCCGGGTAGCTAGATGATATTGGTCGTGCGAGCAATAGTCGATAACGTTGGCGAAAATTCTTTTTCACATTTCTTGCCGCAACTTCTAACAGGCCCGCAGCTGCCGTCCCAGATATTCGACCACCGCATCGATGGCCACCCGCTCCTGTGTCATCGCGTCACGTTCCCGGATGGTCACGGCGTGGTCCTCGAGCGAATCGAAATCCACCGTCACGCAATAGGGGGTGCCGATCTCGTCCTGGCGCCGGTAACGCCGACCGATCGCGCCGGCGTCGTCGAAGTCGACGTTCCAGTATTTGCGCAATTCGGCGGCCAGATCGCGGGCCTTGGGGCTGAGATCGGCGTGCCGCGACAGCGGCAGCACGGCGGCTTTGACCGGCGCCAGCCGCGGGTCGAGCCGCAACACAGTCCGTTTGTCCACGCCGCCCTTGGCGTTTGGCGCCTCGTCCTCGTGGTAGGCGTCAACCAAGAACGCCATGAATGAGCGCGTCAGACCGGCCGCCGGCTCGATCACATAGGGCACATACCGGGTGTCGTTGACCTGATCATAGAAGGATAGGTCTACGCCGGAATGCTTTGTGTGCGTGGATAAATCGAAGTCAGTCCGGTTGGCGACCCCCTCTAGTTCACCCCACGGGTTGCCGGAGAAGCCGAACTTGTACTCGATGTCGACTGTGCGGTCGGAGTAATGCGACAGCTTTTCCTTCGGGTGCTCATACAGTCGCAGGTTCTCCCGGTCGATGCCGAGGTCGACGTACCAATGCAACCGGGTGTCGATCCAGTATTGGTGCCACTCCCGGGCGGTCGCGGGCTCGACGAAGAACTCCATCTCCATCTGCTCGAACTCGCGGGTGCGGAAGATGAAGTTGCCCGGGGTGATCTCGTTACGGAAGCTCTTGCCGATCTGGCCGATACCGAACGGCGGCTTGCGGCGCGCGGTCGTCACCACGTTGGCGAAGTTGACGAAAATCCCCTGCGCGGTCTCCGGCCGCAGATAGTGCAGGCCCTCCTCAGTCTCGATCGGACCGAGATAGGTCTTGAGCATCATGTTGAATTCGCGCGGCTCGGTCCACTGTCCCTTGGTGCCGCAGTCCGGGCAGGCGATCTCGGTCATCGGCACCGAATCGGGATCGGCGATCCCCTTTTTGGCCGCGACCGCCTCCTGCATGTGGTCCTGGCGATGCCGGTGGTGACAGTTCAGGCACTCGACCAGTGGGTCGTGGAACACCTCGACGTGCCCGGAGGCGACCCAGACCTCCCGCGGCAGGATGATCGACGAGTCCAGGCCGACGACGTCGTCGCGGCCGGTGACGACCGCGCGCCACCACTGCCGCTTGATGTTCTCCTTGAGCTCCACCCCCAACGGCCCGTAGTCCCAGGCCGATTTGGTGCCGCCGTAGATCTCGCCGGCGGGATAAACCAGGCCGCGCCGCTTGGCGAGGTTGACGACGGTGTCGATGACGGACTCCACGAGGTGATGACTCCTGTCTTTCGCTGCGGGGACGATCGCGCCGGCAATGAGCCGGTGCGCGCCGGTAAGCATCCGTCATCGTAACGATCGACCCCGGGCTCTTTGACATGCGTGATCGTGCATGTGACAGTGGAGGCAACTGGTAATGGTTTCCGATAGCCCAGCGCGAAAGTGACGGTCATGTCCCCCGCAGCATCAACCGAGAGTCACGGCGACATCGGCTCCGGTGTGGGTGAACGCCATGATCACGACGTTTCTGACTTCAGTGAGCTGCCGGCGCCGCCGCCGCGGGAGATTCTGGAAGCCGCCGGTGAGCTGCTGCGGGCGCTGGCCGCGCCGGTGCGGATCGCCATTGTGCTGCAGCTACGCGAGTCTCAGCGGTGCGTCCACGAACTGGTCGACGCGCTGGGCGTGCCGCAGCCGCTGGTCAGCCAGCACCTCAAGATCCTCAAGGCCGCGGGCGTGGTCACCGGCGAGCGGTCGGGCCGCGAAGTGCTCTACACGCTGGTCGATCACCACTTGGCGCACATCGTGATCGACGCCGTCGCGCACGCCGGCGAGGACAAGCCATGACCGCTCGCGCCGGCGAGCGGTCGACCCGGCAGCGGGCGGCGATCGCCTCGCTGCTGGACACGCTCGACGACTTCCGGTCGGCGCAGGAACTGCACGACGAGCTGCGGCGGCGCGGCGAGAACATCGGCCTGACCACCGTCTACCGGACGCTGCAATCCATGTCCGCCGCGGGCTTGCTCGACACGCTGCGCACCGACACCGGGGAATCGGTCTACCGGCGCTGCTCGGAACACCATCACCACCACCTGGTGTGCCGCAGCTGCGGGTCGACGGTCGAGGTGGGCGACCACGAGGTCGAGGCGTGGGCAGCCGAAGTGGCGGCCCGACACGGCTTCTCCGATGTCAGCCACACCATCGAGATCTTCGGCACCTGCTCGGACTGCCGCGGCCGGGGTTAGCCCGTCAACGCGTGGCGGATTTCGGCGCCCTTGTCGAGGACCATCAGGATCAGCGTGCGCAGCGCGTCGTCGGTCAGGCCGCTGCCCGGAAAGTTGTAGCGCAGCATCACGTCTCCCGTTTTGGTGGAGTTGCGTTTGGGGCTCGGTTCGCCCGCCTTCTCCACCAGCGCCACCGTTCCCAGCAGGGTACTGTGCGCCTGCTCGGTCACACTGTCGCGAATCTTCTTGGTCAGCAGCAGATCCCACGCCAAGATCTGGGTCAGTGACACCAGGTCGAGGTCCTCGGTGATGGTCACAACCCGCAACGACGCGATGGTGCCGTCGTGCCGCACCGTCAGCGCGCCGTCGGATTCCTCCTCGAGGGGTAATACCTCGGAAAGCACGGTGAGTAATCGCTCCTGCAACGAAGGCATCTACGCCGTCCCGAATCGTCGATTTCGTGATGCATATTCTTCGCAGGCTGCCCACAGATCGCGGCGGTCGTAGTCGGGCCAGAGTGTGTCCTGGAAGATGTATTCGGCGTAGGCCGCTTGCCACAGCATGAAATTGCTGGTCCGCTGCTCACCCGAGGTTCGCAGTAGCAGGTCCACGTCGGGAATGTCGGGACGGTGCAGGTGACGGGCAACGGTCGCCTCGTTGACCCGCTCCGGGTTCAGCCTGCCCGCCGCGGCTTCGCGCGCGATATCCCTTGCCGCCTCGGCGATTTCGGTGCGGCCACCGTAGTTGACACAGTAGTTCACCGTGATGACGTCGTTGTGCATTGTCATCTCCTCTGCGATCGCCAACTCGCTGATGACGCTGCGCCACAGGCGTGGCCGCGAGCCCACCCAGCGTATCTTCACGCCCATCTCGTTCAGGTTTACCCGCCGCCGTCGCACCACGTCGCGGTTGAACCCCATCAGGAAACGGACTTCTTCGGCTGACCGCTGCCAATTCTCCGTGGAAAACGCATAGAGACTGAGCCATTTGATGCCGATTTCGATTGCGCCACAGACGATGTCGATAACGACGGCCTCACCCATCTTGTGGCCTTCGACGCGGGTCAGTCCACGCTGGGTGGCCCAGCGGCCGTTCCCGTCCATCACGATCGCAACGTGGTTGGGCAGCTGGGTCGCGGGGATCCGCGGGGCGGCCGCCTTGGAAACGTGTTGTGGGGGCCGGCGCGGACCGCCGCCGGGCGACGGCGGGAGCGCGGGAAAGACCACCGGCCAGGTGGATTTGTCGGGGAATGTCGGATAGTCGTCCGGGGCAGGCGGCAGCTGCGGGAAGTCGGTTGCCTGCCGCTTACGCTCAGCCTTCCGCTCTGAGCGGCTCACCCGGCTCGTCCCCATGGGCCACATCCTGCCTGACCAGAGCTATGCGACGGTCGGCGAGGCTCTCATAGACGTGGTCGACCCGGCCTGTCCGCTCGACCAGCGGCAACGTTCGCAGCTGCCGCTCCAAATGCCATTGCAGGTGGGCGGCCACCAATCCGCTGACGTGGTTGCGGGCCGAGGGCGGTGCGGTTTCCGCGGCCTCCCAATCACCGTCGTGCAGCGCCGACATCAGATCCAGCACACCCAGCGGCGGTGTCGTCGCGCCGGCGGGGCGGCAGTACCCGCATACGCTGCCGCCCGCGGCGATGTGAAATGCCCGATGCGGGCCCGGGGTGCCGCAGCGGGCGCATTCGGTCAGCGCCGGGGCCCACCCGGCGATGCTCATGGCGCGCAGCAGATACGCGTCCAGGACCAGCTCTCGGGGTCGATGACCGTCGGCCACCGCCCGCAGCGCACCGACGGTGAGTCGGTGCAATGCCGGGGCCGGCGCCCGTTCCTCGCCGGCGAGGCGCTCGGCGGTTTCCAGCATCGCGCACGCGCAGGTGTATCGGCCGTAGTCGCTGACGATGTCGGTGGCGAACGCGTCAAGCGAGACGACCTGCGTGACGATGTCCAGGTTGCGGCCGGGGTGCAGCTGCACGTCGATGTGCGCGAACGGCTCCAGTCGCGCGCCGAACTTGCTGCGGGTGCGGCGCACGCCCTTGGCCACCGCGCGGACCAGTCCATGGTCGCGGGTGAGCATGGTGACGATCCGGTCGGCTTCGCCGAGCTTGTGCTGGCGCAGCACCACCGCACGGTCTCGGTACAGCCGCATGGATACCAGTTTGTCACCGCTCTGCGACGGCGCCTCATGCACGCGCCGATAATGTCGATATCGATGAGTAACTCGCCCACATCCCGCTTCCCCGCCCTGACCGACCAGCTCTACCAGCTGGCCAACGGTGAGGTGACGTCCGCCGAGCTGGTCCGCCGCTCGTTGCACGCCATCGACTTGAGCCAATCGACGCTCAACGCCTTCCGCGTGGTGCTCACCCAGACGGCGCTGGCCGACGCCGCCGCCGCCGACATGCGGCGCGCCAACGGCGACCAATCACCACTGCTGGGTGTCCCGATCGCGGTCAAAGACGACGTCGATGTCGCCGGAGTACCAACCGCCTTCGGCACGTCCGGGCACGTTCAGCCCGCCACTCAGGATGCCGAAGTGGTGCGCCGGCTCAAGGCGGCCGGGGCCGTGATCGTCGGCAAGACCAACGCATGCGAATTGGGCCAATGGCCGTTCACCAGCGGACCCGGATTCGGCCACACCCGTAACCCTTGGTCGCGCAAACACACCCCGGGAGGGTCGTCGGGCGGCAGCGCAGCCGCGGTGGCCGCCGGCCTGGTCACCGCCGCGATCGGCTCCGACGGCGCGGGCAGCGTGCGCATCCCGGCGGCTTGGACTCATTTGGTGGGCATCAAACCGCAACGTGGCCGCATCTCGACGTGGCCACTGCGGGAGGCGTTCAACGGCATCACGGTCAACGGCGTGCTGGCCCGTACCGTCGCCGATGCGGCGCTGGTGCTCGATGCGGCGTCCGGCAACGTCGATGGCGATCTGCACAAACCGCGCCCGGTGACGGTGTCCGAGCACGTGGGCATCGCGCCGGGGCCGTTGCGGATCGCGCTGTCAACCGGGTTTCCCTTCACCGCGTTTCCGGCCCGCTTGCATCCGGAGATCCGGTCGGCGCTGGAGTCGGTGGGCGATCAACTGCGACTGCTCGGCCACAGCGTGGTGGCGGGCAATCCCGATTACGGGCTGCGGCTGTCGTGGAACTTCCTGTCGCGTAGCACTTCCGGCCTGCTCGAGTGGGCCGAACGATTAGGCGACGGCGTGGATTTGGATGCACGCACGCTGTCGAATATGCGGATGGGGCGGTTCCTTTCGCAGTCGATCCTGCGTTCCGCCCGGGCGCACGAAGCCGCCGATCAGCGCCGGGTGGGCTCGATCTTCCGCATCGTTGACGTCGTGGTCGCGCCGACGACCGCGCAGCCGCCCCCGCTGGCGCACGCGTTCGACAGGTTGGGCGGATTGGGCACCGACCGCGCGATGATCGCCGCCTGCCCGGTGACCTGGCCGTGGAATGTGCTGGGGTGGCCGTCAATCAACGTTCCCGCCGGCTTCACCTCCGAAGGCTTGCCGATCGGTGTGCAGCTGATGGGTCCGGCCAACAGCGAGCCGCTGCTGATCTCCCTGGCCGCCGAATTGGAAGCACTCGGCGGCTGGGCGGCGAAGCAGCCGGAGGTGTGGTGGAACAGCGGCACGGGCACACCACCGATGTCCAGCGTTGGCACCGAGGTCGATCGATAAACAGCGCCGCGAAATAACTCAAAAGCCAAGCCGGCCAAGTTGTTTAGGGTCGCGCTGCCAATTCTTGGCCACCTTGACGCGCAGGTCGAGAAAGACCTTGGTGCCCAGCAGCTTCTCGATCTGGCCGCGCGCCGCGGTACCAACTTCGCGCAGTCGGGCGCCGCCTTTGCCGATCACGATGCCCTTCTGGCTGTCGCGCTCGACGTAGAGGACGGCGTGCACGTCGATCAGGTCGTCACGCCCCTCGCGCGGATTGACCTCGTCGATAACCACCGCCAGCGAATGCGGCAGTTCGTCGTGCACGCCCTCCAGGGCGGCTTCCCGGATGAATTCGGCCATCAGAACCTCTTCGGGCTCATCGGTCAGCTCACCGTCGGGGTAGTACGCGGGCCCGGGCGGCAGCGCGGCGACCAGCACGTCGATCAGCACCTCGATCTGCTCACCGGTGACCGCCGAGACGGGCACGATCTCGGCGGAGTCACCGACCAACTCGCTCACCGCCACGAGCTGCGCGGCGACTTTGTCCCTGGCCACCTTGTCGATTTTGGTCACGACGACGACCAAAGTCGTTGTGGGCGCGAGGGAACGGATCTGCTCGACAATCCAGCGGTCCCCTGGACCGATGGCTTCGTCGGCGGGTATACACAAACCGATGGCGTCGACCTCTGCGTAGGTGTCGCGGACCAAATCGTTGAGCCGCTTACCCAGCAGGGTCCGCGGGCGATGCAGCCCGGGCGTGTCGACCAGGATGATCTGGAAGTCCTCCCGGTGCACGATGCCACGAATCGTGTGCCGGGTGGTCTGCGGGCGGCTCGAGGTGATCGCCACCTTCGAGCCGACCAGCGCGTTGGTCAGCGTCGACTTCCCGGTATTCGGCCGCCCGACGAAACAGACGAAACCTGAGTGGAATTCGGTCACTGCAGGACGTTGCCTGCGCCGTCGGTGATGATGACTGCCGCCGTCGCTGATATCTCGCGAACCGCCGCGATGCCGGCGTCGTCGGCGGAGCCGGCCACCAGCACGGCGGCCTCCAGCCCGGCGGCTCCGCTGGACACCGCCCCGGCCACCGCCGTTTGCAGCGCTGTCAGCTGGAGCGCCGACAAATCCACCGGGGCTCCCGCGTAGGTCCGGCCATCGACGTCGCGCACCGCTGCGCCGCTGCCGGCCTCAGCGCGTGCCATCGCCGAGCGGGCCAGTACCACGAGCTTCGCGTCCTCGCCGTCCAGCGGCTCAGCCGTCATGGTTTACCTCCTGCCCGTCGGGGTCGGCGGGAATCATGCGCGCCGCTCCTCCTCATCGCCTCGCTCTGCATCGTCGTCGGCGCGGCTCAGCAACACGGTGCCGATCCGAACCCGTCCGCGATGATCCGGGCCGCCCTCGGCATGCAACCGCAGCCCATGCGATACCACTTCCGCTCCGGGCAGTGGGACCCGGCCCAGCTCCAGGGCCAGCAAGCCGCCGACCGTGTCGACGTCGAGGTGCTCATCGAACTCCACGCCGTACAGTTCGCCAACGTCTTCGATCGGCAGCCGGGCCGATACCCGAAACCGGTTGTCGCCCAGGTCTTCTACCGGCGCCACCTCGGCTGCGTCGTACTCGTCGGCGATTTCGCCGACGATCTCTTCCAACACATCCTCGATCGTCACCAGCCCGGCTATCGCGCCATACTCGTCGACCAGCAGTGCCATGTGGTTGCGGGTCCGCTGCATTTCGCGCAGCAGCGCATCCAGGGGCTTGGAGTCCGGCACGAACACCGCCGGGCGCATGACCTGCGCGACGAATGTGTCCCGGCTACCGGTCGAGTAATACCTATGCTGCACAATGTCTTTCAAATACACGACACCGACGACATCGTCGACGTTCTCGCCGATGACCGGAATGCGGGAATGCCCACTGCGCACCGCCAGCGATATCGCGTGGTTGGCCGGTTCGTCGCTTTCGATCCAGATCATCTCGGTGCGCGGCACCATCACCTCGCGGGCGGGTGTGTCGCCGAGTTCGAAGACCGACTGGATCATTCGGCGTTCGTCGGCGGCGACCACGCCGCGCTGCTGCGCCAGGTCGACCACTTCGCGCAGCTCGATCTCGGACGCGAACGGTCCGTTACGGAAGCCCCGACCCGGCGTCAGCATGTTCCCCAGTACCACCAGCAGTCGGCTGATCGGGGCCAGCAGGACCGAAATCACTTGCAGCGGTAGGGCTGCCACCAACGAGATCGAGTAAGCGTTCTGGCGGCCGAGGGTGCGTGGACCGACACCGATAACGACGAAGCTGGTCACCACCATGGTCGCGGCGGCGGCGAACAGCCCCCAATCGCGGCTGAGGTGGCGATAGAAGTACGCCGCCAACAGCACGGTGGCGCTGATCTCGCAGATGATCCGCAGCAGCACCACCAGGTTGATGTAGCGGGGCCGGTCGGTCATCACCTTGGCCAGCCGCACCGCGCCCGGCCGCTGGTCGCGTACCAGTTCGGCGACCCGGGCCATTGACACGGTGCTGAGTGCGGCATCGATCGCCGCGAACAAGCCGCCCAGACCGATCAGCACGATCGCGCCGAGCAGCGGCGCGGACCCTTTCAATTG
>DATFYT010000214.1:0-7140 GCA_035314925.1 Mycobacterium sp. | reverse complement strand
CGAGTTCGTGCTCGACCACGGCGCGGTGGTGATCGCCGCGATCACGTCGTGCACCAACACCTCTAACCCCGAGGTGATGCTGGGCGCGGCGCTGCTCGCCCGCAATGCCGTCGAAAAGGGGCTGGCCTCCAAGCCCTGGGTGAAGACCACGATGGCGCCGGGCTCGCAGGTGGTCAACGACTACTACAACAAGTCCGGCCTGTGGCCCTACCTGGAGAAGCTCGGCTTCTACCTGGTCGGCTATGGGTGCACCACCTGCATCGGCAACTCCGGCCCGCTGCCCGAAGAGATTTCGAAGGCCATCAACGACAACGACCTTGCGGTGACCGCGGTGTTGTCGGGTAACCGGAACTTCGAGGGTCGCATCAATCCCGATGTGAAGATGAACTACCTGGCATCACCGCCGCTGGTGATCGCATACGCGCTTGCGGGGACCATGGACTTCGACTTCGAGAAGCAGCCGCTCGGCAAAGACGAGGACGGCAACGACGTCTTCCTCAAGGACATCTGGCCGTCGCAGAAGGACGTCTCCGACACCATCGCCTCGGCGATCAACCAGGAGATGTTCACCAAGAACTACGCCGACGTGTTCAAGGGTGACGAACGGTGGCGCAACCTGCCCACCCCAAGCGGCAATACCTTTGAGTGGAGCTCGGATTCGACGTATGTGCGTAAGCCCCCGTACTTCGACGGCATGCCCGCCGAGCCGGAGCCCGTCGGCGACATCAGCGGTGCCCGGGTGCTCGCACTGCTGGGCGACTCGGTGACCACCGACCACATCTCGCCCGCCAGCAGCATCAAGCCGGGAACCCCTGCGGCGCAATACCTCGACGAGCACGGCGTTGAGCGCAAGGACTACAACTCCTTCGGCTCGCGACGCGGCAACCACGAGGTGATGATCCGTGGCACCTTCGCCAACATCCGGCTGCGCAACCTGCTGCTGGACGACGTCTCGGGCGGCTACACCCGCGACTTCACCCAGGATGACGCTCCACAGGCCTTTATCTATGACGCGGCGCAAAACTATGCGGCACAAGACATTCCGCTGGTGGTGCTCGGAGGTAAGGAATACGGCTCCGGCTCGTCCCGCGACTGGGCGGCCAAGGGCACCAGCCTGTTGGGTGTTCGCGCGGTGATCGCCGAGTCCTTCGAGCGCATCCACCGATCCAACCTGATCGGCATGGGTGTGATCCCGCTGCAGTTCCCGGAAGGCAAGTCGGCCGGGGACTTGGGCCTGGACGGCACCGAGGTGTTCGACATCACCGGCATCGAGGAGCTCAACAACGGCAAGACGCCGAAGACTGTGCACGTGAAGGCTGCCAAAGACACTGGCGGAAACGGCAGTGAAAAGGCAATTGAATTCGAGGCCGTGGTCCGCATCGACACTCCCGGTGAAGCCGATTACTACCGGAACGGCGGCATCTTGCAGTACGTGTTGCGCAACATGCTCAGGTCGAGCTAGTGGCGATCGCAAGCGCGGCGCAGCCGGGCGCGGCGGGTCGCCACCCGAGGACCGTGGCGATCGCAAGCGCGGCGCAGCCGGGCGCAGCGGGTCGCCGCCCGAGAACCTAGCGGAGCGCCCGTGCCTAAGGTCAGCCAGGACCATCTGGCGGCCCGTCGCCGTCAGATCCTCGACGGTGCCCGTCGCTGCTTTGCTGAATTCGGCTACGAGCAGGCGACGGTGCGCCGGCTGGAACACGCCATCGGCTTGTCGCGGGGAGCGATCTTCCACCACTTTCGCGACAAGGACACGTTGTTCTTTGAGCTGGCCCGCGAGGATGCCGAGCGGATGGCCGCGGTCGCGTCGCGGGAGGGTCTCATCCAAGTGATGCGGGACATGCTCAACGCGCCCGACCAGTTCGACTGGCTCGCCACGCGATTGGAGATCGCGCGGAAGCTGCGCCACGACCCCGCGTTCAGTCGTGGGTGGGCGGAGCGCTCGGCGGAGTTGACGGCGGCAACGATCGATCGGCTGCGTCGACAGAAGCAGGCCGGGCGGGTGCGCGACGACATCCCCAGCGACGTGTTGGTGTGCTACCTGGACCTGGTTCTCGACGGGCTAGTCGCCCGGGTGGCCTCCGGTGAAGACCCGCAACGCCTTAGCGCTGTCCTCGATCTGGTCGAGAGTTCGGTACGCCAGGGATAAGCCGTCGCGGCGAAAGTGCCGGGCTAGCGGGACCGCGTGCGGTGGTTAGGACCACCGCGACTGCGCATCGTGGTGCCCGACTCGCGCAACAGGCTGTGTATCGACCCGTACGACCTGCCGGTGGACGTGACCAGAGTACGAATGCTGGCCCCACCCTCGTACGCACTGCGCAGTTCGACCAACAATTGCGAGCGCGATTTCTTCGATTTCCTCATCGGCGCCTCCCCGCTGAACAGGATCCCCAATGCACATAGAGTAAAGAAGCCGATGTCAGCGGCGGGGCACTTTGACGAAATCGCCTGCGCCAGCGTGAAGCTAACTGTCAAGCCAGCTCGATGAGATCCCGGTACTCCTCGGACCAATGGTCTTCGGTGCCGTCGGGCAGCAGCACGACACGTTGCGGATCGAGCGCTTCGGCGGCGCCGGGGTCGTGTGTCACCAGCACGACCGCTCCCGCGTAGCTGCGCAGCGCGTCCAGCACCTGCTCGCGAGAAGCCGGATCAAGGTTGTTCGTCGGCTCGTCGAGCAGCAACACATTCGCTGTCGACGCCACCAGACCGGCGAGCGCGAGCCGGGTCTTCTCTCCGCCGGACAGCGTGCCGGCCGACTGCTCGAGCTGGCTACCGCTGAACATGAAGGCCCCGAGCAGACCCCGCAGGTCTTGCTCGCCGGAATCGGGTGCGGCGTGCCGGATGTTCTGCCACACCGTCGCGGCGTCGTCGAGGGTGTCGTGCTCCTGCGCGAAATACCCGAGTTTCAAACCGTGTCCGGGCTCCAGCGCCCCGGCGTCGGGCTGCTCGACGCCGGCCAAGAGGCGCAGCAAGGTTGTCTTGCCCGCGCCGTTGAGTCCCAGCACAACCACCCGGGAGCCGCGGTCGATGGCGAGGTCGACGCCGGTGAAGACTTCCAGCGATCCGTAGTTCTTGGTCAGGCCGGTGGCCACCAGCGGGGTGCGCCCGCAGGCCGCCGGGCTGGGGAACTTGATCCGGGCCACCTTGTCGGCCACCCGCTCTTCGTCGAGCGCGGCCATCATCCGGTCGGCGCGTCGCAGCATGTTCTGGGCTGCAACGGCTTTGGTGGCCTTCGCGCCGAGCTTGGCGGCCTGGGCGCGCAATGCGGTGGCCTTGCGTTCGGCGTTGGCACGTTCGCGGCGGCGGCGCTGCTCGTCGGTGGCGCGGGCGTCGAGATACTTCTGCCAACCCATGTTGTAGATGTCGACTTCGCCCCGCACCGCGTCGAGAAACCAGACCCGGTTGACGACGTCGGAGAGCAAGTCGACGTTGTGGCTGATGACCACGAGACCGCCGGTGTGGTTCCGCAGGAAATCCCGCAGCCAGCCCAGTGAATCGGCGTCGAGGTGGTTGGTCGGCTCGTCGAGCAGCAAGGTGGTGGCCGAGCCGGCACCGGTATCGGAGGCGGCGAACAGAATTCGCGACAACTCCACCCGACGGCGCTGGCCGCCGGACAGCGTGCGCAACTGCTGGGTCAGCACCCGTTCGGGCAACCCGAGACTCGCACAAATGCGGCCCGCTTCACTTTCGGCGCCGTAACCGCCCAGCGCGGCGAAGCGCTCCTCGAGTTGGCCGTAGCGGCGGATCGCGCGGTCGCGGGCGGCGTCGTCGGCGATCTCGGCCATCAGCGCCTGCTGCTTTTCCAGGTCGGTGAGTAGCGTGTCCAGTCCGCGCGCGGACAACACCCGGTCACGGGCCAGGACGTCGAGGTCGCCTTCTTTGGGATCCTGCGGCAGATAACCGATCTCGCCGTTGCGGGTCACCGTTCCGGCGTACGGCTCACTCTCCCCCGCCAGGATGCGCAGGGTGGTGGTCTTCCCGGCGCCGTTGCGCCCGACTAGCCCGATGCGGTCACCAGGTTGTATCCGCAGTGCCGGGCCGTCTGCGAAGAGCAACGTGCGCGCGCCAGCGCGGACCTCGAGGTCCGTAGCCGTGATCACGGTCACTCTCCTTGCGTTTGTGAAATGTCCGGCTCCTCCGCAGGCCATTTTGGCCTGCATCGTCGCCGAACGGCGTTACTTATCGTCGGTGAACGCCGGCGGCCGTTTCTCGGCACGCGCGGCAACCGCCTCTTCGAAGTTGGTGGTGAGCAGGCGAACGAAGAGCTGGCCCAGGCCCTCGGCCTGCATGTGCCCTTCCAGGCTAGGGGCGTCCAGTCCACTCCACAGTGTGCGCTTGGTCAACTCGATTCCCGGCCGTGAGAACGCCGCGATCCGTTCGGCCATCGCGTAACAGGTCTCCAGCAGTTGGTCCTCCGGCACTTGGCGCGACACCAGCCCGATCCGCTCGGCTTCCTCGGCGTCGATGTCGCGGCCGGTCAGCATTATCTCGAACGCCCGCGACGAACCGATGGCCCGGGGCAGCAAGTAGCTCAGACCTAGCTCGCTGGCGGTCAACCCGTTGTTGATGCCCGCGGCGCGGAAATAGGCTCCGCTCGATGCGACGCGGATGTCCGCGGCCAGCGCCAGGCACAGCCCGCCACCGATCGCGGCCCCGTTGACCGCGGCGATCACCGGTTGGTGCAGCCGTCGCAGCGCCAAGATCACGTCGTCGAGAATCTGCATCGAGCGCAGTGCGTAGGTCGGCCGGGTCAGGCCTTCGACGTGCGGCACCTCCCCCGCCGACTTGTGATCGGCGCCCGAGGAGAAGCCTCGGCCCGCCCCGGTCAGCACGACCACCCGCACCGAGTTGTCGTAGGTGACCTCCTCCAGCGCTGCCTTGAGCGGCACCATGACATCGAACGCCATGGAGTTCATCCGCTCGGGCCGGTTGAGGGTGATGAGCGCGACCTGCGGCCGCGGATGTTCAACGAGGACCAAACTCACCGTTGAACGGTAACCCGTGCCTGACGACGGTGCGGGCAGCGCAGCTGCCAGCTGGGGTCCCCCCGCTTGCGGGGGCGAGTCAGCGCATCAGAGTCGACCCGCGGGATTATCAGGCCTGGTCTTGCTCCTGCGCAGCGATCGCGCCGTCGATGTCGAAGTTCTTCACCTGCTGGACCAGGTCCTCGAGGGCGGCGGGCGGCAGGGCGCCGGGCTGGTTGAACACCAGCTTGCCCTTCTTGAACGCCATCAGCGTCGGGATGGACCGGATCTGGGCCGCCGCGGCAAGTTGCTGTTCGGCTTCGGTGTCGACCTTGGCGTGCACAATGTCGGGGTGCTTCTCCGCGGACGCGGCGAAAGTGGGCGCGAACTGGCGGCACGGCCCGCACCAGGAGGCCCAGAAGTCGATGAGAACGATGTCATTGCCGTTGATGGTGTCGTTGAACTGTTCGGCAGTGAGGTCTTGGGTAGTCACGACCCGATTAACGCCGTGAACTGCCGCTGTGTTCCCCCGGGTCGCTAGGTCAGGTGGTCGTAGTCGCCGCGGACCCAGGCAGCGTGGCGGGTGGCCGATCGCTGGACCGCGGCGTGACCGTCGGAGTCGATGGCGTTGGTAAACAGGCCGTAGATGCGGTCGAAGTCCAACGCCGCCAGCGTGCCGGCCATGCGCTCCACCACCGCCGCGGACAGTGGAAGGCGGTTCGGGTAGCTGCGCAGAAACGCAACGGTGCGGCGGTCCGGGTTGGGAAAGATGGTGTCGCCGGCCAGCAGCACACCGCGCCCGCCGGCCCCCTCGGTCCAGCAGGCGACGGCGCTGCCGGGAAAATGCCCACCCACTCGGACCACGGACAACGACGGGGTCAGCCGCAAGGTATCCGACCACTGCTGGATCACCGGGTCGGGACGCATCACCCACTCGGCATCCGCGGAATTCACGTACACCGGCACGCCTCCCAGTCGGTGGCTCCACTCGACCTGTGCGCCGTACATGTGCGGATGGCTGGCCACGATCGCGATGACGGGCCCGCGCTCGACGACCGCGGCCACGGCGTCGTCGTCGACAAAGCCGGACGGATCCCACAACACGTTGCCGGCATCGGAGCACACCAGCTTTCCCAGCTGCCCGATACCCAACGCCGGCGAACTGCCGATCGCGACGAGCCCGTCCTCAACCACGGCAACCTGCGACCGCATGCCTCCCGCAACCAGCTGCTCCAGGGTCGCCCATTGCTGGCCCTCGGCCGGCACCCACTGCCGGTCATCGGCACAAATCGCGCAGACGTCTGATGCGGTGGCGTGCTCGACACCGCAGGTTCTGCACACCCAAAACATGGCACAACCCTAGTTCGACCGGACCGCGTCAAAAGGCCGCTCACGAGCTCAGCTAATTATTGTGCAACTCGACAGTGGAGCGGGTACCCCTCGGCGCAACGCCTCGATCGGAGAACCGTGATGTCCGCCGCCACGCATCGACGTCGATTGACTCGGTTCGTGATCCTCGCGGTCACCGGCGCTACCGCAGTGTCGCTCGCCGCGTGCGGCAATTCGAGCAACGAAAACACCGGAAAACCCAGCACGTCGGCAAGCTCGACAACTCCTAAGCCCACGCCTCCTAAGCCCACGCCGCCGCCGGCACCACCCATGGGGCATGACGAGGTCGAGGGCTTGGTCAGATCGGTGTCTGGCAACAGGATCCAGCTCACGCAGCGGGATCGGACGGCGGCTGCGGTGGACTTCACGCCGTCGACAATGGTCACCGAGCTCGGCCCAGCCAAGGTGACCGACGTCACCCCGGGTAGTTGCGTCGATGTCGAGGCCGCCGCGCAGGGCGGTCCTCCTGGTGCGCCGGTCACTGCGCAATCCGTGACGATCAGCCCGTCTGAACGCGGCAAGTGCCCTCCGCCGGCACCATCGCCCGGAGGGCCGGGTCAAAGTCCCAGCGTCAACGGCATCGTCGACTCGGTTACGGGTAACACCATCGCCGTCAACAGCATCGATCCCACCGGCAAGACCACGCACACCACTGTGAACGTCGTCGACGCGACCACCTATAACAAGCACGCGGTTACGAATGCGCAAGCGATCCAGAACGGTAAGTGCATGGCGGCGCAGGGAATCAAGGACGGAGGTGTGCTGCACGCGGCGACCATCGACCTCGAAC
>DATFYT010000213.1:0-38788 GCA_035314925.1 Mycobacterium sp. | reverse complement strand
GCCGCCGCGGCGCAACAGCTGCACGTGCATCCCAACACCGTGCGCTACCGGGTCCGCGGGATAGAGAAGCTGCTGGCGACGTCGCTGGCCAATCCCGATGTGCGGCTGTTACTTTCGCTGGGATTACGGGCTACCGAGCGATCCGGCTAGCCGCGGTCGTGCGTTCATAGATCTCGGCCAGGAACTGCTCGACGGCGACCGCCGCATGGGCGGCGCGCGCCGACCCGAAGATGTCGAACGCGTGCTGCGCGAACGGCATTTCGGCGTAGGCAACCGGCTGGCGGCTGACTTCGCGGAGCCGTTTGGCGAAGGCGCGGCCCTGTTCGACCGGAATCAACGAGTCGTTGCGGCCATGCAGCACGAAAAACGGTGGCGCATCGGCAGACACATGCGTAATCGGCGAAGCGATGCGGAAAGCATCGGCGAGCTCGGCTCGTCGCAGCTTGAATACGTGCTTCGCCAGCGTCGGCACCATCAGCGGGTGCATCGCATCGTCGGTCCGGGTGAAGTCGTAGAGGCCGTAGAACGGAACCGCGGCCCGCACACTGGTGTCGGCGTACTCGAAGCCCGGCTGAAACTGGGGATCGTTCGCGGTGAGGGCGGCCAACGCCGACAGGTGCCCGCCGGCCGAACCGCCGGTGATCGCGATCCAGTCCGGATCACCGCCGTATTCCGCGATGTGCTCCTTCGTCCATGCCAGCGCCTGCTTGACGTCGACGATCTGGTCGGGCCAGGTGGAGCGCGGACTCAGCCGGTAGTTGATCGCGACACACACCCAGCCCAACTCGGCGAGGTGACTCATCAACGGATAGGCCTGCTGGCGTTTGCTTCCCACCATCCAGGCGCCGCCGGGAACCTGCAGCAACACCGGTGCCCGTCCGCCACGCTCGAGGTCAGGCCGTCGCCAGATATCGAGGTAATTGCGCGAGCCGTAATCGCCGTAGCTGATGTCGGTGTCGTGCGCGTAGTCGCCGTAGATCCGCGCCATGCGGATCACGCCGGGCGTCTTGGCCGTGCCCGCGCCGGCCGGCCGCTTCCACAGGTCGCCCGACTCGGTGCGACGATCGGTACCGAGCCCGGCGTCGAGCGCGGCGGTGAGCGGCAGGTTGGCCTGATGGCCGAGGCGGTTGAGGCCGAGCAGTCCCAACCACGACAACGCCGACACCAGCCAGCTGAACCGGCGCAGCCGTGGCGAAAGCCTGCGGGTTATCGCGGCCAGCAGCGCAAACTGGCCCGCGAGCATCTGCAACGGCAGTTCCGATGCGAACACTCCGAAGCCGAAGGCGTAGAGCGAGGGATAACCGCGCTTGCTGAGCGGCTGGTAGCCGTCGACGGTGATCGCAAGTCCGGTTAGCGAACCCAGTATTGCTGCCAGTTTCTTCACGACTGTCACTTAACCAGTTACTGCCCTGGCAGTCGGCGGGCGGGTTGCCTGGGAGCGGCGAATCACTCAAACCACTTGTGTCACTGTAGTTTTCCCTGTGGATAAGTCGCGGCTGTTGTCGGAGCGTTTGGTTACACTTCGAACATGCGTTCGAGTAGCCGTGAAGTGATCGTCGAGGACTTCGACGATCTGCACGAGGTGGTGTCACGTCTGCTGAACCACTCCTACGATGCGTTGACTACACCCGAGTGCTTGTCCATGTTGGAACGACTCGAGCGGGAGACCCGTCGGCTGCCGGTGCCGGGGCATGCGTTGATCAACCGGGTGAGCCGTCACGCCGGCGAGGTCGAGCTGGGCGGGAAGCTCGGCCATGCATTGGCGAATCGGCTGCGGATCAGCCGCGGCGAAGCGTCTCGGCGTATTCACGAGGCTGCCGATCTGGGCGAGCGGAAAGCGATCACCGGCGAGCCGCTGCCGCCGAAGTTGGACGCCACCGCCGAGGCGCAGCGGGCCGGCGACCTCGGCGCCGCCCATGTGGCGGTGATCCGCGGTTTCTGGCATCGGCTGCCCGACTTCGTCGACGTCGAGACCCGAGCGAAGGCCGAGACGCAGCTGGCCCGGTTAGGCAGCCAACATTGCCCCGACGAGTTGAGCAAGCTGGCCGACAAGCTCAGCGACTGTCTCAACCCCGACGGCAATTTCACCGACGGGGACCGCGCTCGACGGCGCGGCATCGCCATCAGCAACCAAGACGTTGACGGCATGTCCCCGATCACCGGGTATCTGACGCCCGAAGCCCGCGCCACCATCGACGCCGTCTTCGCAAAACTGGCCGCCCCCGGCATGTGCAATCCGGCCGATGCGGCCCCGGGTGTGAGCGGCACCGCATCTCAAGAAGCCATCGAGCACGACACCCGCAGCGCCGCGCAACGCAACCACGACGCATTCAATGCGGCCGGGCGCGCCCTGCTGGCCTCGGGCGATCTGGGTCAACACAACGGGCTACCCGCATCGATCATCGTGTCCACCACACTGCAGGACCTGGCGGCCGCCACGGGCAGGGGCCTCACCGGCGGCGGCACGCTGTTACCGATGTCCGATGTGATCCGGCTGGCCTCCCACGCCCATCACTACCTCGCCATTTTCGACAAAGGACAAGCGCTAGCGCTCTATCACACCAAGCGGCTAGCTTCACCGGCCCAGCGAATAGTGTTGTACGCCAAGGATCGTGGCTGCACGGCGCCAGGTTGTGATGTACCGGGCTACTTCACCGAAGTCCACCACGTCACCCCATGGGCGAAAACCCACACCACTGACATCAACGACTTGGCGTTGGCCTGCGGCGCCCAGCACAAAATCGCCGAACAAGGCTGGACCACCCGCAAAAATCAGCGCGGCGACACCGAATGGATCCCGCCCCCGCATCTGGACTACGGACAGCCGCGTATCAACACGTTCCACCACCCGGAAAAACTGCTTCGCGACGACGAAGACGACGAACCGTAGGACCCTTGCCGCCGTGGATTCGGCAAGCATAGGGTTCGGATATCCACACGACCCAACCCCACCGACCGGCCACCGGCCGCCGAGATCCCCGGATTGTGATCGTCGGCGCCGGCATGGCGGGAATCGCCGCGGCTCATGTCTTCCAGCAAGCCGGCTTTACCCACTTCACGATCCTGGAAAAGGGTTCCGACGTTGGTGGTGTCTGGCATTGGAACCGCTACCCCGGCCTGCGATGCGACGTGCCCTCGTACGGCTATCAATACGCGTTCGCGCCGAAGCCGGACTGGAAACACGTGTGGGCAACGGGTGACGAGATCCAGCAGTATCACCACGACCTCATCGAAGATCTGCAACTCGAATCGCATCTGAAGCTGGGCTGCGAGGTCACCTCGGCGGTGTTCGCCGACAACCGATGGCGGTTGTCCGTCGCGGGCGGAGACGAGATCGACGCGGACTTCGTCGTCGCCGCCACCGGAATCCTGCACCACCCGTTCATCCCGGACATTCCCGGCCTTGACTCGTTTGACGGACCGGTCGTGCACACCGCGCGCTGGACCGACATCGACACGACGGGCAAACGCGTCGCGGTGATCGGCACTGGATCGACTGGGGTGCAGGTCTTTTCCGCATTGCAGCCCGAGGCGGCGCACATCACCCACTTCGCCCGCACCCCGCAATGGGTGATGTGGATGCCGATGGGGCTAAGGCAGCCACGCATCGTCGGCCGGATGCTGCGGGCGCTGCCGAAACAGCACAAGGCCGTCCGGCTATCGCAGCTTGTCGGTTCCGACTACTTGGTCGACCTGGTCATCCGGCCGACCTGGCGACGACGGCTTGCCCAGCGTTACGGCTGGATGTGCCTGCGAATGATGGTGCGGAACAAGGACCTTCGTGCTCAGCTGACTCCTGACTACCAACCGTTCTGCAAACGGCAGGTGCTTTCCGGCAACTACTACCGGCGAATTTCCAAGCCAAACGCCAGCTTCGTCAGCGAGCCGATCGCCGAGGCCACCAACACCGGTCTGCGAACGACGGACGGCGTCCACCACGATGTGGACGCGATCGTGCTCGCCACCGGTTTCCAGGCCCACAACTACATGCGCCCGATGACCCTGTGCGGTCGCGACGGGCTGTCGATCGATGACGCGTGGGCGAAAGGTCCTCGCGCGTGGGGAATGACCGCTATCCCCGGATTCCCCAACCTTTTCACCATGCTCGGGCCCAACTCGCCCACCGGGTCGATGTCGCTGCAACACGTCGCCGAACTGACCGCCCGCTACATCGCCACCTGGCTACAGCGATTCCGCGACGGCGAGATCACCACCGTCGAAGTCACCGAGGAAGCCACCAGCCGCTTCGCCGACGACGTCGCCGAGGCGATGGTCCCAACCGTATGGAATACCGGTTGCAACTCATGGTATTTCGACGACGACAACCACATCGACCTGTGGCCGTTCGACCGAAAGCGGCTCACGCGCATGCTGGCAGAGCCACACGACGACGACTACATCTTCACGGCGTAAGCGGCCGCCACTTCCGCTGCCAACCGGGCGTTGGACAGGACCAGGGCGACGTTCGCGGCAAGCGACGCGCCGTGCGTCTCGCGATGGAAGAAATCGAGCAGGAACGGCGTCACGTCCTTGCCACGTACACCCTGTGTTTCGACGGCGGCCAGGCCGGCGGTAAGCACCCGGTCGTGCAATGCACGATCCATCTCGTCGCTCGGGGCGATGGGGTTGGCCAGCACCAGCCCGTAGCCGTCGGTGCCCAGCCGGCATCTGGCGCGCAGTATGTCGGCGACCTGTGCCGGCGTGTCAACCCGCCAGCCCACCGGGTGGCCGGAGTCGGCGAGATAGAAGCCGGGGAACCTGTCGGTTCGGTAGCCGATCACTCCGACACTCAGGGTCTCCAGCCGCTCCAGGGTGGCCGCGACATCCAGGATCGACTTCACGCCCGCACACACCACCAGCACGCCGGTGCGCGAGAGAGTCGTGAGATCCGCGGACTCGTCCCAGCTGTCGCGCGCGCCGCGATGCACGCCGCCCAGCCCGCCGGTGGCGAACACCGTGATGCCGGCCCCCGCCGCCAGGTGCGCGGTCGAGGCGACGGTCGTCCCACCGTCACCGCCCCGTGCCGCGAGCACCGCGATGTCGCGGACGCTGGCCTTGGCCACCGCGTCGCCCTCAGCGACGCGCCGCAGCGCGGCGTCGTCCAGACCGACGTGCGGCTCGCCGCCGACGATCGCAATGGTGGCCGGCACCGCCCCGCCGGAGCGCACCGCCTGCTCGATCTCGCGCGCGACCCGCAGGTTGTCCGGACGTGGCAGGCCGTGGGTGATGATCGTGCTCTCCAGCGCGACGACGGGCCGTCCGGCGGCTAGCGCGTCCGAGACCTCTGGGTGGATACGCACGGGGGCCTACGACTCCTCGGGGACCTCGATGACCTGGTACGTCGGGTCGGCAATCGACACCCGGCGATTGCCGCTCTGGTTCACTTTCCCGGTAACCCGCAGCACCTGGCCCGGCTGGATGTCGGCACCCTGGCCGGGCGGGAACGTCACGCGGATCTCCCCGCTGTCGTCCCCTACGACGATCCAGCGGGACGTTCGTTGGCCTTTAGCGATGTCCTCCAGTTGGCTGACTCGCCCTTCGACGGTCGCACGGCGTCCCGGAACCACGTTGCCCACCGGAATCACCGTCGCCGACCGCTCTGGGTGCTCGTAATCTTCCATGGGCTGGTTTTCGCCACGCCAAATCCGCGTCTCAACCTTCTCGACCTGTCGCGCGATACGCATTTCGAAAATATCGGGGAACGCCTCGCGGATCCGGGACTGCACGTCGTAAGGAACGATCGTCGCCGCGGCGTCGGGGATCCGGCTGACGGCCTTGGAGATCTTGTCCGCAGTACGGTCATGGAGCAGTCGTCCCAGCACTGGCGCATAGGTTCGTCGCGGCAGCAGCACCGTCACGTTGGTGTGCGGGTGCTCCTTTTGCGCCTTCACGACGAGCGCTTGGAGGGCCCGGATGATCTGCCGGTCCGGGCAGTCCACCACCCGGAGCGGCGTGTCGAGATCGAAGTCATCCCAACGCTTTCGCAACTGCGCGGCATGTTGTGCGTCGACCATGAAATGCACTGCGATCAGCTCGTCGGCACGCAGTCCCTTCCCGTAGCGCAGTGTTTCGAGCACCGCGATGTCAAGGGAGTTGACCAAGACGAACACGCGATGTCGTGCATACTTCACCAACTCCGGGCGGTCGGTGCGGAATGCCTCGAGGATCGCGGACTCGGCCCGGTACTCCTGATTGAGGCGTATCAGCGCGATGACCAGCAAGGGGAAGACGACGACGACGAGCCAAGCCCCTTCGGTGAACTTGGCCACCGCGAAAATGCCCACCACGACCGTTGACAAGACCGCCGCGGAGAAGTTGATCACCAACTTGGATTGCCAACCCGATTCGCGATGCGTCAGATGGTATTTGGACATTCCGTAACCGGCCATCGAGAAACCGGTGAAGACCCCGATCGCGTAGAACGGCACCAGCGCGTTGACCGATCCGCCGGAGACCACCAATAGCCCCACTGACAGCGCCGTGAGCGTGATGATGCCGTTGGAGAACACCAGGCGGTAACCGCGCGTCATGAGTTGACGCGGCAGGAAGCGGTCCTCGGCTACGAAGCTGGCCAGCGCGGGGAATCCGTTGAAGCTGGTGTTGGCGCCGGTATACAAGATCGCCGCGGTCGATACCTGGACAAGGATGTACATGCCGTCACCGATGACGCCGTTGCCGAAGACGGCGCGGGCCACTTGCGAGAGCACCGACGGATATTCGTCGAGATAAGGCGCGGCGTGCGTGGCGTAGGTGAGGTAACCGACACCGGCCAACAGAAAACCCAGGATGCAGGCCATCGCGGTGAGCACGCGTCGCGCGTTGATGCTCTGCGGCTTGCGAAAGACGTTGACGGTGTTGGAGATCGCCTCCACCCCGGTCAGCGACGAGCCGCCGTTGGCGAATGCTCGCAGTATCACCAGAATCGTCGCGCCCATCACCAAACCATTGCCCTGATGGACCGGCACCGCTCCGGCGGCGTGGCCGGGATCGTATTGCGGTAGGCCCCAGATGATGTGCCGGACGACGCCAATGATGATCATCAGCCCGACCATGACCACGAAGGCGTAGGTCGCAACCGCGAAGGGCCGGCCGGCTTCGCGCAGCCCGCGCAGGTTCGCGTAGCAGATGAGAAGTACGACAGCGACCGTGATCTCCAGGCTGTAGGGCCCCAGCTTAGGTAGTGCCGACGCCACCGCCACCGTGCCCGCGGCCGACTGCACCGCCACCGTCACGATGTAGTCGATCAACAGCGCCGCCGCGGCCACCTGCGCCACTCGCGGCCCGAAGTTCTCCCGCGCGACGATGTATGAGCCGCCGGCTTTGGTGTAGACCATCACGACCTGCCGGTACGACGCGGCCACCAGAGCGAGGACCACCAGGATGACGCCCATGATCGGAAGCAACAGGACGAACGCAGCCAGGCCGGCCTGCGGCAGCAACTCGGTCAGAATCTGCTCGGGGCCGTATGCGGTCGACGAGATCGCGTCAGGTGAAAGTGCGCCCAACGCAACCGAATTAGATAACCTCTCGGAAGACAACTCCTCGGTGATCAACGGTTTTCCGAGAAAGACTCGCTTGCACAGATCCGAAAAAGAAAACGGTATGTCTTGCTCAGCTGATGCTGTCACGACCACATTCCCTATCCGAGATTCAATGTCTCCCGAAGTCTAGGCTGCATTCTGCAGCCGTCGTTCGATGATCAGGAATGTGCTAGTCGGTGTCCAACACCACCGTGTCGCCTCGTGCGGCGGTTTCTCGTGCGGCGGTTTCTCGTGCGACCCGTGCGGCTAGCGCATCGGGGTCCACTCGCGCGATCCGGGACTCGACGTCGTAGGGCACGATGATCGCCGTAGCATCCTGAATCCGGCTGACCGCGCGGGCCATCTTGTCGGCGGTGCGGTCGTGCAGAAACCTGCCCAGAAGCGCGGAATATGTTCGGCGCGGCAAGAGCACCGTCACCTTGGTGTCCGGATGTTCCTTCTTCACCGCCAAGACCAGCTCTTGCGCAGACCGGCTCAGATGACGATCGGGACAGTCGATGATCCGCAGCCGGGTGTCGTGCTCGAAGTGCTGCCAGCGCTCCTGCAACTGAGCGGCGTGATCGGCGTCTACCACGAAGTGCACCGCGGTCAGCTCGTCGGCGTGCAGCCCCTTCCCGTAGCGCAGCGCCTCGACCTCGGCGAGGTCGACCGAGTCCACGAAAACGAACACCCGCAGTCGGGCGTACTTGGCCAAGTCGGGACGCTCGGTGCGCGACATCTCCAGCACCGAAGCCTCGGCGCTGTACTGCTGGTTGAGCCGTATCAGGCCGTATACCAGGAAGGGGAAGACGACGACGACGAGCCAGGCTCCTTCGGTGAACTTGGCTACCACGAAGATCCCCACGACGATCGCCGACATGATCCCCGCGGACATGTTGACGACCACTTTGCGAAGCCAGCCGTGCCCGCGATGGGTGTAGTGGTGTCGGCTCATTCCGAAGCCCGCCATCGCGAACGCCGTGAACACGCCGATCGCGAAGAACGGCACCAACGCGTTGACCGAGGCCCGGGTCACCAACAGCAGCGCCACCGCCAGCACGGTCAGCGTGATGATGCCGTTCGAGAACACCAGACGATGACCGCGCTTGGTCAGCGGCCGCGGCAGAAAACGGTCCTCGGCAACAAAACTCGCCAATGCGGGAAATCCGTTGAAGCCGGTGTTGGCGCCGGTGAACAGAATCGCCGCGCTGGACGCCTGGACCAAGAAATACAGGACATTGCCGATCAGCCCTTGGCCGAAAACCACCCGGGCAATCTCCGACAACATCGACGGGTACTCATCAACGTATGGGGTGGCGTGCGTGGCGACGGCCAGCCAGGACACCCCGGCCAACAAAAACCCGAGAATAACGGCCATCACAGTCAGCACCCGACGGGCGTTGTAGCCTTGCGGCGCGCGAAAGACGTTGACGGTGTTGGAAATCGCCTCGACCCCGGTCAGCGACGTGCCGCCGTTGGCGAACGCACGCAGCACCACCAGCACCGTGGCACCCATCACCAGTCCGCCGCCCTGATGGACCGGGACCGCTCCAACAATGTGCTCCGGGTCGTATTTCGGTAGACCCCAAAAGATTTCGCGAAACAGGCCGGTCAGGATCGTCAACGTGATCATGATGACGAAGGAGTACGTCGTGATCGCAAAGGTCCGGCCCGACTGCCGCAATCCGCGCAGGTTGGCGACGCAGATGAGCACCAACACCCCGATGGTGATTTCCAAGTGGTAGGGGTGCAACGCGGGTATCGCCGAGCACAGCGCCACCGTACCGGCCGCGGGTTGCACGGCGGCGGTGACCACATAGTCGATCAGTAACGCCGCGGCAGCGACCTGCGCCCACCGGGGCCCGAAGTTATCCCGCGCCACCATATAAGAGCCGCCGGCCCGGGCGTAGGTCATGACAACCCCACGATACGACGCGGACACCAACAGCAAGATGAGCAAGATGACGCCGATGATCGGAAGCAGCAACGCGAACGCGGCCATCCCGGCGCGCGGGAGCAGTTCGACCATGACCTGCTCCGGACCGTAGGCGGTCGAGGAGATCGCGTCAGGTGAAAGCGCACCGAGCGCAACAGGATTCGACAACCGCTCCGATTCCAGCTGCTCGGTGGTAAGCGGCTTGCCGAGAACGGCGCGCTTCCACCCGTCGACGAAGGACGGCGCGAGGCCCGAGCTATTGTCCGATGTGGTCACCACGTCTCACTTCCTCCGTTACTCGACGGCCTTCGGGCACAGGTCATTTCGCGTACACCAGGTGCAACTCAGGTACGTCGGTACGCTTATCCGCAACGTTTGATTGATTTGGGGGATCCGCCGTCCGCGCGGCTTGGGTGATTTTGATTCGCGAGTTTATGTCGTAGGCGACGATTTGCGCGCTCGCACCCGGGATCCGGCTGACCACTCCGGCTATCTTGTCGGCGGTGCGGTCATGCAGCAGCCGGCTCAGCAGCGCCGAATATGTCCGGCGCGGAAACAGCACCGTCACCTTGGTGTCCGGATGGTCCTGAATGACCTGCAAAACCAGCTCCTGGGCCGCCCTGGCCAAGTTGCGATCCCGACACTCGACCAACCGCAACTCGGTGGTGTGCCTGAAGTGCTGCCAACGCCGGTGCAACCGGACGGCATGAGCCGGGTCCAACACGAAGTGCACGGCTACCAGTTCGTCGGCGTGCAGGCCTTTCGCGTAGCGCATCGCCTCGACCTCCGCCAGGTCGACGCTGTCCACGAAGACGAACACCCGATGCCGGTCATACCTATCCAAGTCGGACTGGGTGAGGGATGTCTCCAGTACGGAGGCCTCGGCGCGGTACTGGTGGTTGAGCCGCATCAGACCAAACACCAGAATCGGGAAGACCACTACTACCAGCCAGGCGCCCTCGGTGAACTTGGCGATCGCGAAGATGGCCACCACGATCGTGGACAGGATGCCCGCGGAGAGGTTGATCACCAGCTTGGATCGCCAGCCGGGCCCGCGATGGGTCAGCCAGTGTTTGGTCATTCCGTAGCCGGCCATCGAGAAACCGGTGAACACCCCGATCGCGTAGAACGGCACCAGCGCATTGAGCGATCCCCCGGTGATGATCAACAGTGCCACCGCCAGCACGGTCAGCGTGATGATGCCGTTGGAGAACACCAGCCGATGACCGCGCTTCATCAGCGGCCGCGGCAAAAACTGGTCCTCGGCAACGAAACTCGCCAATGCCGGGAAGCCGTTGAAGCTGGTATTGCCCCCGGTGTACAGGATTAGCGCGGTGGCCGCCTGCACCAAGAAGTAGAAGACCTGACCGATCGTTCCGTTGCCGAACACCGCCCGGGTGATCTCGGACAGCATTGACGGATACCCGGCGACGTATGGGGTGGCGTGCGTGACATGCGCCAGCCAGGCCACCCCGGCCAATAGGAATCCGAGGATCGCGGCCATGATGGTCAGCACGCGACGGGCGTTGAGGCCCTCGGGCTTACGGAACGCGTTGACCGTGTTGGAGATCGCCTCGACTCCGGTCAGCGACGAACCGCCGTTTGCGAACGCGCGCAACACGATCAGGACCGTGGCGCCCATGATGATGCCGTTGCCATGTCCGACCGGAACCGCTCCGGCGATGTGCTCCGGGTTGTAAGTCTTTAAATCGCCGCTGATTTCACGAATGATCCCGACGATGATCGTCATCGAGACCATGCCGACGAAGAAGTACGTCGGGAATGCAAAACGAGCTCCGGCTTCCCGCAGGCCACGCAGGTTCGCGAAACACATCACCAGCACGACGGCCACGGTGATCTCCAGGCTGTAAGGACCGAGGACGGGAAACGCCGAGGCCACCGCCACGGTTCCGGCCGCGCACTGCACCGCGACGGTCACTACATAGTCGATCAATAGCGATGCTGCGGCGATCTGCGCCACCCGGGGTCCGAAATTCTCCCGGGCCACAATATAGGAACCACCCGCGCGGGTGTAGACCATCACAACTTGGCGATACGAAGCGGCCACCAGTACCAAAATCAACAAAATCACCGCGGTGATCGGAAGTAACAGCGCGAACGCAGCCAGCCCGGCGGCCGGCAGCAGCTCGATCATGATCTGTTCCGAACCGTAGGCGGTCGACGAGATCGCGTCCGGCGAAAGCACGCCGAGTGCAACAGGATTCGACAGTCTTTCGTGTTCCAGCTCGTCGTTGATCATCGGTTTCCCGAGAACGAACCGCTTATACGCGTCGGAAAAAGACGGCGCAAGGCTCTGCCCGTCTACCTGTTTCGTCACACCACGTCCTTAACGAGATCCTTACCGCGTTCCCGGGAAAGCGTACGTTGCCTTAACGCTATCTCGCTCGCCGGGACGAGACGGGCTGTGAGGTTTGTTAACGGCCGATTACCAATGCGCCGTCGAGCAACTCGTCAAATCGTTCGATCGCATCGTCACTCTCGACGTCGATACCCCGCAGGGGTCCCTGGTCAGCAATGTGACGCGCGGCGTACAGCCGGGCGACGAGGGCCTTGCGGTCAGTGTGGCGGGTGGCTCGTTCCCACGCCGCCTGCTCGGTCAACAGGGCCCCGGCATACACATCGCCGATGAACCGGGTGAGCGGGAACAGCCGAGCTTCAGCAACCGCGCCGTCCAGCTTGACCCAGGCCGTGATCGCCGCTTCGAGATCGTCGATGCGGCTGTTTACCAGCCGTGTCGTGTCGTCGTCGTCGGACACCGAAACCGCGTCGCGCAGGCGCTCCAGCAAAGGCTGATGAGCGCGGGAGCGCTCGATACCCCGCCGGACGTCAAGACACAGGATATTGTCAGGACCCTCCCAGATCGTGTTGACCTGCGCGTCACGGAGTAGCCGGGCTACCGGCCAGGTTTCGATGTAGCCGTTGCCGCCGTGGATCTCGATCGCGTCGGACGCCATCGTGATGCCCAGCCGACAGACTTTGAGTTTGGTCACAGGCACCGCGATGCGCTGACGAACCGCGCGTGGCTGACGGTGGTTGGCGAATCCGGTGCCGTCGAAAACCAGCGCTTGGGCGGCCTCGACGTCGACGATCATTTCGGCAAGCTTGCGACGGATCAGCGGTTTGTCGAGCAACGCGTCGCCGAACGCCCGCCGCTGCCGCGCGTAGCAGAGCGACTCGACCAGGGCACGGCGCGCGTTGCCCAGGGCGAACATCGCGATGCCGAGCCGGGCCGCGTTAGTCAACTCCATCATCCGGCCCAGCCCCTTGCCGTCGGCCGGCCCGCTCTCGACATCCTGGCCGCTCGGCTCCCCGGACAGCAGGAATGCCTCGGCGTCGACGAACTCCACCTCGCCGGAGGCCACCGAACGGGTGCCGAGCTTGTCTTTCAGGCGGCGGATGCGAATGCCGTTGCGCGAGCCGTCCCGGCGGGTCCGCAACACCAGGAAGTTCGCCACGCCGCGGCCGGAATCCGGCGCGCCTTCCGGCTTGGCCAATACGACGAACACCTGCCCGTCGCAGTTCGACGCGAACCACTTGAAACCGTTGAGCAGCCAGGCATCTCCTTGTCGGGTTGCCGTCGTCTCCAGGGCGCCCAGGTCGGAGCCACCCGCGCGCTCGGTCAACAGCTGAGCGGTCTCCCCCTCCCACTCGCCCGACGCGAACTTGGTAAGGACGTGGTCACGAACGTCGGCCGGTGCGTAGGCCGCGACCAGCGACTTGACCATCCCGCCGCCGGTTCCGAGCGCACACCCCATTCCGATGTCGGCCTGGTCGAGCAGATAGTTGGCCGCGTACGACGGCAGCGTCGGGTTGACGCCGGCACGCCGGGCATCGTCTTTCAATGCCTTTTGCGCGGCCAGTACTGCGGTTTTGGACTCGGTGAACGACGTCGGCTGAACGACCTGGCTGATGTCGTGGCCCCAGCGGTCATAGCGCTCCAGCCGTGGTGGATTGCGGTCGGTCTGCTCGGCCCACCGCGCCACCGGGCCGCCCATCAGTGCACCGATGCGGCTCAGATGGGGTTCGGCGACCGCGAGCTCGTCGGGCTGCAGGTAATAGGCCATCGTGAGCTGCAGCGTCGGGTCGGTTTCGTACCAGTTGAGGCCGACGGCTCCGCGGTAGCTCTCCGTGCGGTATCGCTGCGACTTCTCCGGGGTGCTGAACGGTAGCCGGTCCACAGCCTCGAGGTCGTAGTCGCTCATAAGCGCCTACGACCTCAGCCGCGCCGCCGCCGCGGCGATCCGCTCGTCGGTGGCGGTCAACGCCACCCGAACATGCCGCGCGCCACGCGAGCCGTAGAACTCGCCGGGCGCCGCCAGTATGCCGCGCTGCGCCAGCCACGCGACGGTGTCGCGGCACGCCTCACCGCGGGTGACCCATAGATATAGGCCGGCCTCCGAGTGGTCGACGGTGAAGCCGGCCGAGCGAAACGCCGGTAGTAATACGTCCCGGCGCCCGCGATAGCGGTCCCGCTGCTCGCGCTCGTGGGCGTCGTCATCGAGGGCGGCGACCATGGCCGCCTGCACCGGTGTCGGCACCATCATCCCGGCGTGTTTGCGTACCGCCCGCAGCTCGGCGACCACGGCCGGGTCGCCGGCGACGAAGCCGGCCCGATAGCCGGCCAGCGAGGAGCTCTTGGACAGCGAGTGCACCGCCAGCAGGCCGGTGTGGTCGCCGTCGCACACGTCGGGATGCAGAACCGACAACGGCTCGGCGTCCCAAGCCAGGCCCAGGTAGCACTCGTCGGATGCCACCAGCGCGCCGCGGTCCCTGGCCCAGCCGACGACCTTGCGCAAGTGATCGACGCCGAGCACCTGCCCGGTCGGATTGCTCGGTGAGTTCACATACACCAATGCGGGCGACTCGGGACCGAGCTGGGTCAGCGAATCGGCGTAGCGCACCTGGGTTCCGGCCAGCCGGGCGCCGACGTCGTAGGTGGGATAGGCCAGCTCGGGCACCACAACGAGGTCCTCGGCGCCGAGCCCGAGCAGCGTCGGCAACCACGCGATGAGTTCCTTGGTGCCGATCACCGGCAGCACGGCCGCCTCAGCCACGCCGGTCACGCCGTGCCGGCGTTCCAGGGCGGCGACGGCCGACTGGCGAAGTGCCGGAGTGCCTGCGGTCGTGGGATATCCCGGCGCGGCGCTGGCTGCCGCGAGCGCTTCGCGGATCAGGGGCGCCACCGGGTCGACCGGTGTGCCGACGGATAGGTCGACGATGCCGTCCGGGTGCGACCTGGCCAGCGCCGTCGCGTCAGCCAGGGTGTCCCAGGGGAACACCGGCAACGACGCCGACACTGGCCGGCGGTTCACCAGGCTGCTCAGTCGCCCTCACCCTGAGGCGGCAGATCCTTGACGACCTGCGGGTCGTTCTCGGTCAGGCCGACCTTGGCCGCGCCACCGGGCGAGCCGAGTTCAGCGAAGAAATCCGCATTGATCTGCGTGTATTGGCCCCACTGCTCCGGCACGTCGTCCTCGTAGTAGATCGCCTCGACCGGGCAGACCGGCTCGCAGGCGCCGCAGTCCACGCATTCGTCGGGGTGGATGTAGAGCATGCGAGCGCCCTCATAGATGCAGTCGACCGGACATTCCTCGATGCAGGCCTTGTCCTTGATGTCGACGCAGGGTTCGGCGATCGTGTACGTCACGAAGGTCTCCTCCATGTGCTGCTCATTGTGGCTGTTCTTTCCCCCGGGTTTCGCTTCCCGGTGGTGCAGATCCGTTGATTACTGATACTAGACGTTGCATATACAAATCAAGCACCCGGGCGCTATGCGCTTTGACGCACTGCAACTAGTTGCATATTCGCGCGGGGAATCCCTAAGCTGCCCGCGTGGCACTACCCCACGCGATCCTGGTATCGCTGTGCGAACAGTCCGGCTCCGGCTACGAGCTGGCGCGCCGCTTCGACCGCTCCATCGGGTACTTCTGGACCGCGACCCATCAGCAGATTTACCGCACGCTGCGGACGATGGAAGACGACGGCTGGTTATCCGCGACGCTGGTCGTCCAGCACAGTCGGCCGGACAAGAGGGTCTACACCGTCTCCGACGCCGGCCGCGCCGAACTGGCCCGATGGATCGCCGAGCCGCTAACCGGACGCGGCGGCGCACTCAGCGATACCCGCACCCGTGATGTGGCCGTCAAGCTGCGCGGCGCCGCCTACGGCGACCAGGCAGCGCTAAGCACACAGATATCCGCGATGCGTGCCGAACGCGCCCAGCTGTTGGACGCCTATCGCGGATTCGAGAAGACACAGTTCCCCGATCCGTCTGCGTTGCGCGACAGCGCGTTACATCAATACCTGGTGCTGCGCGGCGGCATCCGCGCCGAGGAAAGCACGATCGAATGGCTCGACGAGGTCACCAGCGCACTGCAGGAGAATTCGTGACATATCCAAACCTGTTGTCCCCGTTGGATCTTGGGTTCACAACTTTGCGCAACCGGGTGATCATGGGTTCGATGCACACCGGCCTGGAGGACCGTGCTCACCATATCGACCGGCTCGCCGAGTATTTCGCCGAACGGGCCCGCGGCGGCGTCGGACTCATCATCACCGGTGGCTATGCGCCCAACCGGACCGGCTGGCTGCTGCCGTTGGCCGCGGAACTGGTGTCCTCCGCGCAGGCCCGCCGGCACCGTCGCATCACCAGCGCGGTGCACGACGCAGGCGGCAAGATCCTCCTGCAGATCCTGCACGCCGGACGATATGCCTACCATCCACTTTCGGTCAGCGCGTCGTCGATCAAAGCGCCGATCAACCCGTTTCGTCCGCGCCGGCTCTCGTCACGCGGTGTGCAGAGCACGATCGACGACTTTGCGCGCTGCGCGCTGCTGGCCCGCGAAGCCGGTTACGACGGCGTCGAAATCATGGGCAGCGAAGGGTATTTGATCAACCAGTTCCTGGCCCCGCGCGCGAACAAGCGCAGCGACGCCTGGGGTGGCACGCCGGAAAAGCGCTGCCGGTTCCCGGTCGAGATCGTAAGCCGCGCCCGGGCGTCCGTCGGATCCGACTTCATCATCTGCTACCGAATGTCGATGGCCGACTACGTCGAGGACGGCCAGAGTTGGGACGAAATCCTCTCGCTGGCAACCGACGTCGAGGCTGCGGGGGCAACCATGATCAACTCCGGCTTCGGCTGGCACGAGGCACGGGTGCCGACGATCGTCACGTCGGTGCCCAACAGCGCTTTCATCGACATCAGCCATGCCGTCGCCGGACACGTCAATATCCCGGTGGTGGCATCCAACCGAATCAACATGCCGCAGGCGGCCGAACAGATCCTGGCCGACACCCACGTGCAGCTGATCTCGATGGCGCGCCCGCTACTCGCGGACCCCGAGTGGGTGCTCAAAGCGCAAGCCGCGCGCGACGACGAGATCAACACCTGCATCGCCTGCAATCAGGCCTGCCTGGATCACGCGTTCGTGAAGAAGACGGTGTCGTGTCTGCTCAATCCGCGGGCCGGCCACGAGACACAGCTGGTGTTGTCCCCGACCCGACGCACTCGCTTTATCGCGGTGGTCGGGGCCGGCCCGGCCGGGCTGGCGACCGCGGTCAGCGCCGCACAACGAGGTCACGAGGTCACGCTGTTCGAGGCCAACGAGTTCATCGGCGGCCAGTTCGACATGGCGCGCCGGATCCCGGGCAAAGAGGAATTCAACCAAACCATCCGGTATTTCACGACGATGCTGGACAAGCACGGCGTGACCGTTCGGCTGGGTACTCGCGTGTCAGCGGCTGAGCTGGCCGGCTACGACGACGTCGTGTTGGCCACCGGCGTGGCGCCGCGGATTCCGGCTATTTCCGGAATCGAACATCCGATGGTGCTGACCTATGCGGAGGCCATCACCGGTGCCAAACCGGTCGGGAAGACCGTCGCGGTGATCGGGGCCGGCGGCATCGGTTTCGACGTGAGCGAGTTGCTGGTCACCGACGACTCGCCAACGTATGAACCTCAAAGCCTAAAAGAGTGGAAGGCGGAGTGGGGTGTGGCCGACCCGTGGGAACAACGCGGCGCGCTGACCACTCCCATCCCGGCGCCGCCCGCGCGTGAAGTGTATTTGCTGCAGCGCACGAACGGAGCTCAAGGCAAGCGGCTGGGCAAGACCAGCGGATGGGTACACCGTGCTTCGTTGAAAGCCAAAGGCGTTCACCAGCTCTCCGGAGTCAACTACGAACGGGTGAGTGACGACGGGCTGCACATCAGCTTCGGCCCGAAACGGGAGCGGCCGCAGCTGCTGGCGGTGGACACCGTGGTGGTCTGCGCGGGCCAGGAGCCGGTGCGCGACCTGGAAGATGACCTGCGGCAGATGGGCGTCGACCCGCACATCATCGGCGGGGCGGCGTTCGCCGTCGCGCTGGACGCCAAGCGCGCCATCAAGCAAGGCACCGAGTTGGCGGCCCGGCTCTAGGCCGAGGTCAGTAGCCGGCGAGCAGACTGCGGACCCGGCCCAGGGTTTCCGGACCGACGCGGCTGCAGATTCGCGACGGGTCGGCGGGCCTGCGGCCCCACAACAGCAGGACACGCGCGGCGGCATCGGTTTCCAGCGTGGCCGGACCGTCCGGGTCGGCAAGCCGGATGGTGGTGCGGTCGGCGTCCGCATCGACCACGACATCCTCGGCGTCGGCAACCCGCAGCCGCGCCTCGATTCGCTCGCCGGGCCGCAGTTGCTTGACGCCCTTGGCCAATAACGGCTTTCCCACCGCCAGCACGCTGTGAGTCGTCATCCAATGCTCAGCCAGCCGCGCCTGGGCCGCGGCGTCGTCACCAGTGATGTCCCACCCGTGCAGGACGAGCTCCTCGCGCATGTGCTCGGCGAACCACGGCACCTTCATGGTGCGCCCGGTCCACGCCACGTCGGTCTCGGCCGGAATATCGTCGGCGGCTTCCGCCACCTCGTTGAGCATCGCCATGTTCGTGTGCAACGCCGCCCACAGGTCGGTCTCGTTCATAGCGCGCAGCGGCGCCTCGCGTTCTTCGAATGTGCGGGTGGCAACCGGCTGGCCTGCCAGGTGCCCACCCAGCACCCGCCCGAGCTCAAGGGCGTTGCCGGCCTGATGGATGACGATGTCGCGCACCGTCCAAGCCTCACACCAGGTGCCGGCGTCCGGCCGACGCTGCTGTACCGCGTCGATGAACGGCTGCCACTCGGGGAACCGGTCGGTGTCGATTTCTCGTTTCACGGCGTCCGGGATACCCGCCGCCACCGACAACTAAGCCGCGAGCGGACTGTACGTCGTGGTGCGCTGGCGTGCCGGGCGGCCGATGCCCTCGGCGATCGCGATCAACTCGGCGGCGGTCTTGGCCGATCCGTGTTCGGAGCCGGCCATCCGCGAGATGGTCTCCTCCATCAGCGTTCCGCCCAAGTCGTTGGCACCGCCGTTGAGCATCACCTGCGTACGCTCGACTCCGAGCTTGACCCAGCTGGTTTGGATATGAGAGATACGGCCGTGCAACATGATTCGCGCCAGCGCGTGCACAGCGCGGTTGTCGCGGTGGCTCGGCCCTGACCGTGCGGCACCGGCGAGGTACAACGGCGAGTTCTGATGCACGAACGGCAGCGGCACGAACTCGGTGAAACCTCCGGTGTGGTCCTGGATGTCGCGCAACACGTTCAGGTGACCGACCCAGTGCCGGGGGTCGTCGACGTGGCCGTACATCATCGTCGACGATGACCGCAGGCCCACCTGGTGGGCAGCAGTCACGATCTCGATCCACATCGAGGTCGGCAGCTTGCCTTTGGTGAGCACCCAGCGGACTTCGTCGTCGAGGATCTCGGCGGCGGTACCGGGGATGGTGTCCAGGCCCGCCTCACGCAGGCTGGTCAGCCACTCACGAATGCTCAAGCCGCTCTTGGTCACACCGTTGGCGATCTCCATCGGCGAAAACGCGTGCACGTGCATCGACGGCACCCGTGCCTTGACGGCGCGCACCAAGTCGGCGTAGCCGGTGACCGGCAGCTCGGGATCGATACCGCCCTGCATGCACACCTCGGTGGCGCCGGCGACGTGGGCCTCCCAGGCACGTTCGGCGACCTCGGCCGTCGACAGCGAGTAAGCGTCGGCGTCGCCCTTGCGCTGAGCGAAAGCGCAGAACCGGCAACCCGTGTAACAGATGTTGGTGAAGTTGATGTTGCGGTTGACCACGAACGTCACGTCATCACCGACCGCGTCGCGGCGCAACGAATCTGCCAGCGCGGCAACCGCATCCAGCGCAGGACCATCAGCGTTGGCCAATGCCAAATACTCGGCGTCGGTGCAGGCGGCCGGATCACGTTCCGCCGCGTTCAATGCGGCGAGCACGTCGGTGTCAATGCGTTCGGGGGCGCGGGCGGCCAACTCGTGTACCTGCGACCGGATCGAGTCCCAGTCGCCGAATGCGCTGAGCAGATCGCTGCGGGCTTCGGTGCTACGGCCTTCGGTGTCGATGAGCGCATTCAGGTCCACCCGGCCTGAGGACGCCACGTCGTCGGGCTCCTGCCACGGCATGCCCACCGGGTTCACATCGCGGGCCAGTCCGGTGGCCGGGTCGGCCAGCGCCGCGACGTGGTCGCGGACTCGCGGATCGATCCAGGCCGCCCCGGCCTGTACATATTTGGGTTGCGCCGTCAGCCGCTCCACCAGGTCGTAACCCGCCTCGCCGGTGACGGCGGCGAGCTCGTCGAGCGCGGGCCACGGCCGCTCGGGGTTGACGTGATCGGGCGTCAGCGGCGATACGCCGCCCCAGTCGTCGACACCCGCGTCGATCAGCGCGATGCACTCGTCGCGGGACACCAGGTTCGGTGGCGCCTGGATGCGCATTCCAGGGCCGAGTACCAGTCGCGCCACCGCCACCGTGGCCAGGAAATCGTCGATGCCGGCGTCGGGAGTCGCGGCCATCGCCGTGTGTTCTTTGGCGCGGAAGTTCTGCACGATGACTTCCTGGATATGGCTGAACTCCTTGTGCGACTTACGAATAGCGTGCAACGTCTCGGCACGCTCGGTGAGCGTCTCGCCGATGCCGACCAGTAGACCGGTGGTGAACGGAATGGACAGCCGTCCCGCGTCGGTCAACGTGCGCAGCCGAACCGCCGGATCTTTGTCGGGGCTGCCGTAGTGCGCCAAGCCCTTCGTCTCGAACAGCCGCCGCGACGTCGTCTCCAGCATCATCCCCATCGACGGCGCCACCGGCTTCAGTCGCGACAACTCCGACCAGCTCATCACGCCGGGGTTCAGGTGCGGCAGCAGCCCGGTTTCCTCCAGCACCCGGATCGCCATCGCCCGCACGTAGGACAACGTGGAGTCGTAGCCGCGTTCGTCGAGCCACTCGCGCGCCTCCGGCCACCGATCTTCGGGCCGGTCACCGAGGGTGAATAACGCTTCCTTGCAACCGAGTTCGCCGCCGCGGCGGGCGATCTCGAGAATTTCATCGGGTTCCAGGAACATCCCGGTGCCCTGCGCCCGCAACTTGGCGGGCGCGGTGACAAATGTGCAGTAGTGGCAGTTGTCGCGACACAGGTGCGTCACTGGGATGAACACCTTGCGCGAATAGCTGACCGGCAGCCGGCCGCTAGCCCCCCGCCGTCCCGCTGATTCCAGACCCGCATCGCGTACCCGCGCGGCGCTGCGACACAGATCGATCAGATCTTGGCCGCGGGCAGCCAGCGCGATCGCCGCCTCATCGACATTCAGCGCGACGCCATCGCGGGCCCGCCGCAACACCCGCCGCATGGCGGACGGGCTGGACGGCGGCGGCACCGACGGGTTGGGCAACAGCGTCGGCTCTTCGCCGGGAGTCAGTGGCACGTCTGTGTAACTCCCGTCCAGCCGGATTTCATCCGCGCGAAACCATCTGCGACCCCGACCCGTGCCATGTGCGCAACAGTAGCGTCCGGCCGCGGGTGTGCGGGCCCCTGCCCTGTTTCACGAGAAAGCCTGGTCGTGTGACTCGTCAGCTTTTGGCTCGGCGCTGCCACAGCACCCACCCCGGCGGCAGCGCACCCGCCGCGAGCAGCAGCAATGGGCTGTAGGCCATCACGCCGCGCTCATCGAAGATGACGTCGCCGCCCGGACCGCCGGCAGCCATCGCCAGCACCGTCAACAGCCAGGTCCATAGCGGCAATGCGGCCAGTCTTGCGGATGTGGTCCATCGTCCGGCCGCCCAGACCAGGGCCGCGTTGACCAGACCGCTGATCAACGCGCTGATAGGAAAAGGGATCGAGCCGATGTAGGCCGGCAACAGCAGCGCTCCGGCGACTGCGGAGAGCACCCCGTCGACGGCGAGTAACGCCAGAATGACGATTCGAATCGAGGGGTCCGTCGCGCCGGCGTCGTCAATTTGCGCGGCGCGCGGCTTGATGGTTGTCAGGTCGGGACGCTGTCCAACTGCGAAGCGATGGACATGAGCACCCACTGGAAGCTGTCCAGTCGGTCCTGCCAGTGCTGCTCGTTCTGGTCCAGATCCGGATCCATACTCTTCCTTTTCGGTCCTCGCGCGGCTCGTCTGTTCGGAAGCCTACCGCGCGGCGGATTCGGTCAGGTCGAGTCCGGCGAGTAGATCGGTCTCCCAGCCACGCTCATCGCGATGTCCCGCGGCGCCGGCAGCCAAAATATAGTGCTCCTGCCCGACGATGGGCAGGGCCAAGTTATTCGACAATGCGAACGCCCGGCCGGTCGGGCCGACAGTCAATTGGGTGGCGTGCGCGGCCAGCGCGGCCTGCTTGGCCGGAAACGCGTCTGGGTCCTCGATGACGGCGTCGATCTTGCCGTCGGAATAGCCGAGTCCGCCGAAATCCCCGTCCGCCGGCGGAATCACCCATTCGGAGCGCAGATCGCCGGGGCCGAGCGCCTCCCAACCTGCCGTGAATGCGCTTCTGGCGATGACCGTCCAGTACAGCTTCGGCACCGACCACGGCACGCCCGGGTAGTCGTCGGTGCGCGCGGCAGCGACCGCCGCCGTGGTCACGACATGCGCCTGAATGTGGTCGGGATGCCCGTACCCGCCGTTGGGGTCGTAAGTCACCACGACGTGCGGCCGCAAGTCGCGAATGACGGCGACCAACGCGCCGACGGCTTCGCGCTCGTCGGCGTCGGAGAACCGTGGCTGCTGCCGGGCGGGCGGTTCGGTGCCCGCCATGCCGGAATCGCGCCAGCGGCCCGGACCGCCAAGGAAAATCGGCGCGCTGACACCCATGGCTCGCAGCGCCTCGCTGAGTTCGCCGATGCGGTAACCGCCAAGCTGGTCGGCGTGACCGACGCCAAGTTGTGCCCACCGGTCACCGATGATTTCGCCCTCTTCGCCCAGAGTGCAGGTGACGACGCGCACCTCCGCGCCGCGAGCTACGTAATGCGCGATGGTGGCGCCGTTGGTGATGGTTTCGTCGTCCGGATGGGCGTGTACGAACAACAGCCGCGGCGTCTCCTGCATGGACGCACCATACCGGGTGCGATGCGCGGGTAGCGAAGACGTAACCCGATGGCCCGCAGTGAGAATCGGCGAGCTGGCAAAGCCGCCGTTTCGCCAAAAGAAACGCCGGTGGCTACTATCAACGCATGGCAGAGCACCGCACACGCCGCCGGGGCAAGGAACTCGAAGACGCCCTCTACGACGCGACGCTGGCGGAACTGGCCGCGGTCGGCTACGGCGGTCTGACCATGGAAGGGATCGCCGCTCGGGCGCGGACCGGCAAGGCCGCGTTGTACCGGCGCTGGACCTGCAAGCATGACTTAGTCCAGGCGGCGCTGCTCTACGCGCTGCCGCCGGTGCCGGAGCCTCGTACCGACCGATCGGCGCGGGAGAACCTGCTGGCCGTCTTCACCGCGCACTGCGACGTACTGGCCGGCAAGACGGTATTTCCGAGTCTGGCGATCATGAATCAGCTTCTGCACGAGCCGGAATTGCGTGCCATCTTCGCCGACGCGGTTGTGGAACCCCGCCTGCGGATCACCGAATCGATCCTGCAGGCCGGCGTGGCCAACGGCGAGATCAATGCCGCCGCGCTCACGGCGTACACCGCCCGCGTCGGTCCGGCACTGATCAACCAGCAGCTGCTGCTCACCGGCGCGCCGCCGAACAAGCGGCAACTGGCGCACATCGTCGACACCGTGGTCGCACCTGCGGCGCCGGCGCCTATTGCGGCGTCTTGACCCACTGTCCCGCGTCGCCGACGATCCCGACGGGCACCGAACCTGAGAGGCTCACGTCGAGCACACTGGGACCGGCGGCGACGATCGTGGTGTCCTGCAGGATCGGCAGCACGGTCGACATGTTCCACAGCCGCGGTTCGATCTCGTTGACCACGTCATTGATGTTCGCGGTACCCGCCAGCGCCGCATCGATATTCGACTGGATGCTGTGATCGCAGATGCCGGTCAGGTTGGACGGCGCCTGGACCAACGCGCCGGGTTCCTGTGCCCGGCTCGGCGCGTTCGAGGTGGGCGCGGTCGGCGGCGTGGTGGCAGGAGTCGCCCTGGCCGTCACAGATGGGTCGGATGAGGCCGGGGGGTTCAACGGGGTCGCCGCCGTCGACACCGCCGTCGCCTCCAGCGCGGGGCAGCTGTAGCGAGAAGCCAGCAGCGTCGCCAAGTTTCCGCCGGCCTCACGCCAACCGACGAGCGCGTCCACCCGATTGTTGACCAACGCATCGCGATACAGCGCCACCGGATCGAGCGCCAGCACGGTCGCAGCGATACCGACGTTGCGCAACTGGTCGGCGGCGGTGTTGGCCACCGCCACGGATGTCGGGTCGTTGGCCGCGACGCCGATGACCAGGGACAGCTGCTTGCCGTCCTTGCTGATGCGTCCCCGGGTGATCTCCGGCGGCCCATTCGTCGGCCGCGGAGGCGCCGAGGGCGCTGGAGGTGGCGGTGTGACCGACGCCGAAGTGTCGTTCTCGATCTGGTATCCCGACGCTTCGAGCAACCCCAACGCCTCGGTTCTGGTCAGCGCCGGCGGCGCGGTCGGCACATAGCCGGGATCGCTGGGCGAGCGAATCTGCGCCTGATCCATGCTGACGGTGTTGTCGCTGCCGGCGCCGACGGCGGCGAGCAAGTCGACGTCGAGCATTCCCAGAATCGCCTTGCGAACCGCGGAGTCGGCCAACTTGGGCTCGCTGGCGCGCAACGTGAGCTGCATGACTCGCGGCGTCATGATCCGGGCGGTCCGCACATCCGGGATGGCCGACAACTGCGCGAAAGCCGCTGAGCCGCCGTGTACTTGGGCCACCTGGGTGTCGCCGTTGCGGACCGAATCGGCCAGCGCGGCCGGCGCCCCGGCGCGCCGGAAGAGGATCAGATCCGGCTTGGCCGGCGGCCCCCAATAGCGATCGTTGCGGGCGAGCAGGATTTCGTCGCGTTGCGGGTCGATGTTTTCCACCCGGAACTGTCCGCCGGTGACCGGCAGCGCGCTCGCCAGCCCGGCCGGGAAACCGCCTGGCACATCCTTGACGATGTGCGCGGGCAGGATGTTGTTGAACAATTCCCGCCACGCCGGGTACGACCGGGAGAACGTGACGACCGCCTGCTTGCCCCCGTCGATCGACTGCACGCCGGTGATCAGGTCGTAGCCGGCCGGATCGACCACACCGGGCTGGCTGACCATCTGGCGCCACAAGTACCAGAAGTCGTCGGCGGCGATGGGAGCGTTATCGGTCCACTGGGCCTCCGGCCGGATTTTGTAGGTCACCGTGAACGGGTTCTCGTTGGTGACATCGGCGGACACCAGCAGCGTCGGGTCCATCTCCCAACGGGATCCGGTCGGCGTGGCCGGGTCGGGCACCGGCCGGAACGTGCTGGGCAGGACCAGCGCACCGATCGCGGCATTGACCGCGGAAAGATCGGACAGCAGATGCGGGTTGAACCCGGCGCCGATCGAGTCGATGCCCATGATGATCTGCGTCTTGCGCAGGGGCGGCGCCGCGGTGCTTCTCGTGGTCTCGGTGCTCTGCGGGGCCGGCGGCGGACTGACCGCGCACCCGGCCAGCGTCAGCGTCGAGACCAGCACGCCGGTGGTTAACCAGGCGCGGCGGGCTCGTTTCGGCACGCCCAACAGGGTATCGGGGCCTAACTGCCCGACGACGGCCAATCCGACCAGCTAGCCGCGCGCCTTGGCGCGCGCCTTCGCCCGCGCGCGCAGGGTCGCGGTGAGCTCGACCTTGCGCACCCGGACCACCTCGGGAGTCACCTCCACGCATTCGTCCTCGGCGCAGAACTCCATGGCCTGTTCGAGGCCGAGTTCCAGCGGCCGAGCAAGGGTTTCCATGACATCGGCCGTCGAGCTGCGCATGTTGGTCAGCTTCTTCTCGCGCGTGACGTTGACGTCGAGGTCCTCGGCGCGCGGGTTGATGCCGACCACCTGGCCCTCGTAGGTGTCCTCGCCGGGTTCGACGAAGAACTGGCCGCGATCGCCCAGCTGAATCATGGCGAACGGGGTGATCGACCCGCTGCGGTCCGAAACCAGCGACCCCGTGTGCCGCGCCCGGATCTCGCCCGCCCAGGGCCGGTAGCCGTCGAACACGGCGTTGGCGATACCGGTTCCGCGGGTCAGCGTCAGGAAGTCGGTGCGGAAGCCGATGAGGCCGCGGCTCGGCACGATGAAGTCCATCCGCACCCACCCGGCCGCGTGGTTGGTCATGTCGTCCATGCGTCCCTTGCGGGCAGCCATCAGCTGGGTGATCGCGCCGACGAACTCCTCGGGGCAGTCGATGGTCATGGCCTCGAACGGCTCATGCAGCTTGCCGTCGATGGTCTGCGTCACCACCTGCGGCTTGCCGACCGTGAGCTCAAAGCCCTCGCGACGCATCTGCTCGACGAGCACGGCCAGCGCCAGCTCACCACGGCCCTGGACCTCCCAGGCGTCGGGCCGGTCGATGTCGACGACCCGAATCGACACGTTGCCGACGAGTTCGGAGTCCAACCGCGACTTCACCATGCGCGCCGTGAGCTTGTGCCCGGACACTTTGCCCGCGAGCGGAGATGTGTTGGTGCCGATGGTCACCGAGATGGCGGGCTCGTCGACGGTGATGCGAGGCAGCGCGTGGGCGTGGTCCGGGTCAGCGAGCGTGTCGCCGATCATGATCTCGGGGATACCCGCCACGGCGACGATGTCGCCCGCGATGGCCTCCCCGGTGGCGGTGCGTTCGACGCCCTCGGTGACCAGCAGTTCGGTGATCTTGGCGTTCGTGATGACCGGATGGCCGTCTACCTCGCGCATCCAGGCCACCTGCTGGCCCTTGCGAATGCCTCCGTTGTAGATCCGGATCAGGGCCAGTCGACCGAGGAACGACGACGCGTCGAGGTTGGTCACCAGCGCCTGCAACGGCGCCTCGGGATCGCCCTGCGGCGGCGGGATGTGCTCGAGCAGCACGTCGAACAGCGGGTCCAGGTTGTCGCCGTCGGGGTTCTTGCCGTTGGCCGGTTCGGTGGTGCTGGCGATGCCGGCACGTCCTGACGCGTAGAGCGTCGGCAAACCGAGCGCCTTCTCGGCCGCCGCCTGCGCCTCCTCGTCGAGGTCGGAGGCGACGTCCAGCAGCAGGTCGTGGCTCTCCTCGACGACCTCGGCGATGCGGGCGTCGGGCCGATCGGTCTTGTTCACCACCAAGATGACGGGGAGGTGCGCGGCCAGCGCCTTGCGCAGCACGAAGCGCGTCTGAGGCAGCGGCCCCTCCGAGGCGTCGACGAGCAGCAGGACGCCGTCGACCATCGACAGGCCGCGTTCCACCTCGCCGCCGAAATCGGCGTGGCCCGGCGTGTCGATGACGTTGATGACGGTCATCGAGCCGTCCGCGTGCTGACGGTGCACGGCGGTGTTCTTCGCCAGGATCGTGATGCCCTTCTCCTTCTCCAGGTCACCCGAGTCCATGAGGCGTTCGATTGCGTCATCGCCGCGGTGGGTAAGCGCCCCGGATTGCCGCAACATGGCATCGACCAGGGTCGTCTTGCCGTGGTCGACGTGCGCGACGATGGCGATGTTGCGAAAATCCACGCCGGTGATTGTTTCAGCGTAAGCACGTGATCGCGAAACTGAGCAGGTGTGAGGTTTGCCGCTCCTGGTTACAGGATTCGTGCCAGCGCAGGCAGCCAGTCGCGGTCGGCGGGCACCCAGTCGATGTCGTGCAGCTGCGCAGCGGTCAGCCAGCGCAACGCACGATGGTCGTGCGGTTGGGGTTCGCCGCGGATGAGGCGCACCCGGTAAGCACGCAGCGTCGTCGTCGCATTGAGCGTAATGTCGCCGCCCAGGCGTTCGCCGACCGCGACGTCCACGCCCAACTCCTCGGCCAATTCGCGGGCCAGCGCCTCGGGCTCGGTCTCATCCGGCGCAACCTTGCCGCCCGGCAATTCCCAGCGGCCCGCCAGCTCGGGCGGCCGCAGGCGTTGTGCGACCAGCACCCTGGATTCGGCGATGACAGCCCCGGCGACCACGATCTGGTTCGGCATCGCGAGTGACGCTATACGGCCGCGAACGTATGCTCGGGCATATGGCTGTGTTAACGGATGAGCAAGTAGACGCCGCACTGCCTGACCTCAACGGATGGCAACGCGCGGACGGCGCGCTACGCCGGTCGGTGAAATTTCCGGCGTTCCTCGCCGGTATCGACGCCGTGCGCCGGGTGGGCGAGCACGCGGAAGCCGAAGATCATCACCCTGACATTGATATCCGTTGGCGGACAGTGACTTTCGCGTTGGTCACACACTCCGAGGGTGGTATCACCGACAAGGACGTGGCGATGGCGCACGACATCGACGGAATTATCGGGGACTAGTCGTTCGCGTTCCGCTCGCCGCGACAAAGGCCAGGGTCGCCAGCGTCGCCACGATGTAGACCATTCCGCCCCAGGCCAGATACCACGCCCTGCCGTTCTGCCAGATCGTCGGCTGGGCGAAGCTGAGCAGCCACGGCACACCGATGATGGTCAGCACCAACCACATCCAGCCGAGAATGCGCGCGCCGAGACGCGCCGATAGTGGCCCGTGCAACAACCACATCATCAACGGCACCAACCAAACCCAGTGGTGTGTCCAGGAGATCGGCGAGACCAGCAGCCCGAATAACTCGACCACCAGCAGAGTGCCGAGCCGGTCTGGCGTATCGACGCCCGTGCTCAGCGCGCGCCAGGCCAGCCCGGCCAGTATCGCGGTGACCGCAATCCCGGTCAGGACCAGTGGGCTGTAACCGGCGTCGTGGCCGAAGATCCGACAGATGCCGCCCCGCCACGACTGATTGAACGTCGTGCAGATCGGCCCGATCCGGTCGGTGTCGAAAATCAGCTTGGTGAAGTACTGGCGGGTCTCGTCAGGGATCACGAGTGCCGATACCGCAACGGTCGAAAAGAAGACGACCGCGGAGAACACTGCCGCACCCCATCGGCGGGCACCGACGAAATACAGGCCGGTGATCGCCGGCGTCAGCTTCACTCCGGCTGCCGCGCCAACCAGTAGGCCCGACAACCACCACCGGGTGGTGTAGACGGCATACAGCGTGGCCAGCACCAACAACACGTTGATCTGGCCGTAGTCGAACGTGCTGCGCAGCGGTTCGAGCCAGATGGCGACTGCGGTCCACAGCATCGCGAGACGGTGGCCCGCACCGGCGGCAACTCCGAGCAAACGCTGGCTGAGCCGGACCACTCCGTAGAGCGCGGCCATCGTTCCGACCTGCCAGCAGAAGGCGACCAGGCCGAACGGGAGCAGGTGCAGCGGGTAGAACATGACCGCCGCGAACGGCGGGTAGGTGAACGGCAGCGGGAAATCCGGTGTCTGGTCCGCATAGACGTAGTGGTAGAGGCTGCCCGGGTGATCGATGGTGGCCGCACCACCGATGTAGACGTGCAGGTCGACGAAATTGGCACCATTGGGAGCGAGATACGTCCAAGCCAGCCGCGCGGCAACGCTCAGGACGAATAGCGCCGGCCCGACAGCGTTCAGCGAAATCGTCCGCCGCCGGGTGGTGGCTGCCGCCGGGGCGGCCGAGGTGGTGTCTATCTGCACGACTCTAATGGGGCCGCGTCACCTGGGATTGGCACCCGGATGAGCCCGTCCGGTCACCGGAGTCACTCGTATCCGTAACGATCGAATAAATGCCACACGTGTCACTTGAGTCACTTCAATAACGCGCGAACTATCGGCGCGGGAGGACCCCGTCATCGAGAACCAGGGAGAGTCATGTCAACCATTTGGACGTTGTTCCGCGCCACCGCGGTGGTAGCGGGCTCATCGGCCGCGCTACTCATGGGCGGTCTGATGGGCACAGCCCACGCCGACCCGGCGCCGCCGGTACCGGCACCGAATATTCCGCAGCAATTGGTCACTTCTGCGGCCGGCGCGCCCCAGGTGCTGCAAAACCTTGCGGGCGCCCTGGGCGGACAGCCGCAAACCCCGCCGCCATTGGCCAGCGCTGCAATCAAAGTGCCGGAGCCGTCGACAGCCGGCCTTCCCGGAGCCACCCCCGCCGTCCCGGGCGCAACTTCGCTCATCCCGGGCGCAAGCTCGCTCGTCCCCGGCGCGTCTCCGGCGTCGACGGCCGCGACACCCGGGCTCGGCATCCCAGGGTTGACGCCGACCCTTCCGGCACAGGCCACACCGGCGCCCGGGCTGACCGGCATCCCGGGGTTGACGCCGACTGTTCCGGCGGCATCCACACCAGCGGCCGGGCCCGCGGGGTTGCTGCCCCAGGCGCAGCTCAATCTGCCGCAGATGCCGTTCCTTGGGCTGCCGCTGCCGCAGCAGATTTCGCTGCCCGGCGACCTGACCTCGTTGATTAACGGTGGGGTCCCGGCTTCTCCGGGCGTCAGCTCGCCCGGACTGGTGCCCGTCCCTGCCGCCGCGCCGGTCACAGCGCCGAACCCGATGCTCTTCCCGGTGTCCGGCTTGCCCTGATGCAGATTGGCCGGCTAGCCCGCCGCCGCGCTAGCCGGCCACAGCACACCAACAACGACCGGGAGGACATCATGGCAATCACCAGAAATCTGATCAGCGGTTTCACCGTTGCGGCCCTCGCTTGCAGTGCCGCAGTGGCGCTGAGCCCCGGCGCGACTGCAGACCCGGCACCGCCCCAGCCGATCCCCGCCCAACAGTTTCCCGGGCTGCCCGCGCTGACGGAGTTGAGTCCGATCATTCAGCAGGCCGCCGGCAATCCCGAGCAGGCGACGCAGTTGTTGATGGCCGCAGCCTCCGCATTCAGCCACAATCCGACAGCGCCCGACCAATCGAAAAACGTTGCGGCGTCAGTGAACCAGTTCGTCCACGCGCCCAACGCGGCGGTCCCGGCCGACCCGGCGGCGCACGTCGTCCCGCCCGGTGTGGAACCGGGCGCACAGGCGCACCTGCCGACGGGCATCGACCCAGTGCATGCCGCGGGCCCCGGGCCCGAGGCCGCACCCGCCCCGGCTCCTGCGACCGCCGTCCCGGTAGCCGCGGCGGCGCCACCCGCCGGACCGGCTCCTGCCGCCGCGCCCGCACCCCCGGCGGCGCCCGCGCCCGCCCCTGCGCCTGCAGCGGCGGCTCCGGCTCCGGGTTTCAGTCCGGACTCGCCGCCTACGCAGGAATTCATGTATCCGTCGATCAGCAATGGCTGTTCGACCGACGGCGGTAACGTGCTGGCGACCGCGCTGTCGGTGGCCGGTCCCGCGAAGATTCCGACGCCGGGCCCCCAGGTCGGGCAGACCGCTTACGTGTTCACCGCGATCGGCACACCTGGACCCGCCGATGTGCAGAAGCTGCCGTTGAATGTGACCTGGGTCAATTTGAGCACCGGCAAATCGGGTAGCGCGACGCTCAAGCCGCAACGCGACATCAACCCCGACGGGCCGACCACGTTGACCACCATCGCCGACACCGGTTCGGGCAGCGTGATGTCGACGATCTTCGGGCAGGTCACCACCAAGGACAAGCAGTGCCAGTTCATGCCCACCATCGGTTCGACGGTGGTGCCATAACCTCGGTTGTATCCGTCGGCGCGCACCCAACGCCGTGTGTGCGCCGGCGGATCGGCCGTCAGTAGGCCATGAACAGGATCGCGTCGCGGTCGTACTCCAGGCCGGGATGAGCGCTGGCAAGGTGTGCCTGGGTCAGCTCGACCAATTCGTCTTCGTCTTTGCCGGTGATGGCCTCGCCACACGGACAGTTCAGATGAGTCTTCATGTTGCCGCGTTTCCCTTCTCAGCCGCTTTCATCTCTTTTTGGTGCCTCTTGTACGAACGCACTTTGTCCAACGAGCGGGCGTCGGCGATATCGGCGACCGACAAGTGCGTGCCGGCCTTGCCGAACTCGCCGGCGGCCGTCCGCCAGCCTTTCGGGGTCACCGAATATTGCTTGCCGAGCAGCGCGAGGAAGATTCTCGCCTTCTGCTCGCCGAACCCCGGTAGCGCTTTGAGCCGCCGCAGCAGCTCGGGGCCATCGGGGTCGCCTGCTGTCCACAATGCGGCGGCGTCGCCGTCGTATTGGTCGACGATGATCTGCGCCACCGCCTGGATGCGCTTGGCCATCGAGCCCGGAAAGCGGTGTATCGCAGGCCTTTCCGAGCACAGGCCGGCGAACTTGTCCGGGTCGTAATCGGCGATCGCGGCGACGTCGAATCCACCTATCCGGTCGGCGATCTTCTTTGGGCCTGCGAAGGCAACTTCAAGCGGAATCTGTTGATCAAGAACCATCCCGACCAGCAATGCGAACGGGTCCTCAGACAGAAGTTGATCGGCCTTGGGGTCCTGCGCCAAGCAGAGCTGCACGGTCAACGACGTGTTCCTTCCCGTCAAGGCACCCAACTGCCCTCACCCAACCACAAGTAGGAGGACGAAGTGAATGCCGGGCCCCGGCCATACCGTGAACCTACCGTCGGAAATTAGGGAATCTTCCCGATTGGAACGGCGATTCTCGTGGTCCGCCAATGTGCCGATAACCAATGACCCCCCTGCCTATGTGGTCTCGGCGGCCGACTGGCTGACGTTGGTTGAGAAATCCGGCTTGGCCGCGCATCTGGAAGATTCGGCGAAACAGGGCTAGAGCGCAAGCCCTCCCGCTTTGAGCACCGCGCCTACGCGTTACGGTGGCGGTACACGATTCGCTCGGTGAGAGAGGGTCAATATGACCGGCCGCCACTTGAGGAGCCTTGCCGGATTCACCGGACTTTCCTGCATCGCCATCGGCGTCTACCACTTCGCGCTCGGGACGGCCTCGGTTCCCGGCGCGACGGACGCTAACGCCACGGTCGATTCACGGGAGCGGTTCTACTCCGCCTATTTCGCCGGTTACGGCTTCGCGTGGCTAGGGGCCGCGCGCAAACACCCGATCCGGGCCGGTGATGTCCGTCTGCTGGCGGGGCTGATGTTGGTCAGTGCCATCGGACGGTTGATTTCGCTGGTCCAGAATGGCCGGCCGCATTGGTTCCAGGAAGTGCTAACAGCGATTGAATTCGTCATTCCCGCAGTGTTTTTCGGGATCTCGGACACGGACGAGAAGGCCCAACTGCAGTTGGCCGGGTAGGCGACTAGCCGCTCTTACGGCGGAACTCCCGGCGGTTTTCCACCGGCCCGTGAACGCGGGGCTGTTTGGCGCCGCCGTCCTTATGAGCCGATCCGGACGCCGACTTGGCGTTCTTGCGCTCTAAGGCTTCTCGGAATTTGCGTTTGGAGCCGTCTTCCGACGCAGAATCCGGCCCCGACTTGGATGCAGCCATGCCCGAAGCCTAGCGTGCCCGCGGCAATCCAGCGTGACTCGCGATCACCGCACCCCCGGCGGCATGCCGTATACGTGTGCGATCGGCATCGTCAGCAATACCCGACGGTCGGTGACCATCGCCTGGCGGTAGTCGTCCCAGTCCGGGTGTTCACCGGCGATGTTGCGATACAACGTGATCAGTGCTTCGACGGTGTCGTCGTCGCGGGCGAGCGCCGGCGGCGTCAGCTCCGCGGCGCCCTCGGCGACGGCGTAGGACCAGCCGTCGTCGGAGCTGACCAGCAGCGACGCCCGTGGGTCGCGACGCAGGTTGCGGGTCTTGGCCCGCGGCTCGGTGACCGACACCTGAACGGCGACATTGCGGGCGTCGAAGTAATAGGACACGTTGGACAGCTGCGGACGCCCGTCGCGCTTGACGGTGGCCAGCACGCCGAGGGAATTGTCGGCGATCACGGCCAGCAACTTGTCGTCGAACACTTGGCGTCCCATGTCGAAAGCCTACTAGTCGAGGCGGGCTCGCTACCATCACGCTCATGACCCGTTACGCGGCATTCCTGCGCGGCGTCAACGTTGGTGGCGTCAACCTCAAGATGGCCGACGTCGCGGATGCATTGGCCGACGCCGGGCTCACCAAGGTGCGCACGATCTTGGCCAGCGGCAACATCATTCTGGAGTCACGCGCCGGCGCGGACACCGTGCGCACCAAAGCCGAAACGGCGCTCCGAAAGCGGTTCGGCTACGACGCGTGGGTGCTGGTCTATCCCATCGACACGGTACGAACCATCGTCGATGACTACCCGTTCGAGCCCGAACGGGACGGCTACCAGTCCTACGTCACGTTCGTCAGCGACACCGACGTGCTCGACGAACTGGCCACGCTGGCCGATCAAGCCAAGGCCGACGAGAAGATCGCGCGCGGGCCAGATTCCGCCGGCGTGATCTATTGGCAGGTCCGGAAAAACAACACGCTGGACAGCACCATCGGCAAAACGATGGGCAAGAAGCGATACAAATCGTCGACCACCACCCGCAACGTGCGCACGCTGGCCAAACTCCTGCGGTGATCTCAGTCCTCGGAGGCGGCCTCGAGATAGCGCAGCGCGTCGGCCTTGCCGAGTCCCAGTCCGTGAGCGACGTCGAGATAGGCGCGCGCCGCTGCGGCCATCGCGGAATCCGATGGGTCCGCCCGCGCGACGAATGTGCCGAAGCGGCCGCGGGTTTCGACGACACCGGCGGTCTCCAGCTCGCGGTATGCGCGCGCCACGGTGTTGACCGCCAGACCTAGCTGACCAGCCAGTTCACGTACCGTCGGCAGCCGGACGCCGGGTGCCAACGTGCCGTCCCGGATGGCATCGATGATCTGGTTTCGGAGCTGGTCGAACAGCGGTCGACCAGCTTGTCCGTCGACCCGCAGCCACTCCCCCAGCTCCACCTGCTCAGTATCCCGCAGTCCGGCTATGTTGGTGGGGTGCGAATAACGGTCCTGTCCGGTGCGGGAATCTCGGCGGAGAGCGGCGTGCCGACCTTTCGCGACGACAAGAACGGGCTCTGGGCCAAATTCGACCCTTACGAGTTGTCCAGCACGCAAGGGTGGCTGCGCAACCCAGAGCGAGTTTGGGGCTGGTATTTGTGGCGGCACTACCTGGTGGCCACCGTCGAACCCAACCCGGGCCACCGCGCCGTCGCCGCTTGGCAGGACCACGCGGAAGTCAGCGTCGTCACGCAGAACGTCGACGACCTGCATGAGCGCGCCGGCAGCTCACCGGTGCATCACCTGCACGGCAGTTTATTCGACTTCCGTTGTGCGACTTGCGGTTTGCCCTATACCGGCGAGTTGCCCGAGATGGCGGAGCCGGCCCTGGAAGTCGAGCCACCGACCTGCACCTGTGGCGGCTTGATCCGCCCGGACATCGTCTGGTTCGGCGAGCCGCTGCCCGAGGAGCCCTGGCAGCACGCGGTGGAGGCGACGACCGGCGCCGACCTGCTGGTCGTGGTGGGCACGTCGGCCATCGTGTACCCGGCGGCGAGTCTGCCTGAGTTGGCCCTGGCGCGCGGCACGGCCGTCATCGAGGTCAACCCTGAGCCGACGCCGCTGTCCGAACACGCCACGATCACCGTGCGCGAGACGGCCAGCAAGGCGCTGCCGACATTGCTGCAACGGCTGCCCGCCCTGCTGAACTAAGCCGGACGCCGCGCACGGCCGAGCACGAACTCCGACACCGGCAGCGGCGCCCACACTGGCAACGTCTGCTCGACTCGGGAATGGTCCACTTCGAATCCTGCGGCGCGGATCGACTGCTCGGTGTCGCGGTGGGTATGACAGTTACCTGCCAGCCTCGGCCAGATCGTCGCATCGACCACTCGCTGGAACCGGCCCCGGATCCCGCCGGTGGCGATGTGCTCCAGATACCGCAGCTCACCGCCCGCGTGCAGGCACGAAAGCAGTTCGCGCAGAACAGAATCGGGGTCCCTTACCGAGCACAGCACCAACGAGCACACCACCGCGTCGAACGGCTCGGTGGCCGAATAATTCTCCACCGCCTCGTCGCTCACCACGACCGGAACGTGTGCGCCGGCGGCCGCGGCGCGGGCCCGTACGGCGAGCCGATGTTCGGGCTCGACCGCGACGACCTGCACCACGGATTCCGGGTAGAAAGCGAAGTTGGTCCCGACGCCCGCACCGACCTCGAGCACCCGGCCCGACAACCCGGCCAGATTCTCTCGGCGCAGCGCGCGGATCTGCTCGGTCTCGTGCGCGGCGATGGTGGGCCAGATTCGGGCGAAGAACGGGTTGTCGACCTTGACGGGGGCCTGTGATGTCACGTTTGGAAACCTTACGTTTGTTTCAGCGAAGATCCAACCGCCATAAGCCACTCCAGGGTCTGCTGCGGTGTGGCATCCGCGCCGACCAATCCCTCCACGACATGTCCGCAGAACACCGCTCCGAGCACCCGGTCGGCGAAATCGGTGGCATCGCCGAACGGCAGGTGCGGCTTAGCAATCAGCAGCGACGCCACCCCGTGCGCGGCACTCCACAGTTGCAGAGCCACGGTCGTCTCATCGCCGGGCGGACAGATGCCCTCGTCCATCAGCCCCCGCACGGTGGCACACATGTGCTCGAACGCCGAGCTCGTCAGCGCGGCGTCAACATCGCTGTCCGAGCGCCATTCGCCCATCGTCGCAATGCGATAGAGCTCCGGAGTCTCGATGGCGAACCGCACATACGCCAGCCCCTGGGCTCGCAGCACCTCGATGCTGCACGGCTGGCCCACGGACACCCGTTGCATTTCCTCGTCCAGCTTCTCGAAGTAACGTGCGCACACCGCGTCGAGCAGCGCGTCTTTGTCTTCGAAATGCAGGTAGATCGACGGCGGCGTGACACCGACGCGTTGCGCCACCGACCGGATCGACACCGCTTTGGCGTGCCCAGTTTCCAGCAGGAGTTCGGTTGCGGCGTCCAGGATTTGGTCGCGGAGAAGATCGCCGGACCCGCGTGGTGCACGACGGCGGCGTAGATTGTCCGCTACCGGCTGAGCCGGGCTAGCCACTGTGCCTGGCCGTTGTCCCGGTAAGCGCAGCCCGATTGCCGTGGAACGCAGCGGGATCGAGGTCTTCGAGGCGATGGCGCCCGGGATCGAGGTCTTCGAGGCGATGGCGCCCGGTCGAATGGGCCGGGATCGACGGTGGGATCACGTCGTCGTGACTCTCACTGATCCCGAACCGCTCGTGCAGCCACACCAGTGGCTTGGGTGCCCACCAGCTCCACTGCCCGAGCATGTGCATAAACGCCGGAACCAGAACCATCCGCACCAACGTCGCGTCGGCCAGCACGGCGAGCGTCAGCCCGAGACCGAACATTCGCATGAACGACACCTGAGCGGCGACCAACGCCGCGAACGAGATCGACATCACCAGCGCGGCGGCGGTAACCACGCGGCCGGTCCGGGCCAGCCCGAGGGCAACACTCTCGTCGTTGTCGGCACGTTTCGTTTTGCTGTTCGCGGTCGCGGGGCGGGCTGCGACCGAAGCCAACCAGAATTCCCGAATCCGGGAGACCAGGAACACCTCGTAATCCATCGACAGGCCAAACGCCACGCAGAACAACAGCACAGGGATATTGGCGACCAGCGTCCCGCTGGGGGTTGTGCCCATTGCGCCAAGATGGCCGTCCTGGAAGATCCACACCAGAGCGCCGAACGCCGCGGTCAGCGACAGCACGTTGCACACCAGCGCCTTCACCGGCAGCACCACGCTGCCGGTGAGCAGGAACAGCAGCATGAACGTGATCACGGCGATGAGCCCCAACACCAGCGGTAGCCGGGTGGTGATCCCGTGCACGCTGTCGCGGTTGATCTGGGCCATGCCGGCCATCTCGACCGACCGGCCGGCCGGCCCGGCCACCGCATGCAACCGGTCGAGCTGGGTGTCGGAGGCTTGCGAGAACAGCGGCGCGGTGCTGGCGACGGTCAAAAACGCGCTGCCGCCGGTCATTCCGGTAGGCGCGGACGGCGGCCCAACCCGGTTTCCGGCCGTAAACGTCCCGGTCGGGGCCGACACGGCCGAGACGTCGGCCACTCGGGACAGACCGGCGGCGTAGCGATCGAGGTCGGCCGGGCTGACACCACGGACGTCGGGGATGACGACGGGCACCGCGGTCGCCGAGTCATCGGTGAAGTCGCGGCGCAACTGGTCACCGACCGCATGCGCCGAGGCCGATTTCGGCAGCACCCGGTCGTCGGGCATACCCCACTTCACCCCAAGGAAGGGAAGCCCCAGCACCAGCAGCAGCACGACGACGGCCAGACCGATCGGCACGGCCCGCCGCGTCACGAACTTCGTCGACCGGTACCAGAACACCTGCTCCACCGGCTTGCGCACCGGATCCTGGCGACCGAGTATCCGCCGTCCCAGCCGTCGCACGTCCAACGCGTCGAGCCGCGGCCCGAGCAGCACGATCGCAGCCGGTGTCACCACGATCGCGGCGACGGCGACGAACGCCACGGTGGCCACGCCGGCGTACGCGAAAGACTTCAAGAAGTACATCGGGAACAGCACCATCACCGCCATCGACAACGCGACGGTGGTCGCCGAGAACAGCACCGTGCGGCCCGCGGTAGCCATCGTCCGGATCAGCGCCTCGTCTCGACCGCGGCCGTCGGCCAGCTCGTCGCGGTATCGGCTGATGATCAGCAGGGTGTAGTCGATGGCCAGGGCCAGACCCAACGCGCTGCTCAGGTTCAGCGCATAGGTCGACACGTTGGTGCCGAAGCTGATCAGCCGTAGCACCGACATCGACCCGACGATCGCCAGCCCGCCCAGCGCGACGGGCAACGCCGCGGTCAGCAGCCCGCCGAAAACCCAGACCAGCACCAGAAAGCTCAGCGGAATCGCGATGGACTCCATCAGCAACAGGTCGCGCTCATTTTGGTGATTGATCTGGGCGTACGCCGTCGCCACCCCACCCGCGCGGACGGTGACCCCGTCGCGGTCGTGCACGACTTGCGCGGCGATGGCCTTGGCGTAGTTCTGCGCGCCGTTTTCGCCGCCTTTCAGGTTGGCCACGACCAACCCGGATTTGCCGTCCTTGCTCACCAGATCGGCCACCAGGTGCGGTGGATTGACGGCAGGTCCGGTCCACGCCGAGGACACGTTGTAGACGCCGGCC
>DATFYT010000212.1:0-17749 GCA_035314925.1 Mycobacterium sp. | reverse complement strand
GGCGATGTCCGGATGGGTCAAGATCGCGTCGACAGCCTCCTTGTCGCCATGCACGACCTGGAATGCGCCCGGTGGCAGACCGGCCTCGATGAACAGCTCGGCCAGGCGCACCGGTACCGACGGATCTCGTTCAGAAGGCTTGAGGATAAACGCGTTTCCACATGCGAGGGCCGGGCCCGCCTTCCACAACGGGATCATGGCCGGGAAGTTGAACGGGGTGATACCGGCCACCACGCCCAGCGGCTGACGCAACGAATACACGTCAATACCAGGGCCGGCGCCCTCGCTGTATTCGCCCTTGAGCAGATGAGGGATGCCGACACAAAACTCGATGACGTCGACACCGCGCTGAACGTCTCCACGCGCGTCCGGCAGCGTCTTGCCGTGCTCGCGCGACAGCATCTCGGCGAGCTCGCCGACATGCTCGTTGACCAACTGGATAAAACGCATCATCACCCGGGCCCGGCGCTGCGGATTGAACGCCGCCCACTCTTGTTGCGCCTGCGCCGCCGAAGCCACCGCGATGTCAACCTCGCTCTTGCCGCCCATAGATACCAGCGCCTGGACCTGGCCGGTGCTGGGGTCGAACACCTCGGCGGTGCGACCGGATTGCCCGGCCGAGCGCTGGCCGTCGATGAAGTGCAGGATTTGTGCGGTCATGGATGCCCTCGGATACACGAAAAGAAATAGGGTGGGTTACTAGGACATCCTAGTAATGGAAGCGTCCGGGGCTATAGACCCTACGGAGGGTATCTTGCTCTTCCTTTGGAGTGATGCCCTCCCGACAACCAGGTCTCTTAAGCGCACAAGGGCATTACTCCTGCGCGGAAAAAAGAGAACTGGCCAGAGCCCGTGGCTCTGACCAAGCATCTTCTCAGTGGAGCTGCCGGGAATCGAAACCGATGCTCTACCAGGCAATATGCGTCCTGATCTGCCGGTTCGTTCCGTCTCGGTACGTGTCAGTACCTGTCATTACCTGCGGATTCGCTTTCGAGTCTTGACGGCGTCAAGAGCAGCCCCCACTTACTCGGCCCCTGGCTACGAGCGGGTGCCGCTGTACACCTAGCCCTTTCGAGATCTCTTCCAAGGGCGGCCACGGCCAGGATCACAGCCCATGGAAGGTCGGAAGATCGCGTCGTGGTATGGGCCAGGAGATCGTCCAGCGGGCTTCGTCAGAGGTCGGCGTCGGGCCCACGCGCGTGCCCGGTCGCCCATTGTGTTCCGCGGTCACCCGCACTCGGCGATTTCGACCCAAATTAACGTTATTGATAGTTAAACATGATAATTGATTATTGACATTACGTTTTCGGTGTGACCTACTTCGTAGGTCTGGACCCGCCGGGCCCGGTGTGACCGCAACATTGAAGGGGCGGGTGTCTGGTGATCAGGGCGAGCCGACGGCTTCCGCTAAGGGCCGAGTTTGAGCCAGCCGCCAGCCAACGCAACCGCATCAAGGGCGGCCTCCACGGCAACATGGCGATCACTACTAGGGCTCGGGCATTGGGGATGCGTGCGACAGGCTGCGCCGACGTGAGTTGACCCCGCCGGGCATTGGAGTGGGAGGACCGCTGTGACAGCATCCACCGGGCTTGCCGGGTATGTCCGAGATCAGGCGTCGCCCGCGCTGGCGGTGGTCGGCGGTTTCGCGCGGATGTGCGTGCTGACCGGCAAGGCGCTGTTCTGCACGCCATTGCAGTGGCGCGAGTTCATTCTGCAGGGCTGGTTCATGATGCGGGTCGCGTTCGTGCCAACCGTGGCGGTCTCGATACCGCTGACGGTACTAATCATCTTCACGCTGAATATGCTGCTCACCGAGTTCGGCGCGGCCGACATCTCGGGCGCGGGCGCTGCACTGGGCGCGGTGACCCAGCTGGGCCCGCTAGTCACGGTGCTGGTGGTGGCCGGTGCGGGATCGACGGCCATCTGCGCCGACTTGGGCGCGCGCACCATTCACGAAGAGATCGACGCCATGGAGGTGCTCGGCATCGACCCCATCTACCGGCTGGTGGTACCCCGGGTCGTCGCCTCGACCTTCGTCGCGTTGCTGCTCAACGGCACCGTCATCATCATCGCCCTGGTCGGCGGTTACCTGTTTGGTGTCTACATCCAGCACATCTCCGCCGGCGCCTACGTCTCAACGCTGACCTTGATCACCGGCCTGCCCGAGGTGGTCGTCTCGGTGGTCAAAGCCGCGACGTTCGGACTCATCGCCGGGCTCGTGGGCTGCTACCGCGGGCTGACCGTCCGGGGCGGCCCCAAGGGCGTCGGCATCGCTGTCAACGAAACTCTGGTGCTGTGCATGATCGCACTGTTCGCGGTCAACGTCGTGCTGACCAGCATCGGGGTGCGGTTCGGGACGAGGAACTGACATGTCGACCGCCGTGGCCCTGCGCGCCCGCTACCCGCGGACAGCCGCCAACCTCGTCCGTTATGGCGGCGCCCCGGCCCGGCGTCTTGACGAGATGGGCCAGCTGGCCAGGTTTACGGTGACCGCGGTCGGTCAGATCGGATGGGCGCTGCGGCGCTACCGTGGGGAGACGATCAGGTTGATTGCCCAGATCGGGATGGGCACCGGGGCGATGGCCGTCGTCGGCGGCACCGTGGCGATCGTCGGTTTCGTCACGCTGTCCGGGGGCGCGCTGATCGCCATCCAGGGTTTCGCGTCGCTGGGCAATATCGGCGTCGAAGCGTTCATCGGATTCTTCGCCGCCCTGATCAACGTGCGCATCGGCGCCCCGGTCGTTACCGGTATCGCGTTGGCGGCCACCGTCGGCGCCGGCGCCACCGCCGAGCTAGGCGCCATGCGGATCAGCGAGGAGATCGACGCCTTGGAGGTGATGGGCATCAAGTCGATCGCATACCTCGCATCCACCCGGATCGCGGCCGGGCTGGTGGTGATCGTCCCGCTCTATGCGCTGGCGATGATCATGTCGTTTCTGGCAACCCGGGGCGTTACGACGGTGATGTATGGGCAGCCCAGCGGCACCTACGAGCACTACTTTCGGGCGTTCCTGCGCCCTGAAGACGTCTTCTGGTCGATCGCGGAGGTCATCATCATCGCGGCGGCCGTGCTGATCACGCACTGCTACTACGGGTACAACGCGAGCGGCGGCCCGGTCGGCGTCGGCGAAGCTGTCGGCCGGTCGATGCGTTTCTCGCTGGTCTCGGTGCAGGTCGTGATCCTGTTGGCCACGTTGGCGCTCTACGGTGTCAGCCCGAACTTCAACCTCACGGTCTAGCAACCATGGCGCCGCTCAAGGAGAAGAAGCCACGCGCCCCGCGTAACAAGCCGGCGGGTCTGGCGTTGCTGGTCGTTTCGGCGCTGGTGCTGGCGTTGGTGTATTTGCAGTTCTACGGGGACCTCACGCCGAAAACGAAATTGACGATGTTGTCGTCGCGGGCGGGGCTGGTGATGGATGCGGGGTCGAAGGTCACCTTTAACGGGGTGCAGATCGGTCGGGTGGCCAACATCTCCGAGACCACACGCGACGGCCAGCCGGCGGCCAAATTCACCTTGGATATTTATCGAAAGTACATCGAGCTCATTCCGGCCAACGCCGACGTCGATATCGTGGCGACCACGGTGTTCGGAACCAAGTATGTGTCGCTGATCTCGCCGAAATACCCGTCGCCGCAACACATCACCAGCCATGACGTCATCGATGCCAGGTCGGTGACCACCGAATTCAATACGATATTCCAAACGCTGACCTCGATCACTGAGCAGGTGGATCCGGTCAAGCTCAACCTGACACTGAGCGCGGCAGCCGAGGCGTTGACCGGCTTGGGCGCCAAGTTCGGGGAGTCGATCGTCAACGGCAACGCCATCCTCGATGACGTCAACCCCCTAATGCCGCAGATCCGCCACGACATTGCGCGGTTGGCCGATCTTGGGGACACCTACGCCAACGCGGCGCCGGATCTGTTCGCCTCCCTTAACAATGCGGTCACCACGGTGCGCACACTCACCGCCCAGCAAAAGGATATTGATGCCGCGCTGCTGGCAGCGGTCGGGTTCAGCAATACCGGTGCCGACATCTTCGAGCGCAGTGCGCCTTACCTGGTGCGCGGCGCCGCCGATCTGGTGCCCACCGCCCAGCTGCTCGACACCTACAGCCCTGAAATCTTCTGCACCATCCGCGACTTCCACGACACCGCACCGCTAGCGGAGGTAGCACAAGGCGGCAATGGATACTCGTCGATCGACAAGGGCCGGCTGCTCTCAGCGGCAGGACTCATGGGGAACCTCGCGACGGGCATACCCCTCCTGCTAGGCCCGCAGGGGCTCGGCGGACTGGTCGGCGGGGCGCCGAATCCCTATGTCTACCCGGATAATCTGCCGCGGACAAACGCCCACGGCGGCCCCGGTGGTGCGCCGGGCTGCTGGCAGCCCACCACTCGTGAATTGTGGCCGACGCCGTATTTGGTGATGGACACCGGTAACAGCCTGGCGCCTTACAACCACATCGATACCGGCTCACCCTTGGCCGTCGAATATGTGTGGGGCCGTCAACTAGGGGAGAACACGATCAATCCATGAGAATCACTGGCACCGCGATCAGGTTCGGCATCGCCTCGGTGGTACTGCTGCTGGGCACCGCGCTGATCGTCGTGGTGTTCGGTCAAATACGGTTCGATCGGACCTACAGCTATTCGGCGGAGTTCAGCAATATCAGCGGGCTGCGCGAAGGTCAGTTCGTCCGCGCCTCGGGGGTCGAGATCGGCAAAGTCGAAAAGTTGAACTTGGTTGACGGCGGTCATCGGGTGCGGGTGGATTTCGACGTCGACCGCTCGCTGCCGTTGTATCAGTCGACGACGGCGCAGATCCGCTACGCGGACTTGGTCGGCGGCCGCTATGTGGAGCTCACACGCGGGGTGGGCGAGGGTGCCGAGAGGATCTTGCCGCCGGGTGGATTCATCCCGGCCTCGCGTACCGCCCCGGCGCTGGATCTCGACGCGCTGATCGGCGGTTTCAAGCCCCTGTTTCGGTCGCTGGACCCGGAGAAGGTCAACACCATCGCCTCGGCCATCATCACGGTGTTTCAGGGCCAAGGCGGCACCATCAACGACATCCTGGATCAGACCGCACAGCTGACTTCGGCTATCGCCCAGCGTGACCAGGCGATCGGCGAAGTGATCAAGAACCTCAACATCGTGCTGGACACCGCGGTCAGGCATCGACAGCAGTTCGACCAAACCGTCGACAACTTCGAGAAACTGATCACCGGACTGAAAAACCACGCCGACCCCTTGGCCGCCGATATCGCGCACATCAGCAACGGCGTCGGGACGGTGGCCGACCTGCTGGCTGACAACCGCGCGTCGCTGCACACCACGGTGAACTACTTCGACGTCATTCAGCCACCGCTCGTCGATCAGCGTGACCGGGTCGATGACATATTGACCAAACTGCCCGCCGCGTTGATCACCGAGGGGCGTAGCGGCGGCACCTACGGGAACTTCGTCAACTTATATCTGTGCGATCTCACGCTCGAGCTCAACGGTCTGCAACGCGGTGGCCCGGTTCGCACGGTCAAGGTGTGGGCGCAGCCCACGGGTAGGTGCACGCCGCAATGAGGGCGCTAGAACCTGCCAACCGGCGCCGGATCGGGCTGATGGCCATCGCCGTGGCGCTGCTCGTCATCCTTGTGGGCCAAAGCTTCACCAGTGTGCCGGTGTTATTCGCCCAGCCCAGCTACTACGCGCAGTTCACCGACACCGGCGGACTGAACAAGAACAACACGGTACGCATCGCCGGCATGGATGTCGGCAACATCCAGGGAATCACGATCGACGGCGACCACATCAAAATAAAGTTCACGACCGGGCGCAACCCCATCGGCACCGAGACCCGGCTGGCGATCCGCACCGACACCATCCTGGGCAAAAAAGTCCTTGAGGTCGAGCCGCGGGGCACCCAGACGCTGCGTCCGGGCGCGACCCTGCCGTTGGGGCAAAGCACGACCCCGTACCAGATTTACGACGCATTCTTCGATGTCACCAAGGCCGCCTCCGGCTGGGACATCGACACCGTCAAGCGGTCGCTGCATGTGTTGGCCCAGACCGTCGACCAGACCTACCCACACCTCAGCGCCGCCCTCGACGGCGTCGCTAAATTCTCCGACACCATCGGCAACCGCAACGACCAGGTCAAGCATCTGCTCGCCCAGGCCCACCAGCTGGCAGACATCCTCGGTGACCGCGGCGAACAGATCGACACGCTGCTGGTCCACGCCAACACACTGCTGGCAGCGGTCAACGAACGCGGGCGGGCGATTTCGCTACTGCTGCAACGAATCAGTTCATTCTCCACTCAGGTGCAGGGGCTGATCAACGACAACCCCAACCTCAACCACGTGCTCGAACAGTTGCGCATCATCAGCGACATCCTGGCCAAGCACAAAAACGACCTGGCCTCCGTGCTGATCACAATCGGCAAGTTCGCGCCGGCGCTCAGTGAAACGAATGCTTCCGGTCCGTTCTTAAACGGCATGATAACCAACCTATTGCCGTACTGGATATTGCAGCCGTGGGTGGACGCGGCGTTCAAGAAGCGCGGAATTGATCCCGAAGAGTTTTGGCGCGGTGCGGGTTTGCCGGCGTTCCGGTTTCCTGACCCCAACGGCACCCGGTTCCCCAACGGTGCACCGCCTCCGGCACCGCCGGTGCTGGAGGGCACTCCCGATCACCCGGGGCCGGCCGTGGCGCCGGGATCGCCCTGCTCCTACGCCCCGCCACCGCAGCTGCTGTCGCGGCCGGGCAACCCGCTGCCGTGTGCGGGTGTCGATCAAAACCGAGGCCCCTTCGGGCCGTTGCCGGGCGGGTTCCCGGCGCCAGTCGACGTCCAGACATCGCCGCCCAACCCCAACGGTCTGCCACCGACGCCGGGGATCCCGATCGCCGGACGGCCCGGAAAACCGGCCCCCGATGTTCCGGGCACACCGGTGCCGCAGCCGCCCAACGCCCCACCGGGCGCGCGTACCGAGCCGTTGGGACCGGCCGGTCCGACCCCGCCGCCATCGACGTTCGCACCGGGGTTGCCCCCAGGACCGCCGGCACCACCAGGACCAGGGCCCCAGCTGCCGCCCCCGGGCGCCGTCCCAGGCGGGACCGGAGGTAGTTAGCCAGTGAGCATCGTCTTCGATATCAGCAAGCTCCGGCGGCCGAGGGTTTCCCGCGCCGCCCTGATCGCCGCAACGCTGGCCGTGGTGCTTGCGGCCGCGGGGGCATTTGCCGGCTGGCATCTTTACCAGAACCTAACCAACAACACCGTCGTGGCCTACTTCCCGGAGGCCAACGCCCTCTACCCGGGGGACAAGGTCCAAATCATGGGTGCGCGGGTAGGCGCGATCGACAAGATCGAACCCGCCGGCGACAAGATGAAGGTCACCTTCCATTACGCCAACAAGTACAAGGTGCCCGCCAACGCGGCGGCGGTGGTCCTGAACCCCAACCTGGTGGCCTCACGGGTCATCCAGTTAGAGCCGCCCTATAGGGGTGGGTCGGTACTGGCCGATCACGCGGTGATCCCGATCGAGCGCACCCAGGTGCCGGTGGAGTGGGACGACCTGCGCAACAGCATCACCAATATCGTCTCCAAGCTGGGCCCCACCAAGGAGCAGCCCAAAGGCCCATTCGGCGAGGTCATCGAATCATTGGCCGACGGGCTGGCCGATAAGGGCAAGCAGGTCAACACCACACTGAACAGCCTGTCAACCGCGTTGACCGTGCTAAACGAGGGCCGCGGCGACTTGTTCGCGGTGGTGCGCAGCCTGGCGCTGTTCGTCAACGCCCTGCACGGCGACGACCAGCAATTCGCCGCGCTGAACCAAAACCTGGCGCAGTTCACCGATAGCTTGACCAGTTCCGACCAGGCACTCGCCGATGCAACCCAGAAAACGGATGATCTGCTCGCCACCGCGGGTCCGTTCCTCACCACGAACCACGACGCGCTGGCCCACGACATCAATACCCTCTCCGAGGTGACCACCGCGCTCGTGCAACCAGACCCGCGTGACGGGTTGGAGACGACACTGCATGTGCTGCCGCAATTGGGCGCAAACAGCCTCGCAACCTATGAGCCGGCCCACGGCGGGTTCACGGCGGTCCCCTCCATCCCCAACTTCGCCAACCCGACGGAGTTCCTCTGCAGCTCGATTCAGGCCGGTAGCCGGCTCGGCTATCAAGAGTCCGCCGAACTGTGCGCCCAGTACCTGGCCCCCGTTCTGGACGCGATCAAGTTCAACTACCTGCCGTTCGGCTTGAACCCGTTCAACTTGGCCGCCACCTTGCCCAAGGAGGTCGCCTACTCCGAGCCGCGGCTGCAGCCGCCGCCGGGATTCAAAGACACCACGGTGCCGGGCATCTTCTCCCCGGACACACCGTTCTCGCACCGCAATAACCAGCCGGGCTGGATTGCGGCACCCGGGATGCAAGGGGTCAAGGTACAGCCGGCCACGCAGCGTCTGTTGACACCGGAGTCCATGGCCGAGCTCATGGGTGGGCCCAACATCCAACCCCCACCCCTCGGGCAGAACATGCTCGGACCGCCGAATGCCTACGACCAAAACAACCCCTTGCCGCCGCCCTGGTACCCGCAACCGCCGCCGTCCCCGGCTCCGCCGGGGCAAGCCCCGCTGGGCGCCGACGCGCCCGCGGCGAGCGGACCGGGCCAGTGAGCGCGCACCGAAGGGTCAGCCGCGGCGCGGCATTGCTGACCGCCGCGGCGATACTGACGTCGTGCGGCAACTGGCGCGGTATTGCCAACGTGCCGCTACCCGGCGGCCTTGGCGCCGGCGCCTACACCGTCTATGTGCAGATGCCCGACACATTGGCCCTCACCGTCAACAGCAAGGTGATGGTGGCCGACATCCCCGTCGGCACGGTGCGCGCCATCACCATCAAAAACTGGGTCGCCACGCTGACGCTGAAACTACAGAAGGGCGTCGCGCTGCCGAAGAACGCCACCGCCAAGGTCGGACAGACCAGCCTGTTGGGTTCGCAACATGTGGAGCTGGAAGCGCCACCCAGCCCGTCGCCGCAGCTGCTGACCAACGGCGACACCATCCCACTACAGAACTCGTCGGCCCATCCCACCGCCGAGCAAACACTCGCCAGCCTCGCCATGGTGCTGCGCGGCGGCGGCATCCCCAACCTCGAAGTCATCGCAAACGAGGTCGACAACATCGTGACCGGGCGAGCCGACCAGATCCACGCCTTCCTGCGCAAGCTGGACACCTTCACCGCCCAGCTCAACCAACAACGCGACGACATCACCCGCGCCATCGATTCCACCGACCGGCTGTTGACCTATGTGGCCCGCCAGTCCGATGTCCTGGACCGGGTGCTCACCGAGTTGCCCCCGCTGATCAAGTACTTCGCCGATCAACGCGATCTGTTCATCAACGCGATCGACGCGGCCGGCCGATTCAGCGATGTCGCCGACAAGACGCTGTCGGCCCTGCGTGCCGACCTGACCCAGGACCTGCGGCTGTTGCAGCGACCATTCAAACAGCTCGCCCGTGCGGCACCCTATTCAGTAGGCGCGCTGTCGTACGCCGTGACGTTTCCCCTCCCGATCGACAGCATCCCGAAGGTTCAGCGCGGCGATTATTTCAACGTCTCGGTGATATTCGACCTGACGTTGAGCGCGGTGGACAACGCACTCCTGACGGGGACGGGCTTCTCGGGTGCCCTGCGTGCGCTGGAACAATCCTGGGGTCGCGATCCGAGCACGATGGTTCCCGATGTGCGGTTCACCCCCAACCCGGCTGACGTGCCGGTGGAGCGGGGTGAATAACGATGATGACCCGCCTTATTCGCAACCAGCTGATCCTGTTCACGGCGCTGGCGTTGATCGCGGTAGTAGTGCTGGGCTGGTACTACCTGCGCATTCCGGCCATGGTCGGTATCGGCCAGTACACGCTGAAGGCCGACCTGCCCAACTCGGGCGGTCTATACCGGACATCCAGCGTGACCTACCGCGGTATCACCATCGGCAAAGTGACCAACGTCGCGCCAACCCGACAGGGTGTGCTGGCGACCTTGAGTATCGACAACCGCTACAAAATCCCGGTCGACGCCTCGGCCAACGTGCATTCGGTGTCAGGGGTCGGCGAACAATATCTGGATCTGGTGTCGACCGGCAGTCCAGGCAAATTCCTCTCACCCGGGCAGACCATTACCAAGGTCACCGTGCCCAGTCCGATCGGACCGACGCTGGACGCCGCCAACCGCGCGCTGGCGGTGCTGCCCAAACACAAGATCTCCTCGCTGCTCGACGAGACCGCCCAAGCGGTAGGCGGGCTGGGGCCGGCGCTGCAACGGCTGGTCGACTCCACCCAGGCGCTCGTCGGTGACTTCAAAACCAACACCACTGATGTCAACGACATCATCGCCAACTCCGCACCACTCCTGGACAGCCAAGTCAACTCAAGTGACTCCATCGAGCGCTGGGCCCGCAATCTGAACAGCCTGGCCGCCCAAACTGCCGAAAAAGACCAAACACTGAAAAGCGTGGTGTCCACCGCGGCACCGACCCTCGACCAGATCACCGCAGTGTTTGGCGACGTGCGCGAGTCACTGCCCCAGATGCTGGCGAATCTGGCGATCTTGGCCGACATGCTCAAGCGCTACCACAAAAACGCCGAGCAGCTGCTGGTGGAATTGCCGCAGCTCGTCGCCGTCGCGCGTACCAATTACACGACCTACCCGGGCTCGTTTGTGCTAGACATCGCGTTGGCGATCAACCAGCCGCCGCCGTGTCTGACCGGCTTCTTGCCGGCATCGGAATGGCGGTCCCCCGCCGACACCACTACGGTGCCGCTGCCATCCGGGACATACTGCAAGGTTCCCCAGGACGCCCCGAGCGCCGTGCGGGGTGCCCGCAATTACCCCTGCGCCGACGTTCCAGGCAAGCGCGCCGCGACATCGCGCGAGTGCCGCAGCAATAAGCCGTACATTCCGTTGGGCACCAACCCGTGGTACGGCGACCCAAACCAGATCCGCAACTGTCCCGCGCCGGGTGCACGCTGCGATCAGCCGGTAACACCGGGGTTGGTCATCCCGGCGCCGTCGGTCAACAACGGCCGCAACCCACTGCCAGCCGATAAGGTGCCCGGGACGCCCCCACCGGTCAGCGATCCAATGCAACGTCCCAGATCAGGTAGCGTCGAGTGCAACGGCCAGCAGCCCAACCCGTGCGTCTACACGCCGGCGGAGCCTGCCATGTCGATATACAGTCCCCGGAGCGGCGAGCTGACGGAGCCCGACGGTGTTACCTACACGGTCGAGAACTCAAGCAACACCGGCGACGACGGGTGGAAACAGATGCTGGCGCCGGCCGGCTGAATCCCCACAACAGCAGGCGAGCACCGATCGGATCGAGGGCAAAATGACAACCGACCCCCCGGCTCTCCAACGCGCCGGCTGGGACCCACCGACGGCCGACCGCCACCGGAGCCGAGCGCAATCAGCGGCTGAACAACTCGCCACGATGGCGGCCGCCGCAGAGTCCGGCGAGCGCCTGGGTACCAAGGAGGAGCTGCGGACGCTGTGCGGGGTGTCGGTTGGAAGCTTCAACGAGGCGCTGCGGGTGACCCAGTTGCGCGGCATGATCACCGTACGGTCCGGCCCCGGCGGCGGCGTTTTCGCGAGCCGGCAATCACCGATGGTGCGTCTGGGAAACTCGGTGCTGGCCCTTGACGAGGATGCGGCTTCGGTGGCCGACTCGATCCGTCTACGCGAAGCCCTTGAACCTCTTTTGGTCCAAGACTCTCTGCAACACGCCAGCAGAAGCGACATCGCCGCCTTAAACGCGATCCTCGAGCAGATGAAGGCTGCCGCCGACCAGGAGGACGCGATCGCATTTCTGCGGGCTAACTGGGCTCTACATGCCCGCATAGCCGAAATCACCCCGAGCGCCATCCTGCGCTCGCTGTATATGAGCTTGCTTGAAATCATCGAATCGCACATGCTCGCTGTGCTCCCAGTCGAAGGCGAATCGCTGCCAGAGTTCATCAAGCAGCGCTACCAACTGCACGCCGATCTCGTCGGCGCCATAGCCGAGGGCCACCCACGCGCACTTGACATCATCCGCGAACACGACGCTAACACCGGGGTCTCGCGACCGCTTAGCACCACCGTGCCTGCATCCCTTGGTCGCTCCAATAGTTCTAGTTGACTCTGCGTTAGCGGGTCGTCCCGATGGTCTTTGGATTTTTGGACGTCAGCTGTGGTCCGCTCGTACGGGCAGAGTCTGGGCCCAGTCCAGTACGTCTCGCCGATACTGGCCACCGGCGTGGTGGTGGTCGATGTTGTGACCGACTCCAGGTACGTGATGCGCGGACACGCTCGGCGCGCCGGTGAGCGAAGCGGCGAATGAGTCGACCCCGACCGGACTGGATATCCAGAGCTGTTCGTGCTCCGAAAGTCCATAGTGGACGGCCACATCGATCGAAGCGGCAACAGTCGGGAAGTCGCGGATCCAGCCGCCGACGACCTCCAGCAGTTCGGCGACCGGGATCGGCGACAACGCGGGCCCGGCGGCGCTGAGCACCGAGCGGTCATAGGTCTCGGGTGGTCCGTACATGAACTGGACCCGCTGCTCGTCGGTGAACTCGATCGAGATGTCGGCTGGCATGGCGTTCCAGGCCTGGGTCACGGCCTCTGGAGCGTCGTAGTGGATGGCGGAGATCGCGAGGCCGAGCAGCGGCCAGGGCCGCGGCCGGCTGGCGATATGCATAGCGATCGCCCCACCCATCGAGTGACCGACCAGTACCACCCCGGTGCACTCGTCCTTGGTGACTGACCACAGGTCGTCGATGGCGGCGATGAGCGCTTCGGCGTTCCCAGCGAAGGTCGGGCAGGCCAGCGGGGTGCTGTCCTCGTAGCCAGGGCGGTTCAGAGTCGCGACGGAGAAGCCTCGCTCGGTTGCTGCTCGGACAAAGGAGTGCCCCGGCACATCGAAGTAGCGGGCGTTGTAGCTACCGCCGGGAATGCAGACGAGGAGCGATCGTCCGACCTCGCCCCGGGCGAGGAATCCGGTCACTTGGCCGGCGCCCGCGTTGAGATTGAGCGGCTCGGTAATCAGACGAATCCCTTCGATCGGCGTTGGATCAGGGGACTCAGGGTCTCTCGTGTGTCCGACGGGCAACAGCGATGTTCCAATCACTGGCACAATCACCTGAAAAGGGAGGAAGACGGGAACATGGGCGCAGCCGTTCGAGGCCGCAAGCCCCCCACGGGCGAGCCGCTGCTGGATCGTGCTTTCCGCTTACTCGCCGCGTTCGGGCCCGGGGACCGGTCGCTGTCGTTGACCGCGATGAGCACACGGGCCGACGTTCCGAAGAGCAGCGCCCTGCGGATCGCGCGCCAGCTCGTCGAGTGCGGCGCCCTGGAGCGACCTGACGACGCAGAATTCGTCATCGGCCTCCGCCTGCTGGAGATCGCCTCCCTCGCGCCGCGGGGCCACGGGCTGCGCCAGACCGCGCTGCCCTTCATGGAGGACCTGCATGTGGCGACCCGGCAGCACGTCCTGTTGGCGGTCCGCGACGGCATCGAGGCCGTTTTGGTGGAGCGACTCTCCGCGCGCGGCGCTGCCAAAGTGCTGTACCGGGTCGGCGGCCGAATGCCGCTGCATGCCACCGGAGTCGGACTGTGCCTGTTGGCCAACGCACCGTCGGAGGTCCAGGACCAGGTGCTAGCCGGCGACCTGACCCTCGTTCCCGAGAACCGGCGCCTGTCCACAACGGAGTTACGGGCGACATTGGCGGCAACACGCCGGGCCGGCGTCGCGGTGGCCCGCCGGCCGACCCCCTCACCCATGACCTCCGTCGCGGCACCGATCCTCGGCCGCAGCAACGAAGTCATCGCGGCGCTGTCGGTGGTCACCCCGTCGGCCGACGTCGACCCGGTCGTGTTAACCCCTGCGGTGACCGCCGTCTGCCGCTCCATCTCCCGCGCCATGCGGATCGACTAGCGCGGAATAGCGCCGTGCCAATCATTGGCATTCCCAGCGCGCGGTACCAGGTGGTCGGCTGACGATGGTCGGGTGAGCGCTGACGGTCCGGACCGCGTGGAGACCACGGCAGTGCTCGTGGTCGGCGGCGGGCCCGCGGGGCTCGCCGCCGCCGCCGAACTGGGCCTGCGCGGCGTCGAGTGTGTCGTCCTCGAGCCCCGGGCCGAGGTGTCACACCTGCGCCCACGGGCCAAGACGACGAGTGTGCGGACGATGGAACACCTGCGACGGTGGGGTGTCGCGGATGCCTTGCGGGCCGCCGCGCCGCTGCCGGTGGCCTGGTCGCAGCGGGTCACCTTCTGCGAATCCCTGTCAGGCCGTCGGATCACCGACTTCGACAACGCGTTCGGCCTGACCACCACGCGGGACGATCGATTCGCGGAAGCCGGCCAACAGGTACCGCAGCCAGTGGTGGAGGACGTCCTGCGGGCTCACATCGAGCGCCTGCCCGGGGTCGAGCTGCGACTCGGTCACGCCGCCAGCACGCTCATCCAGGACGATGACGGTGTCACCGTGGGCGTCCGCGGCCGAGGCGGTGCCCGCTACGACATCCGGGCCCGCTACGTGTTGGGGTGTGACGGCGCCGTCGGCGTGACCCGAGACCAGATCGGCGCCCGATACGTGGGGCGGTCGGATCCTCGGCCCAACTTCAACGTCGTCTTCCGGGCGCCCTCATTCGACACCCAGCTGGGACCGGCTGTGCAGTACTGGGTACTCGGCGCCACCTCCGGGTTGGTGGGTCGGCTCGACCTGGCAGGCACCTGGTGGGCGGTCATCCCGGGCATCGAGGCGGCGTACGGGGCGGCGCACGCGTCCGAGCTGATCACCGCCCTGCTCGGCGGCCCGGTACCGCACGAGCTGGTGGCGTCCGACCCATGGACGGCCCACATGATGATCGCGGACCGGTTCCGCGACCGCCGGGTGTTCCTGGTCGGCGAGAGTGCGCACCTGAACCCGCCGTGGGGCGGCCACGGTTTCAACACCTGTGTCGGCGATGCGGTCAACATCGGGTGGAAGATCGCCGCGGTCGAGCAGGGCTGGGCGTCACCTGAGCTGCTGGACAGCTACGAACCCGAGCGGCGGGGCGTCGTCGAACAGACGGTGGCGAGCGCGGAGGCCAACATGCGCAGCCTGGCCGGGGACCTGCCGCCCGACGGCCCGGCGGTCCAGTTGGCCAAGCGGCCCGAGTTCCACAGCCTAGGGTTGGTGCTGGGTTACTCGTACGCCGGGTCGCCCGTCGTGGAGTCGACCGCGGATCATCGCGATCCAGTCGATGTGACGAACTACACCCCGTCGACTGAGCCAGGCGCGCGGCTGCCGCACCGGTGGCTGCCAGAAGGCGCATCTCTCTACGACCGGTTGGGTCTGGGATTCTCGCTCGTCGGCCCCTTGCGGGCCCGCGGTCCGGGCGTCTCCACGCTGGCAGACCTGGCGCGCCAGAAGCGAATTCCGTTGTCCCTTGTGGACTCTGCGGCCAACCAGCCGTTCCTCCTGGTCCGGCCGGACCAGCACATTGCCGCGCGGGCCGCCGACGCCGCCGACCTTGATCTCGACCTTGCCATCGGCCACCGGGTCCCGGGTACACACGCCGTGTCCACCACGAGCTCGTCCGCGTCTGGAGAGTGAACATGCGCATCGCCACCATCCACGGCCGGGTCGCCCTGATCGACGGTACGGGCAGCGCCGCCGTCGACGTCGAGACGGCCAGCAGGGGTCGGTTCGGTCCGGAGCCTGTCGGTGTCTACGAGCGGTGGACCGAGTTCCTCGCCTGGGCCGGTTCGACACCGTTGTCGCCGGCCGAGGCGTTCGAGCCGGAAGCGCTCGGTTCGCCGTCACCGAACCCGCGACAGGTGTTCGCGATCGGGCTCAACTACAGCGCCCACGCGGCCGAATCGGGCTTCGCCAGCCCCGACACCTCGCCGCCGGTCTTCACGAAGTACCCGTCGTGCATCACCGGCCCGTTCACCGATATCGAGCTGCCGCCGGGCGGTCACACCGACTGGGAGGTCGAGCTCGTCGTCGTCGTCGGCCCGGTGACCCGGCATGTGGCCGCGGCGGACGCATGGCGGTACGTGGCCGGCCTGGCGGTCGGGCAGGACGTGTCCGAACGGAAACTTCAAATGGCCGCCACCCCGCCGCAGTTCAGCCTCGGCAAGTCCTATCCCGGTTTCGGGCCGGTCGGTCCGTGGCTGGTGACGCCCGACGAATTCGACGACCCGGACGACCTCGAACTGGGCTGCTCGATCAATGGCGAACAAGTGCAGCTGGGCCGCACCGGAGAACTGATCTTCGGCGTGTCCGAGCTGATCGAAGAGATCTCCCGGGTCACGCCGTTGCTGCCCGGCGACCTCATCTTCACCGGCACCCCATCCGGCGTTGGGGTGGGCCGCACCCCGCCGCGGTGGCTTGGCCCCGGTGACGTCCTGACCAGCTTCATCCAAGGCATCGGCGAAATGAGCCACCGATTCGTGCCCGCCGGGCCGCGCGGTCAGGACGCGAACAGTGACCCCGAGGAGGTGCGATGAGCCTGCACGGACTGTTGTCGGTCACGATCGGCGTCCCCAACGTCGAGGAGACGGCGGCGTACTACACCGACTTCGGACTGGCCCCGGCGGCCGACAACTGGTTCAGCACGGTCGATGGCGGACCGCAACTGCGAATCGTGCCCGCCCCGACCCGCCGGCTGGTCGAGCTGCACGTGGCGGCCGACGACATGGACGACCTCGGCCGGGCTGCGACCAACCTGGCTCTACTGGGTCTGGGCGGACAGCTCTCCGGCGCGAGCCTTGCCACGACCGAGCCGGTGACCGGCACCCGGGTGTACCTCGACGTCGCCCCCCGCGTGCACCAGGATCCGCCGACGGCGACCGTCTACAACGGACCTGGGCGCTTCGACCGTACGGGCAACCGGGCCCCCGGATTCATGCGGCCCGATCGCGTTCGGCCACGCAAATTGGGCCACGCGGTGCTCGGCAGCGTCGACTACCGGGCCACCATGGCATTTTTCGTGGACGGCCTCGGGTTCAAGATCAGCGACCGGATCAAGGACATGGGCGCGTTCATGCGCTGTTCGACCGACCACCACAACATGCTGGTGCTGTCGGCCCCGGTGAACTTCCTGCACCACACCGCGTGGCAGGTCGACGACATCGACGATGTCGGCCGCGGCGCGTACGCCATGCTCGAGGGGCGACCGGAGCGGCACGTCTGGGGTCTCGGCCGCCACTTCGCCGGGTCGAACTTCTTCTGGTATCTCAAGGATCCGGCCGGCAATTTCAGCGAGTACTACTCGGACATGGACTGCATCGTCAATGACCAGCTGTGGATGCCGGAGGACCTGGAAGGCGCGCGCGGCCTCTTCGCCTGGGGCCCACCACCGCCGCCGTCGTTCTTGGAACCCGAGGACCTGGCAGCACTGATGACTGGCTCCCACGCCGCCACCTGACCGAACTCACCGAGAAACCAGGGCGTCCATGGCTGCCACCACTGTGTTCACCAACGTCCGCGTCTTCGACGGCGCGGGAGCGACTGCATCACGTACTTTGATCGTGCGTGATGGGTTCATCACCGACGACATCGTGCGCCCGGCGAACGCCGAGACGGTCGACGGGAACGGCGGGGTACTGCTACCGGGTCTGATCGACAGCCACGTGCACATCGACACCCGGTCCGACCTCGAACAGTGCGTCCGTGCCGGTGTGACGACCGTGCTCGACATGGCGACCAGGGACC
>DATFYT010000211.1:0-2376 GCA_035314925.1 Mycobacterium sp. | reverse complement strand
CCGGTGTGCCACCGGGACCGATCGGGACCTGGTTGACCTTCTCGATGAACGCCTCGAGGTCCTCGCCGCGCCGCCACGGCGCAAAGGGCTGGCCCGCGAGGAAGATCTGTTGCGCACCCGCGGCCTCTTGCATGCGGATCGCCGTCACCGCAGCCTCGCGGAAATGACGCCGATCGAGCTCGTCGGTGAACGGGTACCAGTGTGCGGACTCACCGTTTTCGTTGATCGTGACCGTTCCTGCGCCGCGGTCCTTGACGATGAACACCCAGTCGGCTCGGTACCGATATTTGCGGGTGAGCTCCTTGTGCTGCGCGCCGCTGAGCCAGGGTACGACAGTGGTGAACAGGCCGGGCAGGTGCTGCACGCATTCGACGATGTAGCCGTGGCAGTCATTCACCTCGGCGAACTCGTTCATGATGCCGGCCATCGCGGGGCCGTACCAAGGGTCCTGGGGTTCGTCATAGATGCCGGTGACGAGGCTGGCGGGATGCAGTCGCAGTTCGGCGCCGACGGCGGGCCCACCGATACCCGACCGCAGCAGAAGCCCAGGAGTCTCTAGGGCGCCGGCGGCGGCCACGACAGAGGGGGCGTGGATGACGACGCGGGAGCTCTGCTGCGTCTGCGGGTCGGTGTAGGTCGCCTCGACCCCGATAGCCATGCCGTTCTCGGTGAGGATCCGGTCGGCGCGGGTGTTGGGCAGCAGTTTGGCTCCTGCGTCCGATGCGTCCTGCAGGTAGGTGCGCAGGGTGCCCTGCTTGGCGCCGGTCTGATCGCCCATCCCGCTCCACCCGATCAGGTTCGGATCGTATCTGTCCGGGTCAATGTTGAGCATGGCGACGCGGTAGGAGTATCCAAGCTTGGCCGCGCCCGCGGCCAACCGCTGGTGGGGGGCGTTCTGGGTGGCCACCTTGTCGTTGCAATTGATGCGGTCGAACACCGCCTGCAGGTGTTCGTCGAACGCCGGGGTGTCGACGTCGGTGAGGCCGTCTGCGGCCCAGCTGCGGCGAACGGTGGCCGGGGTCAGCAACGAGTTGGACCAGTTGACCGTGCTGCCGCCGCCCACGGTGCTCCCGGCGGCGATGCTGACCATGCCGTCGGCGGAGGGGAAGAAGCCGCCGCGCAAGAAAAGGTTCTGATACGCCAGCGGTTCCAGCTGGACGAAGTCGGACTCGTTGAAATAACCACCTGCCTCCAGGATGATCACCCGCTTGCCTGCCTGCGCCAGCACCGCGGCGGCGACCCCACCGCCGCTGCCGGAGCCGACCACGACCACATCCGCCTCCAGCGTCGTCTCGCCGGACGGGGTAATAACGTCAAGTGTCTTGGGTGTCTGCGGCGGGGCCTGGACCATGCCCGGATAGCCCATGCCGGCCCACAAGGGGTTGCCGCCCTCTGGGCCGGGCAGGCTGTAGGCGAAGATCACCGAAAGCTGATAAAGCGCGGCTACCGCTCGCGCGCTGTCGGGCGAGATGCCCGCGAGGTTGGCGATGATCGCCTCCCGGACGGCCTGAGGTTGATTCTTCAACCCGACGAGGCCGGCGGTATCGATCAGTTGAAGCAGGCCGGCGAGTTGCTCCTCGGGCAAGCGGGTGACGAGATATTGCTCGGCGGCAACGTCGGCGCCGATGTCACTGCCCTTGGCGGCGTAAAACCCCGTTGGGTCGTCCTCGCGCTGAACCGCCGCGACGAAGGTGTCGACGATCGCGGTCAGCGTCTTCCGCTGCAGGGGGTTGAATTCGATGCCCATGGAGGTGACCTTTCCTGGTCGGTCGGGTGCAGGGACGACGCACAGCCCTAGGGGAGCTGCATCGATTTGGTCTCCAGGAACTCCTCGAGTCCCCATTCGCCGAACTCTCGGCCATTGCCCGACTGCCGGTAGCCGCCGAACGGCGCGTGGATGTTGAAGGCCCCGTCGTTGATCTGGACCTGGCCCGCCCGAATCTGACGGGCGACCCTGATCGCGTGCTGCTCGTCGCCCGAGAAGACCCCCGCGTTCAGACCGAAGATCGTGTCGTTGGCCAGTCGAACGGCCTCGTCCTCGTCGTCGTAGGCCTGGATCACCAAAACGGGACCGAAAATCTCCTCGCGCACGATCGCCATGTCCGGGGTGACGTCGGAGAAGACCGTCGGTCGGACGAAGAAACCCCTTTCCAGCCCGTCCGGCGCAGTGGGCCCTCCGGTAACGAGTCGAGCGCCCTCGGCGATGCCCTTCTCGATGTAGCCGACCACCCGGTCGCGCTGTACAGCGGACACCAACGGGCCGAGGACCGTTGCCGGGTCGAACGGATCACCGACAATCATCGATTCGACGCCGGCCTTGGCCACCGCTTCGACCTCGGCCAGTTTGGACCGAGGCACGATCATTCGCGTCAGCGC
>DATFYT010000210.1:0-10222 GCA_035314925.1 Mycobacterium sp. | reverse complement strand
GGGTCCTACCGAGCTCGAGCTCGCCGCACGTGGTCGGCGACCAGATGCGCACACAGTTCACCGACGACCTGGCGCAAAACGTGACGGTGGTGATACCCGACGCTAACGGCGTCACCTCGCCGCAGCTCGATCTCTACGCCGCCGAGCTGTCGCGGGTACCCGACGTGTCGTCGGTCTCCGCGCCCGGCGGCACGTTCGTCGCCGGTACGACGGTGGGACCACCGTCGGCCGCGGCCGCGAACACGAACGGCGGCGCGTTTTTCACCGTGACGAGCAGCGCACCCGTGTACTCCCTAAGCTCCGAGACGCAGCTCGACCACCTCCACGCCGTTCCCGGCCTGGACGGCCGGCATGTGCTGATCACCGGGACCGCGCAGGTGAACCGGGACACCGCCAACGCCATCACGTCCCGGCTGCCCCTCGTGCTCGGCGTCATTGCCGCGGTCACGTTCGTTTTGTTGTTCCTGATGACCGGCAGCGTGGTGGTGCCGCTGAAGGCGTTGCTGCTCAACGTCTTATCGTTGACCGCCGCGTTCGGTGCGCTCGTGTGGATCTTTCAGGACGGCCACCTCGGGGCATTTGGCACCACGGCCACTGGAACACTGGCGATCAGCATCCCGGTGCTGTTGTTCTGCATCGCCTTCGGGCTGTCGATGGACTATGAGGTGTTTCTCGTGTCGCGGATCCGCGAATACTGGCGGACGAGCAGCCAGACACCGGCCGATAACGATGAGAGCGTCGCGCTTGGACTGGCCGGCACCGGACGCGTGATCTCCGCCGCAGCACTGATCATGTCGATCTCCTTTGCGGCACTCAGCGCCACGGAGGTGTCGTTTTTGCGAATGTTGGGCGTCGGACTGACGCTGGCGGTGCTGGCTGACGCCACCCTCGTGCGTATGCTGCTCGTTCCGGCGTTCATGCACATGATGGGCCGGTTCAACTGGTGGGCGCCGAAATCGCTCAGGCGCCTGCATGAACGGCTCGGAATCCGCGAGGTCACCCATGCGTCAAGCGAATCCGGTGCGTGGTGAAGGACAATTCGGCAAACTCACACTGCGCCACGGCAGCCAACTCCACTTCCTCCACCGTGAAACGACGAGGAGCCCCCAGTCGGGGATGCCACTGATGCTCGCCGTGTGCCGGGCGGATCTGGTGAGTAGCGCCGGATCCGGCCGATTCGCCGCGACCTTTCGCGCGCACGGCCGGCGAAGTAGCGTACCGACGTGAGAGTTTTGCTCGTTGAGGACGAGCCACGATTGTCGGCGACACTGTCTAGGGGGTTGAAAGCCGAGGGCTTCGTCGTCGTCGCCGTCGGCACAGGCATCGAGGGCCTGCACGAGGCAATCGAGAACAGCTTCGACGTCGTGGTTCTCGACATAATGCTCCCTGGCCACAGCGGATATGAGGTGCTGCGGCGGATGCGGGCCCAGGAAGTATGGACACCCGTGCTCATGCTGACTGCCAAAGATGGCGAGTACGACGAGACCGATGCGTTCGACCTTGGAGCGGATGACTACCTGACGAAACCATTTTCGTTTCGGGTCCTCGTAGCGCGCATGCAAGCCCTGGTCCGTCGCGGCGCACCAGAGCGCCCTGTGGTGTTGACCGCCGGATCACTGTCACTGGATCCCACTCGACACACGGTCCAACGCGGTTCGACCCCAATCACTCTGACTCCCCGTGAGTATGGGCTGCTCGAGTTTTTGATGCGTAATAAGGACACGGCGGCGACGAAAGCGGAGATATTGCGCAACGTATGGGATGCGCACTATCAGGGTCCCGACAATGTTGTCGAGGTTTATGTGGGATATCTGCGACGTAAGATCGACGTTCCCTTCGGTACCAACACCATCGAAACAATCCGAGGTGTCGGTTACCGGTTAATGTGCTGAGGCAACGCCACGATGATCTTGGTCCCACCGCCGGGTCGATCATCGATGGTGACCGTGCCACCATGAGCGGCAACCACCTCGGCGACGATCGCTAAGCCCAAGCCGGTTCCTCCGCCACTGCGGGCGCGGTCTGAATCCAGACGCACGAAGCGTTCGAACACCCGGCTTCGTTCGGCCGCGACGATGCCTGGCCCGTCATCAATGACGGTGAGTATGACGTTGTTGTCTCGGCTGCCAACGTGGATGTCGACACGCGATTTGGCATGGCGGACAGCGTTATCCACGAGATTGCGAATCATCCGCGAGACCGCAGCCCGGTCGCCGATCAAACGCGCCGGAGAGATTGCGGTGTGGATCGTGCAGCCGTCGCGCCGCACACGAGCAGCCTCCGCTTCGGCGAGTTCGTCAAGCGGCACCTCCTCGTTGTGCATCAGCAGGCTTTTTTCATCGGCGCGGGCCAGCAAGAGCAAATCCTCGATCAGCGCCCGCATGCGGTGCGCCTCGGGAAGCAGGGTATCGACGGCCAATTCCGCATCAAGCAGTTCCGGATGCGCCTCAGCGACTTCCAAGCCGGAGACGATGGTGGACAGCGGGCTGCGCAGTTCGTGAGAGGCGTCGCTGAGGAATCGCTGTTGCGCTCGGTGGCCGGCTTCGAGGCGCGCCAGCATTTCGTTCATGGTGACTGCCAGGGCTGAAATCTCGTCACGACCCGTAGGCACGGGTACGCGCTCGGCCAAATAGGAGGTTGAGATTTCAGCCACCCTGCTGCGGATTGCGTCCACCGATTGCAGTGACCGGCGAACGAGCCGGTAGGTGGCGGCTGCTGCTACCCCGATGATGATCGGGGCGCCGCCAGCCACCAGCAGCGCAACGGTCCGCACAGTCGCCTCGACCGCCTCGCTACCTCCGCCGACAAGCACTGTGTACTGACCGGACGCGGCGTTGACCTTCTGACCGCTCACGCGCAGGTCGTCATTAGGCACCGCGTCGTCTGGCATGCCGCGCCGCAAGTTGAAGTCAAACTCGTTGATGGGTATCAGAGGCGTCGCGGGTGCGGACCCGGCCCGCTTGACCACCCTGCCGTCAGGGGCTATCAGTTGGATAGCGACCACACGCTGATTGGTGGTAAGAAGCGCGCTCTCGAGATCGTCGGGCGAAGCCGAATGCAGTGCGTCAACAATGGTGCGAACTCTGCCCGCGGTGGCGTCATCGACACCCGCTAACAACGACCGGTACAAGATCAGGCAAAAGGTCGCGCCCGCGAGCGCAAGAGCGACCAGGACGACCACTGCTGAGACCGCGGCTGAGCGAGCAGAGATACCCAAACTGGGCAGGCGCACCAGACGTGCGAGCTCACTCCGCCCCAGCGGCCGGGAAGACACCCACATAGTCTGATCCTGCAGGGCCGAAGCCGGCTGAGAACGGCGAAGCTGACCGCCTTATCCGCGCTGGGCACTCGGCCCGATGCCTTTCTCAGCGGCTTCTCAGCGACCCGCTCATACCCTGGCGCTCCCATGGTGACGGGCCCAATTCACCGCATTGTGGAAGCGGTTCCTTAATGCGCAACCGAATGACGGGTTTATGACCCAGATTGCTTGGCGCAGACGCACTTAACGGCGATCCGGGTTGCGAGCAAGGGAGGGATGTTGAGCTACCACATCGAAGCGGCCCCCCGGTCCATGGCGCGCCGACGGTCCTCTGTTTTCCACGGCACCGGACGTTTCGCCGAGTCCGAGGCCAGTGTTCTGAGCAAGCCACGGTTACGCGGGTGGATCCATCTTTATTGCGCCTACGCGGCTCTGGTAGCCGGTTCGGCGTTGGTCGCGGTGTCGTGGGCCGTGGCATCGACGCGAGCTGGGTACGCGACGTTGGCCTACACGCTGGCGATCGTGGCGATGTTTACGGTAAGCGCCACGTATCACCGCGTCAGTTGGGTTTCGACGACTGCCAGGAACTGGATGAGGCGGCTGGACCACTCGATGATCTTTGTGTTCATCGCTGGCACCTATACGCCGTTCGCCAGGCTGGACATGCCACCGTCGACTGGGCATCAGGTGTTAGCGATCGTGTGGGGCGGGGCGCTGGCTGGAGTTGCGTTGACGCTGTTCTGGCCTGACGCCCCGCGCTGGGTGGGCGTGGCACTCTATTTGCTGCTTGGTTGGGTGGCGGTTTCGTATACAGGGATGATCCTGCATAACGCGGGCGTGGCCGCGGCGGTACTGCTCGCGGTCGGCGGCGCGCTTTACAGCATTGGTGCGGTGTTTTACGCACTACGCTGGCCCGACCCGTGGCCTGCGACCTTCGGCCATCACGAGATATTTCACGCGTTTACCGCAGTCGCGGCGATTTGCCACTTCGTGGCGGTCTGCGTCGCAGTGTTCTAAGACAGCAGTTTCTCAGCGGCTTCTCAACGGCCGCCTCATAGGATGGCGACGCCATGTTTACAGCGGTTCGCCTCGCCCTCCGGGCAACCAGGTCGTGGAAACGCCTGCGTTGGCCAGTGTTTCGGGACGGTGACACTTGCGGTCGCGTGGGGCCTAATAGCGATTGGGGTCGTCTGGGACGGGGAGGCCGTTGATGAAGATCGCGTCCGTCGGCGCCCGGCAAGTGCTGGACTGCAAGGCCCGGCCGTTGTTAGAAGTCGAAATCACCACTGACACAGGCTATGTCGGCCGTGGCGCAGCGCCGACGGGTACTTCCGTCGGCGCGCACGAGGCGTTCGTACTGCGCGATGGAGACCGGTCCGAATACAACGGGCTGAGCGTGCACCAGGCCGTCTCAGCCGTGACCGACGAAATCGCCCCCGTTCTTGTCGGCGCCGAACTCGACGACCCGCGGTCCCTGGACCGGGTCATGATCGAGCTCGACGGCACGCCGGACAAGCATCGGCTTGGCGGAAACTCGATCTATTCCACCTCGATCGCGCTGTTGCGCGCGGCGTCCGCGGCGGCGGGCATGCCCACCTATACCTACGTCGGTGCACTGCTGGGACTCGAACCGCCGACCACCGTGCCGACACCTAGCTTCAACATGATCAACGGCGGCCGCTACGGGGATATCTTCCAGACGTTCAACGAGTTCCTCGTCGTGCCCTATCGCGCCGACTCCATCGAGTCGGCGGTCGAAAAGGGTGTGAGTCTGTTCGGCACGCTTGGCGAGGTGCTTGCGCGGCGGCTTGGCCGCGCGCCGCTGATCGCAGCGTCGTACGGGTACGTCGCTCCGTCCAGCGACCCGCGCGTCGTGATGGAGGTGCTGGCCGAGGCCGTCGAGCGCGCCGGCTGTGCCGATATCATGGCGTTTGCACTGGACTGTGCGTCTAGCGAGGTGTACGACAAGAGCACGCAAACCTACGCTTTCAACGGTGAGCGGGTGACCGCGGAGGCTCTGATCGATTACGCACGGGCACTGTCCGAGGACTTCCCGATGGTGTTCATCGAGGACCTGCTAGACGGGGATGACTGGGACGGGTTCACCAAAGCGGTTCAGACCATTGACCGCTCGATCATCCTCGGCGACGATCTGATCGTCACCAACCGCGACCGCCTGGAAACGGCCGTCATGACCTCTGCCGTTGACGGCTTCATCCTCAAGCCCAATCAGGTCGGGACCATCGCCGAAGCGCTGGACTGCTTCGAATACGCGTCGCAGAACGCCATTCTGACGATCCCGTCGGGCCGGTCGGGCGGTGTCATCGGCGATGTCGTGATGGACCTGGCGGTGGGACTGGGGGCGCCGTTCCAGAAGAACGGCGCGCCGCGGTCGGGCGAGCGCATCGAGAAACTCAACTTCCTGTTGCGCGCGGCTGAACGCATCCCCAATTGCGCGCTCGCAGACGTGCCGGCACTGGTGCGGTTCTGAGCGACGCCGAATCAGCCGCCAAACACCAGGCCTGCCGTTAAAGCAGTCGCACACACCGCTGACACGATCGAAAGTGCCACCCAGTCAGCACGTTTCGGCTTCGACGGGACCGCCGAGATCTGACCCGTGCCGCCGCGGGCGGTGATCGCGTCGCCCATCTCGTCTGCCCGCCGCAGTGTCACGGTGATAACCGCAACGATCAGGTCGGTCACGTCTGCCGCCAATTGCCTGACACGGGCCCTGCGGGTCGGCGGTTTCTCTTTGGGCCGCAACCGGCGAGCGGCGTAGAGCACCCGGAACTCGTCGATCAGCATCGGGAAGGTGCGCAGTGCGAGCGCCAACGCGACAGACCAGTCGTCAACCGGGACGCGCAACGGTCGCAGTCGGCGACCCAAAGTGGCAACCGCGGGGGCGATTTCGGCGACGTTGGTCGTCCACGACACCAGCGCGCCCATCCCGAGCAACACGACCGAAAGCGCGGTGAAACGCAGGAAGTCCAAAAGGCCCCCGAGACCGAGTGTGACCGTGCCCACCTGGATCTGCGGAGCGCCACCGGCCAACGTCGCAGTGATACCGACGATGGCCAGCATGATCCACAGCCAACGCGGCGGCGACGGCAGCACGCCTCGGGGAATATGGGCGACCCACGCTCCCGCCAGCACCAGCGCGGCCACAAGTCCGATCGCCATCCATCCCGGGTACAACGTCAACAACATCGAAATGCCAAAGGCAACAATTAGTTTGGTGCCGGCCCACAGCTCGTGGATGACGGAGCGCCCGGGTACGGGGCGCAGCAGCACAACGGGTCGACGTGGGCGGCGGGTCGGGTGCTGCGTCGCCGCGGGCGCCGTCAACTCACTTATCTGGGCCGCGACGGGCGCCGGTTCCAGCAGACCGTCGCGCAGGTGCAGAGTCCGCGGGCACAGCTCCTCCAGCCCCGCGAAGTCATGCGAAATGACTACAACGGTCAGACCGGTGTCACGGCGCCGGTCCGCGAGCAGCCGCACAAGGCCGCGCTGGCTGGCTGCGTCTAGTCCCGCGAGCGGCTCGTCGAGTATCAACACCCGCGGCGACCGCGCCAGCAATCCGGCCAGGACCACGCGGCGCATCTGGCCGCCACTGAGCTGGTCGATGGGCCGCTTCGCCAACGCGGCATCCAGGCCGACAGCGGCCAGCGCTGCGGTCACTCGGGCGTGATCGTCAGGCGAAAAGCCGCCCGCCGAGGACACTTCCAGGTCGACACGGCTGCGCATCAACTGCAACCGGGCCGCCTGGAACTGGATCGCTACGGCGCCGACCTGCTCGGAGGCAAGCCGCTCGTCAAGCAGACAGGCGCCGGTGGTGGGTTCCGTCAACCCCGCCATGATCCACGCCAGCGTCGACTTACCGGAGCCGTTGCCGCCGCGGATCAGAAGCCCGTCACCCTCATGCACTTCGAAGCTGATATCGCGGAGCGCGGTCTGCGCCCAGGGGGTGCCACTCCCGTATTCGTGGCCGACGCCTGCGAGTTTGAGCACTGGCGCGTGAGAGTGGTGTTCTGCCGTGACCGTCGGCGCGGGCGGGGGCGCGGTCTCGACCATGGCGGTGTTATCCAGCGAGTCGCTGAGATTGATTGTGCAGTCAGCGTAATCAGCCTCGTTGTTGTAGTGGGTGATGTGCACCAGCGCGGTTTCGTGATGGTCGGTGAGACCGGACAGCACGGCCAGCAGTGCGTCCCGGCCCTGCTGGTCGACCATGCTGGTCACCTCGTCGGCAATGAGCAGCGCCGGCTCCCGCGCCAGCGCGGCGGCCACGGCGAGGCGCTGCAGTTCCCCGCCGGACAGGCCGCCGGTGTCGCGTTCGGCGAGGCCGTCCAGCCCGACTTCACTAAGTAATCGGTTGACATCGGTGGTCTTGCCGGGAGGCAGTCCCCACACCACGTCGTCGGCGACCCGCGTGCCCAGCACCTGGCTTTCCGGGTGCTGCATGATGACGGCGGTGCCACCGAGTTGACCGAGACCCACCCCACCAAGGCGTTCGACCGTGCCCGAGGTCGGTTCGCGGCCGGCCAGGATCAGCATCAGCGTGGTCTTCCCGGAGCCGTTGGCACCGGTGACCGCAACGTGTTCGGCTGGCCGCACATTCAGGCTGACCGCACGCAGTGCGTCGTAGTCGGTGTCCGGGTAGCGCAGGCGCACCTCGTCCAGCCGCACCGGGACCGGCTGGATCGGCCCGGTGCCGGCCGACGCGTCCAGTTTGTGCACATCCGGAATGCCGCCCAGCCGCTCCAGCATGCGCGAGAGCGCCCACCAACCGATCAGCGAGGCGCCCATGATGGCAACGACGGCGAATCCGAGGGCGAGCCACTGCCAGTAATCCAATGCTCCCGCGAAGATCCGCTTGACCTCCTGCGCGACGGCCTGCAGGGGCGGCACCCGCGCCAGGACTGTCGCGACTCCGTTCACGGCGGCGGTGATCGCGTGGAACAACAGCTGCCGAAGCCCCGCCAGGACCGTCAGCGCGATCACCACCACGGCACCGACAACAACACCGGCGCCAAGGGACGCCGCTGTGACCGTCGGCGGGCCGTGACCGCGGCGTTTCACGATTCCAGCCAGCCCGCCGACATAGGCGCACAGCGCGACCGCCCCGAAGCCACTCAAGCCGACTACTAAGAAGCCGATCACAGCGGCTGCGACCGTCGCGGTGATCAAAACGCGGATCCGATAGCGGTAGGCCAGCAGCCCCATCGGCACGGCGCCAAGCAGACCCAGTCCACCTGCGTGCGGGAGGACGACCGCAATGATCGCAATCGCCGCGCACAGAGCGCCCATCACCGAGGCCTGCGCTAGTTCGCTGGGTCGTAGCGATCGAGCCTGACCAAATTCGCTGATCGACAGCGTGCGACAGTCGTCGGTATCATCCCGATAACCCGCGTGAATCATATTGCCCCGTAACCAAATCGAGCCCATGACGCGTTTGCCTGGTAAGCGAAGCAACGCATCCTGAACATGGGAGCGCCAGCGTACAAACGGTTCGCTGAGAACTCGTTGAGAAATTCGCTGACCTCGAGGTCCCCCGGGCTCTGACGTACAGGTTCACCGGTGGAGCTAAGGGGACCATCACCACCTAGCCCCTGCTGCTGGAGCGCTGCGGCACGGCATTCGCGTCACTCGTGGAGCTGGCGGAAGAACAACATGAACAGATCGCCACGCTTCCAATCTTCAATTACAACAGTGGGTTTGGTAGCGACCCGAAACATGCACGCGCCGACCCGGCGAGGCGACAGCACTCTGCAGTCACCCGATCGGGCGGAAGGCGATCACGGCGATCGGTCGGGCTGCTGCCGACTGCTGGTAATGGCCGTATGGCGACGATGCACCCGCCGCGAATTGGAACAGTCGGTCGCGTTCGGGACCGACCAGTTCCTCGGCGAGGAAAGACCCTTTGAAGCCGCGGCCTAACAGAGCGACCTCTGGGTTCGCCTTGATGTTGTGGTACCAGGCCGGGTTCGTCGGTGCCCCAAAGTTCGACGCGATCACGATGACACGTCCCGCGTCGGTGAAGTACACGATGGGCGTAGTACGGGTGGCACCGGTTCTTGCGCCGGTGTGGCTGAGCAGAAGCGCAGGAAACGGTGTGACGGACGACAGCCGTCCACCGGTGAGCCGAATCAATGTCGGGTCAATACGGGGTCCCACCCTGCGGATAATCGTGATGCCGAGCGCGGTGCTAGCGATCCGCGTGACGACACGGTGCCCAAACGAGTTGCCGGGTCGGATATTGGGAATCCTCATAGCAGCTGCATCTTTCGTCCGGGGCGATTCTGGATGCGGAAGTGTCGCGGATCGGGGTGTATCACGTGAGGCTCCTGAAGATCTCTGCGACTGAGCCGTTGCGTGCCTGTTGAAAGCCGGTGCCTGCCAACAGGGCCATTCCGTGTGGATCGTCTGCTTCGCCGGCCGCCGACTGAAGTGGAGCGGTCACGAGACCGATCTGCGGGAAACCAAACGGGGCTTTTTTGCCATATCGATCGACAAAGCCGTTCCGCAAGGCCCGTGCATAGCGACCGGTGAACGCTCGGGTGACGACGGTCTCGGCGAAAGCCGCATCGCGCAACGCCGCTCTATGCGTCGGGTGTGTGCCTGCTTCGTCGGCTAACAGGAACGCGGTGCCAAGCTGAGCTGCGACTGCGCCCGCGGCTAGGACCCGTGCGACGTCATCCGCGTTGGCCAGTCCCCCGGAAGCGACAACAGGGACATCCGCATCGACACATATCGCCTTGAGTAACTGCAGTAATGGGGTATCGCACGGCGGCGCTGCAGGATCGAAGGTGGCCCGGTGTCCGCCGGCGTCAGGTCCTTGCACGATCAGTGCGTCGATACCACGCGCCACCGCCATCTTGGCCTCTGCCACGCTCGTAACGGTGGCGAATAGCATTATCCCGCGGCTCTGCAGGCGCGCGCATGTCTGCTCCGAAGGAAGACCGAACG
>DATFYT010000209.1:0-10521 GCA_035314925.1 Mycobacterium sp. | reverse complement strand
CACCCTGCGTCGTCAAAGCAGCTGACGGGCGGGTGGTGTGGGATAACGACGCGTATTCGTTCATCACCGGCGACCCGCCGCCATCGGTGAATGCCAGCCTGTGGCGGCAGTGCATGCTGACCGCCAAACAAGGTCTCTACGAGGTGGTCCCGGGTATCTACCAGGTCCGCGGCCTGGATATCTCCAACATCAGCTTCATCGAGGGCGACACCGGTTTGATCGTCATCGACCCGCTGGTATCCACCGAAACAGCGGCCGCGGCGCTACAGCTTTACCGCACCCACCGCGGTGACCGGCCCGTCGTCGCGGTGATCTATACCCACAGCCACGTCGACCATTTCGGCGGCGTGCTGGGCGTCACGTCGCAGGCAGACGTGGACGCCGGGAGGGTGGCGGTGCTGGCGCCCGAAGGATTCACCGAGCACGCCGTGCAGGAGAACGTTTACGCCGGAACGGCCATGGCGCGTCGCGCCACCTACATGTACGGCAGCCAGTTGGCGCGCGGCCCGCGGGGACACGTCGGTTGTGGCCTGGGCCAAGGGCCATCGCTTGGTGAGATTGCCCTGGTCGTCCCGACCGTCGACATCCGGACCACGGGCGAAATCCACACCATTGACGGGGTGGAGATCGAATTCCAGATGGCACCGGGCACCGAAGCCCCGGCCGAAATGCATTTCTATTTCCCGCGATTCCGTGCGCTGTGTATGGCCGAGAACGCCACCCATAATCTGCACAACCTGTTGACGCTGCGCGGCGCGCTGGTTCGCGACCCGCACGCCTGGTCGGGCTATCTCACCGAGGCGATCGACAAGTTCGCCGACCGCACCGACGTCGTGTTCGCGTCGCACCACTGGCCAACCTGGGGACATCAGCGGGTGGTCGAGTTTCTGTCGGTGCAACGCGACCTGTACGCCTACCTGCACGACCAGACACTACGGCTGCTCAATCAAGGTCACACCGGTGCCGAGATCGCCGAAATGCTGCAGATGCCACCGGCATTGGACAAGGCGTGGCACACTCACGGGTACTACGGCTCGGTCAGCCACAACATCAAGGCGATCTACCAGCGCTACATGGGCTGGTTCGACGGAAACCCGGCGCGACTGTGGCCACACCCGCCAGAAGCACTCGCCACCCGATACGTCGACGCGCTTGGCGGAATCGACCGAGTCGTCGAACTGGCTCAGCAGGCCTTCGACTCCGGTGACTTCCGTTGGGCTGCAACACTACTCGACCACGCGGTGTTCGCCGACGACACGCATGCCGCCGCCCGCGCGCTGCTCGCGGACACCTTCGAGCGATTGGCCTACGGCGCCGAGAACGCCACCTGGCGCAACTTCTTTCTGTCCGCCGCCGTGGAGTTGCGCGATGGCAACTTAGGCACCGCGGCCCAGACCACGTCGCTGACGTTGATGTCGCAGCTGACGCCGGAGCAGATCTTCGACGGCCTGGCCATCACCGTCAACGGGCCACGCGCCTGGGACTTGGATCTCGTCGTCGACATCACGTTGACCAACGTGCAGACCAATTACCGGCTCGCACTGCGTAACGGCGTGCTGGTGCACCGCCAAGTGCCCGCGGATCCTGCTACGGCGAACGTGACCGTCACAGTGGACAACTCGGTTCGCCTTCTCATGGTGGCGATGGGCGATGTCAGCTCGCCGGGGTTGGAGATTTCAGGCGACCAGACGGCCCTGCAGCAGCTGCTGGGTGTCCTCGACAAGCCCGACCCGGCGTTCAACATCGTCACACCGTGACGTCGATGACCACCTTGCCGACCGCTTTGCGCTCGGCCACATGCCGTAACGCCTTCGCGGCGTCGGCCAACGGGAACCGGGCCCCGATATACGGCTGAATCCGGCCGTCGGCGAACATCTGCTGCAGCTCCCGGATGTCGCGCGCGGCGTCGTCGGGGTGATCGGCGGTAAAGGTGCGGATCTCCATGCCGCGGATCGTGATGTCTTTGAGCAGAACGAGGTTGAGCGGGATCGCCGGAATCGAGCCCGCGGCGTAGCCGAGGGTGATGAACGTTCCGCCCCGGGCCAGACCACGCAGCGCCGGCTCGGCGTAGCGTCCTCCGACCGGATCGATGACGACGCGAGCGCCGTCACCGGTGAGCTCGCGGACGGCCGATTTCAGATCTTCGCGGTCGTAGGCGATGGTCGCCTCGGCGCCACGCTGCCGGCAGATCTCGAGTTTGTCTTCGGTCGACGCCGCAGCCAGTACCCGGGCCTTCATGCCGACCGCCAGGTCGAGCGCGGCCTGGCCGACGCCGCCCGCCGCTCCGAGGATCACAACCCAATCCCCTTCTGCGACTTGGGCAACCGATCGCAGGGCGTGATACGCAGTACGGTAGGTGACGCCGAACGCCGCAGCGGAGGTGAAGTCGATGCCGTCGGGAACGGCCGACACCTGGTGCGCATCGAGCAGGGCCAGCTCGGCGAAAGCACCGGTCGGCGTGGCTCCGAACACCCGGTCACCAGGCCCAAACGACGCACCGTCACCGGCAGCCACCACCTCGCCGGCCAGTTCGCTGCCCGGCGTGAACGGGACCGGAATCTTGACCTGGTACTTGCCGGCGATCAGCAGCACATCGGGGAAGTTGACGGCCGCGGCATGTACGCGCACCAGCAGCTGACCCGGACCCGGCATCGGATCGACGATGTCGTCGACAACCAAATCTTCTGGGGGACCGTAGGATCGGCAGACGACGGCGCGCATCAGCCGGCCCCCAGCCCGCGTAAACAGAACCGCACCAAGTGATCGACATCGTCGGGGCCGGGCCGGTCGCCCGAATCCAGGTGCCGCCGCATGGTCGCCGCAGTGCAATGGAAGACGGTGTCGGCATCGCGGTGGACATCCGTGCTACCCAACGCGGCGATCGGCTCGGCCAGCAGATCGCGCATCGGCCGCATGATCTCGTCGTCGGCGGCGCGCCAGTTGGCGGTGGCCGAAATCTGCCCGGCGGCAGCGCGGCTCATGCTGATCAGGTGTGGGTCGGCGACCTGCGCCAGCGCGCCCTTGATCCAGCGCCGCACCTTGCCCGCCGGCGTGCGCTCCTTGGCCATCTGATGCTGCAGATAGGAGACGACGATCGCGACACCTCGCTCCATCACCGCCAGGATGACGTCGTCTTTGCCGGCGAAGTATCGGTAGAACGCTTTGTTCGATGAGCCCGCCTCGGTGACGATGTCGCTGACCCGGGGCGGTTCGGGCGCCGCCCGTTCCATCACCCGAACGGCGGCAGCGAGGATGCGTTCGACTTCCTCAGTGGCTTCCCGCTGACGGTCGTCGAGGGCACGATGGACAGCCGCGGTCGCCCGGCTATCGGCCAACGAGCTCACCGTATTTGGCGCGGGCGGCCTCGCGGCGGACGTCCAGCATTTCGCTCGGCCAATCCCCGTCTTCGGCCTCGTAGCCCTTGAGCAGCATCCGGGCCAGGTTGACCTTGTGTGCCTCGGTCGGCCCGTCGGCCAGACCGAGCGCGATACCGCCGAGCAGGACGTTGACCAGCGGCATCTGATCGGTGAGCCCGAGCGCCCCATGCACTTGGATCGCGCGCAGCGCAATAGATTTCAGCACCTGCGACGCCAAGATCTTGCAGGTGGCGATTTCGGCGCGGGCGGCGTGCTCGTCGCCGCTGTCGATCAGCCACGCGGCATGCAGCACCGTCAGCCGAAACGGTGTCAACTCGGTATACGAGTCGGCGATGAACTCCTGCACCAACTGCTTATCGGCGAGCAAAGTACCTTGAGTGAAACGGCTTTTCGCGCGCTTGGACATCATCTCGACTGCGCGTTGCGCCATCCCGATCGCGCGCATCGCGTGATGCAGCCGTCCGCCCGCCAACCGGGTCTGCAGGATCAGGAAGCCCTGGCCGGGTTCACCGAGCAAGGCGTCCGACGGCACCCGCACCCCGTCGTAGTGCACCAGGGAATGCCCCGGTTCGTGCGGGTCCGCTCCGACCAGATGGTGGTTGGCCGCCACGTTGAGGCCCTCGGTGCCCGCCGGAATCAGGAACGTGGACGCACCGTGGTGCACCGCCACATCGGGGTTGGTGATCGCCACGACAATGAAGAAGGACGCGACCGCCGCGTTGGAGGAGAAGTACTTTCGTCCGGTGATCACCCAGTCGTCGCCGTCGCGGACGGCGCGGGTGGTGAAGACCCGCGGGTCGGCGCCACCCTGCGGCTCGGTCATCGAGAAGCAGGAGAAGATCTCGCCGGACAGCAGGCCGTTCAGGTAACGGTCCTTCTGGTCCTGGGTGCCGAAGCGGGCGATGATCTCCGCGTTGCCGGTGTCAGGTGCCTGTGTGCCGAAGACGATTGGCGCCCAGGGGCTGCGGCCCAGGATCTCGTTGATCAGCGTCAGCTTGACTGCGCCGAAGCCCTGCCCGCCGAGTTCCGGACCGAGGTGCGGGGCCCACAGCCCTTGGTCACGAACCTGCTGTTTGAGCGGGTCGACAATTTTGCGACGCTCGTCGTTGAGCGGTAGGAACTCGCAGCCGGGGAAGAGCACCTCCAGCGGTTCGACCTCCTCGCGGACGAACTCGCGGATCCAGTCGAGTTTCTTCTCGAACTCCGGTTCGGTAGAGAAGTCCCATGCCATATCGAATACTCCTAGGTAGAAGGGGATAGGTTCATTGGCGGCGACCCGCTGCGCCCGGCTCCGCCGCGCTTGCGATCGCCGCTAGGGAAAGCCGCCGTCGGCTCGCAGAATCGAGCCGGTGGTGAAGCTGGACGCGCCAGAGGCCAGAAACAATGCGGCACCGACGATTTCGGCCGGGTCGCCGGCGCGCTGCAGCGACAGGTGGCTAAACGGGTTCTGCGTCGCCTGGTCCAGATTCCACGACTTGCTGACGTCGGTGAGGAACGGGCCGGCCATCAGCGTATTGACCCGCACCGACGGCCCGAACGCCCGGGCCAGACCTTCGGTCATGGCGTTGAGACCGGCCTTCGACGCCGCGTAGGGAATGATGTCGGGTGCCGGTCGCAGCGACCCGGCCGTGCTGACGTTGATGATCGAGCCGCGTCCGGCCGCGACCATCCGCTCACCGACCAACGCGGACAACCGGAACGGGCCCTTGAGGTTGAGGTTGACCACCGCGTCGAACAGTTTCTCGGTGACGTCGGTGAGCTTGTCGTAGAGCGGTGACATCCCGGCGTTGTTGATCAGCGTGTCGACCTTGCCGAACCGTTCGTAGGTCGCCTCGACGAGGCCGTCGAGTTGGTCCCATCGCCCAACGTGCACCTGGTATGGCATTGCCGCGCGGCCGGTTTCGCGCTCGACCTGCTCGGCGGTGGCGACACAGTTCTCCATCTTCCTGCTGGCGATCACCACGTCGGCGCCGCACCGGGCGGCGCCGAACGCCATTTCACGGCCCAGCCCCCGGCTGCCGCCGGTGACCAGCACCACCTGGCCGGTCAGATCGAAAAGTTCGTCGGCATAACCCATCTCAGCCGGCCTTTGTCGGTAGCGACCGAGCGAGTTCGGCAGCCGTGGCGATCAGTTGCGGGATCATCGCCCCGAACGCGTCCTGGATCTTGGAGTCGACTTTGCCGGTGCGGATCCCGGCGGCGTAGGTCTTTTCCAGCACGATGCCGAGTTTCCAGTTGGCCAATACCAAGTAGTAGTCGATGTTTTCGCATGCCAACCCGCTGGTCTTCTCGTAGCGTTCGAGCAAATCACTGCGCGTCGGCATGCCCTTCATGTCGAGATAAAACCCGTCTTCGCGGGGGTTTTCACCGTCGTATCCCAGCAGGCACCAGGCCAAGTCCAGCAGCGGGTCGCCGACGGTGGTCATCTCCCAGTCCACGATCGCGGCGAGCCGGGCCGGCTCGTCGTGCGCGAACATCACGTTGGCGAACTGATAGTCGCCGTGCATGATGCCCGGCGTGTAGTGCCCGGGCCGGTTGCGGCGCAGCCAGTCGGCGGCGTCGTCCAGGCCCGGAAGCTCACGCACCCGGTAGGTGTCCAGGAACGCCAGCCAGCGGTCGACTTGCCGCTCGTGGAATCCGTCGGGACGGCCGAAGCCGTCCAACCCCTGGGCGCGCCAGTCCACCCGGCCCAGCTTGGCGGCGCCGTCGACGAGTTCGAACGCCAAGCCGCGGCGTGCGGTCAGGTCGGTGTCGAACGGTGCCGGCCAGCCACCGTCCATCGGACTCCAGCCGTCGATGGCCCGCATCACGTAGAAGGGCATGCCGAGCAGATCGCCGGCGTCGTTGGCGGCGATCAGCTCGGCATGCGGCACGTCGGTGCCGCGCAGCGCGCGCACCAGCCGAATCTCGCGCAGCAGTCCGTCGATGCGGGCCGCGTCGGCCCGCGCCCCCGGCATCCGCAGCACCATGCGCTCGTCACCGCGCTGGATCAGATAGAGAGTGTTCTGTGAGCCCCCGGAGAGCTGTTCGAGGATCGGCTCTTCACCTGCGCCGGGGGCGTCGTTCGCGTCGAGCCAGCGTCCCAGCACGCCTGCATCCACCATCCGCACACCCCAATCTCCGTTCGGAGAATAGCATTCTCCGCCGAGATGACAAGGGCTTTGCAGCGCATGCAAGGCTGTGCGCATGCAGTTGCTTCTGGTCCGGCATGCGTTGCCGCTCCGCAGCGAACCCGGCCCCACGAAACAAGAACGCGCCGACCCCGACCTCTCCGACGAGGGGCGGGTGCAGGTCGCGCGGCTGCCCGACGCGCTGGCCAGGTTTCCGATCTCCCGGGTGGTGAGCAGCCCGCAGCGTCGTGCGATCCAGACGGCGGAACCGGTGGCCGCCGCGCGCGGGTTGACCGTCGAGATCGAGGACCGCTTCGCTGAATACGATCGCGATCTGCCGGTGTACGTCCCGATCGAGCACATCCGCGACGAGAACCCGCAAGAGTGGGCCCGCATGGCGGCGGGACACCTGCCCAGCTCGGTCGACGAAGAGGCATTCCGGGCGCGGGTGCGCGCGGCCGTGGACGACGTTGCGGCCGGCGCGGAGCACGAGGACACCGTGGCGGTTTTCAGCCACGGCGGGGTGATCAACGTAGTGCTGCACGAGATTCTGGGAACCAAGCGGGTGCTGTCGTTCCCCATCGACTACGCGTCGGTGACCCGGCTGCTGTTCTCCCGGTCCGGTCAAGCGAGCGTGGTGACGGTGAACGGCACCGAGCACGTGTGGGACCTGCTGCCGCGTAACCAGCGCGGCCCGGCGCCCGACGACGATGCAGCCGGAACGGCTGAGGAGAAGTCGGGCAACTAATGGTAAGCAAGTCCGGTGACTACTTCGCCGCTTGACGGGTTAGACCTGACCGCGCTGGATGGGTATCTGCGCTCGGCCGGCATCGACCGGGAAGGCGCGCTGCGCGCGCAGCTGATCTCCGGCGGCCGCTCCAATCTGACCTTTCTGCTCGCCGACGACTCATCAAAATGGGTGCTGCGACGTCCGCCGTTGCATGGGCTGACGCCCTCGGCGCACGATATGGCGCGCGAGTACAAAGTGGTTGCAGCGCTGGCCGATACCGCGGTCCCGGTGGCCCGCGCGGTCGCACTTTGCGACGACGATTCAGTGCTGGGTGCGCCGTTTCAAATAGTGGAATACGTTGCCGGACAAGTGGTTCGCAGCCGCGCCGAGCTCGAGGCGTTGGGCGACGAGCGGGTCATCGAAGGCTGCGTCGACGCACTGATCCGGGTGCTGGCGGACCTGCACGCGGTCGACCCAGACGCCGTCGGACTCGCGGATTTCGGCAAACCGAGCGGATATCTGGAACGGCAGGTCCGCCGATGGGGTTCGCAGTGGGAGCTCGTGCGCCTTTCCGATGACGACCGTGACGCGGACGTGCAGCGGCTGCATTCGGCCCTGCAGCAGTCGATTCCGCAGCAGAGCCGCACCTCGATCGTGCACGGCGACTATCGCATCGACAACACCATCCTGGATGCCGACGATCCCAAGCAAGTACGTGCCGTCGTGGACTGGGAGCTCTCCACCCTCGGCGACCCGATCAGCGACGCGGCGTTGATGTGCGTCTACCGCGATCCGTCGCTGGACCTGATCATCAACACGCACGCGGCCTGGACGTCGCCGCAATTGCCGGTCGCCGACGAGCTCGCCCACCGCTACTCGTTGGTCTCCGGACAGCCGTTGGCGCACTGGAACTTCTATATGGCGCTGGCCTACTTCAAGCTGGCCATCATCGCGGCGGGCATCGATTTCCGCAGGCGTATGTCGGGTGGTGCGGACGACGTTGACGCATCCGACCGGGTCGGGGAGACCGTGGGCCCGTTGATCGCCCGCGGGCTGACCGAGTTGCAGACCTGAAGGCTTCTAGCTGTCGACCCTGCGAAAGCGGGCGATGGTTTCCCAACGGTTTCCGCTCGCTTCGACGAATTCGAAGTTCTCCGGTTCCGCGAGGTCACGCAACTCCCGCACGCTGAGCCGGTCGGGGTCGGGAAACATTTCGACGAACACCAGCCGCCCGCCGGGCTTCAACACCTGGCCGAGCGAACGTAGGCAGGCCCGCTTGTCGGGCACTTCCCCGATCACTGCGGACAAGAAGGCAACGTCAAAGGTGTTGTCCGGGAAGGGAAGTCCGTCGCTTGCCTGCCCCACGGTGAAACCGACGTCAGACAGTCCGGCTTGCTCGAGTTGGTGCCGCGCCTTCTCGAGCATCTCCGGCTGAATGTCGAACAGCTCCAGTCGGCCGTCGGTGAGCCGACGGGCAATCTCCACGCTGAAGAATCCCGGTCCGGGCCCGAGTTCCAGGACGCGCTCAGAGCCCGCGAGACCGAGTTTGTCGACGATGCGCGCCGGCTTGAGCAGTGTTCGACGGATCGGATTGTTGATCAGAAACGCCGCCTGATACGGGAACGGCGATTCTCCTTGTTGACGCGACTTGTGCAGCAGCGCGCCTACCCAGGTTGATGGCATAGGGTCTCCTTACTCTCAAAGTTAGGGTACCCTAAGTCACCTGACCGATGGGGTGCTACGTCCGCTTATCGGCCGGCCGCGAGATTCTTCTTCGCCGCCCGCCGCAACTGATAAATCCGTGCTGTGCCGGCCAGCACGGTGATCAGCCCGCCGGACACCGCCGCCAGCAGAATCGCCACCCCCAGCGGCAGGGTCCAGCGCAAGTTGAGGAACGCAAACTGCGCCGAACTCGTGTTCTGAGTGATGAAGATCAACAGCACTATGAGAATCAGGAAGCCCGCGGTCAGGGACGACCATAAGCTGGCCGCGCGGGTGAACTTCACCGCCGATTCCGGCGGCGCCACGCTGTCCGGGGCCGGTGTGGTGGTTTCCGGTGGCTGATCGGGCGATACAGACGAATCGCTGCTCATGGTTGCCATCTTGCCCCTTGTCGGACCGAATGAAACGAAATCGCGCCGGAAACCTCGGGCGCACTCCCAAGCCGATGCGGCGCTGCAAGATAGTGTCGATTGCTATGGGCATGCTGGGACGGCGCGGTTACCGCGCGGCGGCGTGGCTTGCCGCCTTGTGCGTTGCTGTCGCGGCTTGTGGCAGTTCGAATCCGCTCGGCGGGGCGTCAGGCAACATGAACTCGATCGTGGTCGGATCCGCCGGCTTTCCGGAATCGAAAATCATCGCCGAAATCTATGCACAAGCCTTGCAGACCAACGGTTTCAACGTCGGACGACGGATGGGTATCGGCAGCCGCGAGACGTATATCCCTGCGCTGAAAGATCATTCGATCGACCTGGTGCCCGAGTACATCGGTAACCTGCTGCAGTACTTCGAGTCGAATGAGACAGTGACCATGCTCGACGCCGTCGAGTTGGAACTCTACAAGCGGCTGCCGGGCGACTTGTCGATTCTGACGCCGTCACCTGCGGCGGACACCGACACCGTCACCGTCACCGCCGACACGGCTGTCAAGTGGAACCTCAAGACGATTGCCGATCTGGCGGCACATTCACCGGAGGTGAAGTTCGCCGCGCCCTCCGACTTTCAGGCCCGGTCGTCGGGTCTGGTCGGGCTCCGCGCACGATACGGGCTTGACATCGCGCCCGGAAACTTCATCGCGATCAGTGACGACGGCGGCGCGGTCACCGTTCGTGCCCTGCTGGAGGATACGGTCAACGCCGCCAACATCTTCAGCACGTCGCCGGCAATCATGCAGAATCATTTGGTGGTGCTCGACGATCCGGAGCACAACTTCCTGGCCGGCAACATTGTGCCGCTGGTAAATTCGCAAAAGAAATCCGATCGGCTCAAAGATGTGCTGGACGCAGTATCGGCAAAAATGACCACCCGCGGGTTGGCCGATCTCAACGCCTCGGTGTCCGGTAACTCCGGGATCGACCCCGACCAAGCGGCTCGGAACTGGTTGCGGGATAACGGCTTCAACCATCCAATCGGGAGCTGAGGCTTGATAAGCTTCGAGAACGTCTGCAAGGTCTACGCCGACGGCACCGTCGCCGTCGACAACCTGAACCTGGATGTCCCCGAGGGCACGTTGACCGTTTTCGTCGGTCCCTCCGGCTGCGGCAAAACCACGTCGATGCGGATGATCAATCGGATGGTCGAGCCG
>DATFYT010000208.1:0-9806 GCA_035314925.1 Mycobacterium sp. | reverse complement strand
CACCACGAGGTGGGCACCGGCGGCCAGGCCGAGATCAACTACAAGTTCAACACGCTGTTGCACGCGGCCGACGACCTGCAGCTGTACAAGTACATCGTCAAGAACACCGCGTGGGCCGAGGGCAAGACCGTCACGTTCATGCCCAAGCCGCTGTTCGGCGACAACGGCTCCGGTATGCACTGCCACCAGTCGTTATGGAAAGACGGCAGCCCGCTGATGTACGACGAGACAGGCTACGCGGGTCTGTCCGACACCGCGCGCCACTACATCGGCGGCCTGCTGCACCATGCGCCGTCGCTGCTGGCCTTCACCAACCCGACGACGAACTCCTACAAGCGGTTGGTTCCCGGCTTCGAGGCCCCGATCAACCTGGTGTACAGCCAGCGCAACCGGTCGGCGTGCGTGCGCATCCCGATCACCGGCAGCAACCCGAAGGCCAAGCGGTTGGAGTTCCGCTGCCCCGACTCATCGGGCAACCCGTATCTGGCGTTCTCGGCCATGCTGATGGCCGGCCTGGACGGCATCAAGAACAAGATCGAGCCGCAGACACCGGTGGACAAGGACCTCTACGAGCTGCCGCCGGAAGAGGCGGCGAACATCCCGCAGGCTCCGACCCAGCTGTCCGCGGTGATCGACCGCCTCGAGGCAGACCACGAATACCTCACCGAGGGAGGCGTTTTCACGCCCGACTTGATCGACACGTGGATCAGCTTCAAGCGCGACAACGAGATCCTGCCGGTCCAGATCCGGCCGCACCCGTACGAGTTCGCGCTCTACTACGACGTGTGAGCTGGCTAACGCGCTGACGTGCGCAAACGCTACGCATCGGTGGCCCTGGTCCGCAGTTGGTCCGCAGTAGTTTCGATCCGCTGCCGGATCACGGCGCCGACCGCGGTGCGCGTGGACTCATCGGCATCCGGCCACAGATGCCCGTAAGTGTCGAGCGTGGTGCGTGCACTGGCGTGACGCATCCGCGCCTGCACTGTCTTGATGTCGGCGCCGGATGCGATGAGCAGCGACGCCAGGTAGTGCCGAAGGTCGTGGAACGTGAAGCCCTCAGGTAGTCCGTCGATTTTCTCTCTGGCGTCGCGGATCGCCCGCTCAACGATCCACGGCCCGCACCGCTCGGTGCCCAGCCCATTGGTGACCATCATCTCGGACGGATACGCCTGCACCGACGCCGACAGCAGCAGCGCCAGGTCTCGCGGGATCGGGATCGGCTGATCGCTACCCTCGGTCTTGAGCGGTTTGTCAGGCCACTGCTGTTTGGGATGCACCACTCCCCTAATGAAATCCACGTCGGATACTCGCAGCCCAGTGGCCTCGGCGACACGCAGCCCGGCGAACGCACCGAGCAGCACGGCAACCTTGAGGTGGTCGGGCACCGTGTCGTGGATCGCCCAAACCTGTTCTGTGGTAGCGACATACACCTTGGCTTTGCCCATCGGCGGCGAGGTCCGCCGCGAGCACGGATTGCGGCCGAGCACCCCGTCGTGCACGGCATCGCTCATGATCTGTGACAGCCGGGAATGCAGCGCGTAGACGTAGCTCGCCTCCATCTCGTCAGCCCGTAGCTTCGCGACCCACGCCTTCACCTGAGACGGCCGCACTGCGGACAGCGGCATACCGCCGAACCCGGCGACGATCTGCGCGATATGGACCCGCGCCTGCCGCACCGTCGATTCGCGATTGACCTTGTAGCCCTCGATCCATAGGTCGCACCACTGCTCGACGGTCAGTTGGGCGTCGCGCGGCGCGACGTGGGTGCCGGAAACGATTGTGGCCGTTTGCTTGTCGAGCCACAGTTGCGCGTCGATCTTGCGGGCGAACGCCTTGGTGTGCTCGCGACCGCGGTCGTCGACATACCTTGCGAGCCAACGCAAACCGCGACCGTGGCGGACAGTCGGCGCGCTTTGTCTGTTGCCATCGGCGTCGCGGACTGTCTTGGTCCACCGGTCCTCGACGCCGGCTCTACGATTTCGTCGCACTCTTGATTCCCTTCGACGGCCGAACTCGACTACGCCGGACCCCCACGCCGCCGTGGGCGGGCAGCTCGAAACCTGCGACTTCCCACAGTGCGCGTTGTGCCTGGTCGAGAGCTTTAACGGCCCGTTCGCCTTCCGATTCGAGGGTTTCGCGCCCGTCGAACTCGAGCCCGTGCACATCCACCAATGTGTCGCGGAACGACCGGGAGATCACGCCAACGTCGCGCACGTACTTCATCGCCTTGTCGCGCAACGCGCGAATGCTGTATGTCGGGTCGTTGTCCACCTGCGCCGTGCGGCCCAGCAGAGAGTCGAGGGACATCTCGAAGATGTCCGCGATGGCGGTCGCCTCATCGATTCTGACGGCGCGGTCGCCGGCCTCAATCTTGGCGATCGTCGTTGGATGCACCCGGGCACGCATGATGTCGGACAGCAGCTCGGCCATCTGGGCCTGTGACCACTCCCGACGGTCTCTCTCGTCTTTGAGCCGCTTCCTGAAATAGTCCTCGATCCGTTCCCGTCTTCCCATATTCGCAACCTTACCGGTTTCGCATTGACCAACGCAACAGGCGCAAGCAACACTGTGACAGCAGTTCCCAGATCGGGAAGCCTGCGAAATCAGGAAAGGACTTGAGCGTGGATAGCCAATACATGGATTCCGTGGATCTGGAAGAGATGACGGGTACGCCGGCGTCGACATGGCGGTACTGGGCGCACATCGGCAGCGGCCCAGCCAGTTTCAAACTCGGCCGCCGCCGCGTCTGGAAGCGGTCAACCGTGCTGCAGTGGCTCGAAAACCAGGAGATGGCGTCGGCGTGAGCCAGATACGAAGTAACCCGGGCACTTCTGCCCGGGCCACCCGCACGACCACCACAGTCGACGAGCACAGTTTAACTGTTCACTGCTGCCGGTGTACGCGTTGCGATCGGATGCTGACCGCGCGGACATCGGTGGCTCGCGGACTGGGGCCGACGTGCTGGTCCCTGCTGCGCGTCGAGGCGTTGATGTGCGCATGAGCGGCCCGAAAGTAGATTGGGCGGCCCGCTGTGGCCCGCTGCGCCAAGCAATGGCGGACCCCGAGCTGACCGGCATGGAACGCCGCGTGTTCGTGATCATGTGGACGTTCACCGGCCCCGACGGCGACGGCGCCCGGCCAGGCGTTGACCTGTTAACAGAAATGCTCGGGGCGCATGTCCGCTCGGTCCGCAATGCGCTCCAAGGACTGATCGGCCGCGGCTATCTGGTGGTGACCGAGAAGCCGAACCGGCGCGGCGGTAAGGCCACCACCTACAGTGTCCGGGTCCCCGCCGACGAAGCTATTAGCGCGTCACCGTCACGCGCTAAAGACGAAAGTTTTAGCGCGCCATCTGAGACGCTTTACCGCGCCGAAAACGACACTTTTAGCGCGCCACAGTCACGCGCCCTGATGTTAAAGAAGGAAGAGGAGAGTGCGCGGTCGGGAGCGCCGCCGCCCACCGCGCTTACGCGCGGCGACGGCGCACCCTCCCAAGGGAGCGGTAGCGGTAGCGGCGACGGGCTGCCGCTGAATCACGACGACGTGCGTCATCTCGAAACCTGGTCCGAGTGGGCCGCAACTTCGGATATCAGCGTGGACCGCCCCGTGTGCAAAGAACACCCCGACGGCGACCCTGGCAAGCCCTGCAGCGGCTGCGCCCAGGCTCGCGAAAACGGCAAAAAATGGGACGAGGAACGCAAAGACTGGCACGACGAAAGGAAAGAGCTGCGCTCCGACATCTCAGCCTGCCGGTTCTGCGACGAACGTGGACAAATCACCACCACCGACGGCCTGTATTGGTGCGACCACCAAACCCCGCCGCCCGGCTGGACCCCGACCGGACCCGTGCGCTGCGGCGAATGCCTGGACTGGGGCCACAGCATCACCCCCGCAAAATGGGACGCCACCCGCAACAGCTTGGTCGATTGCAGTCCAGATGACCCCGACCTCTACGGCCGCGTCGTTCGCCGCTGCGAATGCAAAACCAGCAACTGGATTGCGCCATCGGTATCGGCCGACCCACCGCTCAATTCGTTCGGAATTGCATCATCGGTCTCCGCCGAACCCACCAACACCCGCTCACTCAACTCCGAAAAACCCTCTGGAAAGGAAAACACGCGATGACCATTCGCGACCGCCGCAACTGCATCGACCTCACCTGCTACGGCGCGCCAGGCTGGACTCTTGGGCTACTCGTCAACGAACCCGACGGCGACACGGACATGCTGCTGATCGACGAAGCGCACCACGCAGCCGGCGGTCACCAATACACCCGCGGCCTCGACATTCCCCACGAGCAGGTTGGGCCGCTACCTCAACGGTACGCCACCCGAATCCACAGGGCCACAACGTGATTCTCCGACATCGAGACTCAGTGACCGGCTGCCCAATAACGATGGACGCACGGCCGCGCGGACGACCGCCGAAGGCGGTGTCGGGGTGAACCTCGCCGGGGACGATCTGCACGCCGCGTATTACTGCGCGGCCGAAGTGACGCGCAGCCGACGACGAACCGGCCAACCGATACCGGCATGGCTGCGCCGCCATTACGACAGCCTCGACGCCGAGATCCGCGTGTCCGACTTGGGACGGGAATCCGACGGCGATACGGGACAATTGGATCAGGACACGCTGATCACCGCACGCGAGGCCGCACTGATCATCGGCTGCTCTAAACGTCAGGCCCAACGCCTGGCAGCTGCGGACCTCGGTGGCCAGATCATAGGCGGCCGTTGGCTCGTGAAGCTCAGCGCAGTAATGGAATACATGGAAGGAAAACGACGTGGCTGACTTGAACGCCTCAGTCGAGGAATACCTCGCCGGCCTCAGCGATGAGGATTGGCGCGCGCTCTCCGCGCGGGTACGCCCACCGACCGACCCCGCCAGTGCGCGCGCATCGCTGGCACAGAAAGCCAATGCAATGTGGGAAACACCGCGGGATCGCAACGGCGTCGTCGGTTCGATGGCCGCCGCGACCGCAGCGCGTCAACCCCACCCGCAGTCGCAACCACCGGTGGAAACGCAACAGTTCCAGCCACCACCCGACACCGGCTACACCGGCTCCGACACGTTGCGCCGAACGCCGTTCGTCACACCGATCACGACACCAACCGAAATCCGCTAGGAGAACAACAATGCCATCAACCACACCCGAGCAGATCGCCGAGCAGTACGCTGCCGCCGAAGCTGACGCCGCCCGACACCGCGCCAAACTCGACGCGATCAAAGACGCGGAAAACGCTGAACGCCAACGGGTTCAGCTCGAGCATTTCACTGACGCGGCCGGCCCACGCGCCACCCGATACCGCGATGAGCGGGACGAGGCAAAAGCCAAGCTGGACACACTGGCCGGCGCGGAGACAGTCGACGTCAACGAGTTGTTCACGGCGTTCTTCGACTTCAAGACACTCGACGCGCGGGCCGGCGCACTGCGCAACCACGCGCACCGCATCAACACCATCGCCCCGCTCGGGCGCAACCATGCCGGCGCCGACCAGTCGCACGTGATTCACTGCGACAGCCTCTATGACCAGCTCACCTGGGGCCAATACCTCGAACAGGTCGTGACCGAGCGCACCCGCCGCTCCGGCTCCCAGCACGGCGCCGAGCTGGAATCTGAGGCCAGCCAGAAGGTTACAGCGGCCGTCGAGCAGGCACGCGCCGCTGCGGCAGCCGACGCGTAGTGCTTCGCCGCGGGGGTTTGCGATGGCTCCCGCGGCGAACAGGCTGGCCGGGCCGGCGCCGGCGTCCATTCCTGTGGCGTTCCCTGGCGCTGGGACGCTGCCGCAGCCGGCCCGGCCAGCCACCCCCAATCACGAACGGACAGTTGCGCAAATGTCGACCAGCATCTGGGCATGCTTTAGGACAGTGACCAGACCAGGGGGTATGTGGGTACACATAGACCCCCCCTCGGCATCTGCACACCGATGCGCCTTAGCACCACACCGGCTGCTTGGTCGGCGCCGAAAGTTTCGTTTTTCAGATGGGAGATGCGATGGCTGACCGGGTGAAAGTCCCGCGTGACCTCGGCGAGCACGGCCGCGCCCTGTACCGCCAGGTGGTGCGCGAGGTCGCCGACGCCGCCATGGTGCTTACCAGCACGGAGGAGTTTTGGTTGCATTCTGCGGCCGAAATGAACGACCGCGCCGCCGAATTGCGCGAGGAACTGCGGGATGCGCCGAAGATGGTTCGCGGGTCGCAGGGCCAAGATGTGATTAACCCGCTCATCTCTGAGTGGCGCGCGCTGCATTTGGCGATCAATTTGACGTTGGCGCGGATCAAGTTGCCTGACGCCGAGGCTGGCGACGGGCTGCAGGACATCATCAAAATCAACCGCGCCAACCCACAGCGCGCTGGTGCCAACAAACGATGGAGAGGCGCTAGTGCCTGATGCCGAAGCAAGGAACCCCGACCAGGCGTCGCGCCGGCGCGACGCCGTTGCGCGATCTGCTGGTGGCCCACTGGGATCACAAAATGACGTACTGGCGCATCGAGGGTCACCCGTACCCGTTCGAGCAAGCCCTGAAATCGGGTGCTGATGTTGTGGTCGACGCCGGCCGCCTCGCCGACGCGCTGGCGCATGCCGGGCAGGCCGCCGACCGGTTCGACAACGGCGGCGCCGATGCCGGCCGGGTGTGGCTGTTGGGTGCCGATGACACGCTGACGCTGATCGATGACCGCCACGTCGCCGATTTGGGGCAGCGCGAGTTCGACGAGTTGGTGGCGGGTTTGGGGACGTCGCGGACGCTGGCCTGGGATGCGGATGACCCGCAGGCCGCGGTGGCTGCCTATGCGGCGTTGACGGCCGCGATCAGGGTCGCGATGGGCTGAGCGCCTGTCGGCGCCCGGCGATAGGCTGGACCGGTGCAATTGGTCGCGTTGCTGCTCGCCGTCGGTCTGGTGGTGAAGTTCTGGCCGGTGCTCGTCGGCCTTATCGGCTTGATCGTGGCCGCCTATTGGACCCGGCGGGCGGTTGATCGTCATACCGAGCGTGTCGACGCTGAGCGTCGTCGGGTGGCCGAATTGGTGGCCCGCGCTGACCGGCAACACAATTGGGTGATGCAGGGCGATCCGCGCGGGACATACGGCGACGAATACCCTGCTGTCACAGTGTGATTCGGCCCTGATCACACCATCGATATTACGCTGATCGGGTGCTTTTGGGAACCCAATTCTGTTGCTAAGTCTGCTTTTTCGCTCGTTTCCACCAACACGCGCCATTAGACTTATCTCTTCCCAGCGCTTGTGCCCAACGGATTCAGCGGCGGCCGGTGGCCGGGGCGAGGCGGGCCATCCCGCGCACGAGCCACGGTGCGCGCGTCGCGATCGCCTCTACGGCGCGGTCCGAGCGACGCATCGCGGTCCGACGGCCAGGAGTGGGCATTGACGCCAGTTCTGCCTCAGGCGATCCCGCCCGCGGGCCGTCGCGATCGACCGCCAGGAGTTGCCAGGTGCCGGGCACCCCGCGCAACTCGACGCTGCCGCGGTCCTCGAAGCCGGTGCCCGAGCCGACGACCAAATCACGCACGGTGCGGGACACGAGGATTTCCCCGGGGCCGGCCTGGCCGAGGATGCGCGCCGCGATGTGTACCGCGATTCCCCCGATGTCGGCGTCGAGCAGTTCGCACTCGCCGGTGTGGATGCCGGCGCGGATCTGGATGCCCAGCGTCTCGGCGTCCGCGCGCAGGGCCTCGGCGCAGCGGATGGCCTGCGTCGGCCCCTCGAAGGTGGCCAGGTGGCCGTCGCCGGTGCTCTTGACCACGGTGCCGCCGAATCGCTGCGTCAGTTCGGCGGTGATCTCACCAAAGCGCTGCAGCACCGCGCGCCACCGCTGGTCGCCGCCCGCCGCGGCGTGTTGGGTCGAGGCGACCATGTCGGTGAACAACACGGTGCGCAGGGCGCGGCGTGACTGTGCCGGTGCGGCATGGCTGCCGGTGAGGAACTCCTCGATCCCGGTCAGGATCTTGTCGGGCTCGGTAAACCAGGGCACGTGCTCCGCGCCGTCGACCTCGAGGTACCGCGCGCCGGGGATGTGGTCGGCGAGGTAGCGGCCGGCCTGCACCCCAATGACGGGGTCGTCGCGGGCATGGATGACCAGGGTGGGCACGGTGATCGTCGGCAGGATCGGCCGCACGTCGATCCGGAATGTCGCTTCGAGTAACGCCCGCGCCATCCCCGGGCTGGCGCACATCCGCTCCACCATTGCGAGCAGGCGCATCGACGCCCGGACCGACGGTGTGGCGATGCTGAGTGCCGCACCGGTGCCCCAGGCCGAGCGGACGGCGCGGTCGAATTCCAGCACGCGGGCGATCAGCTCCACCGACGGCCAGTACTTCTCGTCCACCTCGGGATACATGCTCGCCACGGTTGCCCGCAGCTCGGCCGCGTCGCGGTCCATATCGTCCCACCCGGTTGGCATGATTGCCATGAATGGAGACGTGTCGCTGAGGATCAACGCGCGGGTTCGCTCCGGCCGTGTTGCCGCGAACACGATGGCCGCCGGGCCGCCGTCACCCAGTGCAAAGAGGACCGCCTTTCCGAAGCCGACGGCGTCCATGACGGCCTCGATCTCGGCCGCTCGATCATCCAGCGTGCGAACTTTCGGGACCGGATCCGACAGCCCGACCCCGGCCTTATCGAACATCACGACGCGACAGAACGTGGCGAGCTGATCGCAGAAGGCCTTGAATTCGGGCATGGTCCAAGCCAGCTCCACGTGACTGACGAACGGCGCGACGCCGACCAGCTCGACCGGCCCGTCGCCGAACACCTGATACGCCAGGCTCAGATCGCCGCACGGTGCGTACAACGTGTCCGCCACGGCATGAGCGTACTGCTTTCAAGCAGCTACGACTCCCGACTTCGGGCGCGGTTGCGTGCCGCTCTGGGGAGCCCTCCGCTTATCTGGCACGGATCTGGCACGCGCTGAACAAGAAGCTCAGAAAGCTCGCCGCCCCATGCAGATTGGCTGCACCCCTCGGCGAGCGCCGGCCCGTAGGTCACGGCACCGCACTCGCACCGCCACGTCAAATGCCGACCGCAAGAGCACGCGATCGAGCCGACCAGCACTCGGCCCGGTCGCAGCGGGTGGCCGCGCGGGCAATGCAGTGGTGGCCTGACCATCCATTGCCCGGTGGTGGACTGCACCAGCTCGCCGACCGCGGGCATACATCAACGGTAGACCGTCGAGGATTCAATAGGCTCTCGCCGGATCAACACCACCAAAGACAATTCCCATCGGACAAGGTCGATCGCCGCGATGACCGCGGGATCGTCGGGTCGAGTCCCTCGGCCCGCAGTGCTTGGCGTTCGTCGTCATCCACACTGTTTTGGACGTGCGCCGGCGTCGTGACGGTTCCAGGTCGCGGGGTCCTAGTCGTTCTACTTGGTAATCGCTTCGGTTTTTCAGGTTTCTGGTGGGGCCGGGAACAGTTTGTTGGCTGGCGGCTCAAGCCCGCTAGACGCAGGCAAAAAAGGTGATGAGCAGCGCTAATGCCGACGCCTACGGGCTCCCCGAAAAAAGATTTCGAGCGATTTCTGCGTTTCTACTCCACACGCGTTAGTTAAGGATTATCTTAACGGCACCTGAGAACAACCCCTTTGGTCCGGGAGGTTGGGCGATGGCTGGTCAGCCCTGCCCGAAGCGGAATCGTCGGTCGCGTAACGCGAAGGCACTCCGTCGTGCTGTGGTCGGTTTGATTGCGAGTGCCGGCGCGTTTTTGGCGTTCGGCATGACCCCGTTGGCCATGACGCCGTCGGCGCATGCTGATGAGTTTGACGTGATTATTGATCCGATCATCAACTCT
>DATFYT010000207.1:0-21432 GCA_035314925.1 Mycobacterium sp. | reverse complement strand
CGTCTCCGCGGTGGGCGAACAGTATGTGGACCTGCGGCCACGCACCGATTCGGCGCCCTATCTGCACGACGGCTCTGTTATTGCCATGCACGACACCACGATTCCGCAAGCGGTCGGACCGATGCTCGATCAGTTGAACGCCCTGGTGAAAAGCCTGCCCAAAAACAAGATCGGTCAACTGCTCGACGAGGCTTTCCAGGGCTTCAACGGGGCCGGATACGATTTAGGGTCGCTGGCCGATTCGTCGTCGCGAATCTCCGCCGACGCCAACAGCATTGTTGACCGCACGCGTGCCCTCACCGAAGACAGCGGGCCGCTGCTGGACGCGCAGGCGCAGACGACCGACTCCATCCGGCGGTGGGCGCACAGCCTGGCCGGGATTTCCGATGTGCTGGTGACCGACGATTCCAAGGTTCGCACAATTCTGCAAAACGGTCCCGGGGCGTTGGACGAGGCGTCGCGGCTCCTCGAGCAGATCAAACCGACGCTGCCGGTGTTGCTTGCCAACCTGACCACCATCGGGCAGATCGGCATCACCTATCACCCCTCGCTGGAGCAGGTGCTGGTGCTGCTGCCGGCGTCGGTTGCCTACACCTCAACGGCGGCCAGCATGAACTGGCCCGACGGTAAGTCCAGGGGCGACTTCGCGCTCACGATTGACGATCCGCCTATTTGCACGGTCGGCTTCTTGCCGCCCAACCAATGGCGATCCCCGTCCGACACCGGCGATGTCGACACCCCGGATGGGATGTACTGCAAACTGCCGCAGGATTCGCCGCTTGCGGTTCGCGGCGCCCGCAACTATCCGTGCATGGGACATCCCGGAAAGCGCGCGCCCACCGTCGAAATCTGTAACAGCGACAAGCCGTACATGCCGTTGGCGATGCGCCAGCATGTCCTCGGCCCTTCCCCGCTGGATCCCAACCTGCTCGCCCAGGGCGTACCGCCCGACGACCGGACAACCTTCAACAAGAGAATCTTCGGCCCGGTCGAGGGAACACCGCTGCCACTCGGGGCCGTCCCGCGGGGAACACCCGCGGGGCCGCGGGGAGCAAATCCTCCACCGGGCACGCTGGGCGCAGCTGTGCCACCGGTGCCGTCGTCGGCCAACATGTCGACGCAGGCGGCGGACTTTCCGCCGATAGCGCCACTCGACGTCCCCGCGCAGGGCGCGGCTGCCCCGCCGCCGGCCGCGCCTCCGCCGCCCCCCGGCAACGCCGGAAGGCCGCAGGCAGCTCCAAGCTCATTCGGGGCCAAGACATCTCGACCCGCACCATCGGTCGCGGTTGCCCCGTACGATCCGCATACCGGTCGTTATCTCGCTCCGGACGGCAAGTTGTACCAACAGTCGGATCTGGCAACCTTGGCAGCGCCCAAGAAGTGGCAGGACCTGCTTCCGACGTAAAGCCGCCGGGCAATCGAGCTCTTGACGCCTAGTCAGCCAATCTTGTCTAAGCGCAGCGGTAGGTCGATGGTAAGCCACTGGTTCTGCCCGCAGGCGCCACTCGGGCCGACCGTCTTGTCCTTGCCGGCCAGTACCGGCGATCCGATTATGAATTCGCCGTTACCCGCGGCATCAGCTGGGTAGAACCAGTAGGTCTGTTTCCCGGTGAAGGCGGTGCCGTCTTGGCACCGTTCCCAGTTCGGCACCTCATGTTTGACGTACCACATGGTCCCGTCAAGCATGTATATCGGCGCGCTCCATCCCTGGTCGCTCTTCATCGTGCCGTTGCATTCCTGAAAAGTGGTGCACGTGGTGCTTATCGTCCATGTGCTGACAACCGTCGGCTCGTTGTTGTACTGATCGTTGATTTTGGCCCAGTTGCCTATCGACGTGACGCGGTACGTCCCGTTGATCGCGACGTCTTCCTTCGTTATTGCCCGCGCCGTGGATGCCGGACCCAAAATGCTGAATACGTTGGCAGCCAACAGTATCGCGGTGGTGATCGTTCCAGCTGAACGCATTGTGTGCTCCTCGACGGGCATTAACCGACGATGCCCATGCGATTTCTCGACACCGGTAGAGGCGTTCTCGTGCGATGAGAATAGCACCAGCGCTACGGGCCGGATAGCGGTTCGAACCAAAGCCATAAACGCGGTCATGCCACTGGATCCAACTTCGAGATCAGCCAGGAACCGTTGACCTTCGTGAGCGTTATTCGCACGCTGCTCGGGGTGATCAGCGGTTGAGGCTTGTCCTTGCTTGCGGTGGTCTCGTTGAGGAACACCAGCACGACGGCTGAGTTCGGGTGCAGTTCGGACACGGCCGCTCTGACCACCGCGGCCGTCTGCGTGATGTGCTTTTGCTGCACCGCCGGCGTGACGATCTGTTTGGTGAATGTGTCGTAGTAGGCAAGAAACTCCCCGGTGAGATGTGACTTCGCATTCGCGAAGTCACGATCCATGTTGTCGGTCGAGTACGAGAGCGACGCGACCGCACCGTCGGAGGCTGCCTGGATAGCACGAAGGGCTGCGGCGTCATCGAGCTGTCGATCCGGACGGTACTGAAAAAAGAACAAACCGGTAGCCAGGCCCACCGCGGCAATTACCGACGCCACCAGAAGAATTGACCGCCATTTCTCGCGACTCCGAGCGGTCAGGAGGCTGATCGCGGCCATTCTGCTGGGACGCGCGTCGCCCGCGGCAGGAGCCTCCGCGCTGTCAGTCGGCGACTCTGGGCTCTCAACTGCGGTTTCTGCGCTGTCGGTCGGCGACTCCGGGCTCTCAACCGCGGTCTCTGCGCCGTCCGGCGGCGACTCTGGCTCGGAAGTCATTGGACGAAATCGAGTTTCGACAATTTGAGCTGACCGGCGTCCCGATCGATATTGACGCTGAGGCGCCAGAAGACCGGTGGCCGTTTCGACTTATCGGGATTGATGGTGTCAGATTTGGCGACTACCAGGACGACTGCCGAATTGTCGGTCATCGACTCCACTGCGACGTCTTGCACGGTGGCCTTTGTGGTGACCTTCGCATCCTGAGCATTTTTTGCCACGTAGCTTGACGTGGATTCCAGCTGGCTCTTAAGCGCGCCCGTCGTCACATCAATGGTGCGCTGCAGACTCTCCGTAGCGTGGTCGGCGTCAAGCGACATCAGCGTGGCAACTCCCTGCCGGGCCGCCGCGGCGAACTCCGCCGCGTGCCGCTGCTCGCGCACGAGTGCGTAGTGCTGCCACACGAGGTAACCGCTCGCCCCGAGCGACGCGGCAATCAGCACGATCGCCGCGCCGACACCCACCTTTTTCCGTGTGGGGCGAGGGAGCCGCGATGACCAGTGGGACTTCGCGGTAGATGGCTTAGCCTCGCCGGCGCCGTCTTCGGCCTGCCGGCGGAGTTCCGCGGCGCGGGCGCGGGCCGCCTCGGCACGCGCCTCCGCTCGGGAGAGCTCTTCTTCCGCTTCCGCTAACGAAGCTGGACCTTCTGTGGTCGCTGGGTCGGCGTCGGAATCCGTCACTGGCCCCGGGCTATCGCCGGCGCTAGCGCACCGCGACTCACTACTAGCATCCAACTGCACATAGAGAATCACATTATCACCCCAAAATCGCTGGCCGGAGGGGCTCTGGGAGTGCGCAACGACCAGCCCGCCGACCTACGGGCGCGGCCTTCTCCAAACGGGAGAATTTTCTTATCGCCTGTGCAAAACTGTCTCGGTGCGTCTCATCGTGGCGTTGGCTGCCGCGCTGATCGGAGTCGGCGTGTTGATGCCGCCGACCGCTGCCGCCGGTCCGACTGTATGCGACTATCCGGACTGCACCCCGGGCATCATGCCGCATCAGGTCCTCGGTGCGCCGTGTGACAACACCACTTACTACGCGTTCGGGGTCGCCGACGGATACGTCTCGTGGGCCTCGCAGCCCGGACGGCTGATGTTCTGCGGCTCACCCCGCAGATATCAGCCAAGGTGGTTCCGCTCACCTCCGATGGCGGGAATCAAGGAAGAGAACGCCGACTGCAAGCTGTTTTTGAACTACGTCGCGCAGGCGCCCGATGGGCTGTTTCTGATCTGCATAGCGCAGGCGGGGAAAACGTTCTGGACGCGCGGCGACACATAAATCTCATTGCGTGACAAATGCATTGCGCGGGATCGTCAGCGGTAGGTCGACCGAACTCAGCAACCCAGGTTGTGCCGCAACGACATACGGCACGGCGTTGAGAACTCGCATCGCGGTGGCGACCATCGCACCGGCTCCAGAGGTCATCCCCGCGACTCCGGCCCGGCGCGGATCCCTGAGCGTCGCCGCGAGCGTGCATTCAATGTCCGGATCGCCGCTGATTGCGACGCGATAGGACAGATCGCCGATGCCGGTGGGCCAATCGGGTGCGACGTCGTGGGCCAGTCGGGTGACGTGTTCGATGACGATGGCCTCACGGCCGTCCACCACGCCGATCGCCTGCATGCGTATCGCGCCGCACGTGCCCGCCTCCACGGTGCCCATCGCGACGTTCAACGTCCGGTTCGTTACCGCGCGATCGAAACTCTCGCGCACCTCTTGGACTTCCACCTCGAGCGCATCGGCGACCAGCCGGATCTGCCCCTGCCATTCGCCGACGATCGCGCCCGAAAAGCTGATCCACGGTTGATAGTCGAGGGGTCGACCGAAGCCCAGCGCATCGCTCATGATGTCGGGAACTCCGTAGTCGTCGTACAGCCCGATCTCGAACGCGTGAATCTTCTCGATCGATGACGACTGTGTTGTCAGCACCAAAGGCAAATAGTCGGCGGCGAATCCCGGCTCAATTCCCGACGCGTACAGCGACACCTGGCCCTGTTTGGCCGCGGCCACGAGTTGGTCGCGCCACTCCGCGGGTTCGTACGCGTGCGGATTGACCAGTCGCGTGGTGCTTGTCGTGACGACGTTGATGCCGGCCTCGAGAAGCTTGACGTAGTCCGGGATGGCCAGTGCGTCGCGTTCAGGACCGCTGGCCGCATAAATGACGCAGTCGGGCTTGAGGTCGATCAACGCGTCCGCGTCATTGGTGGCGGCAAGCCCGATCGGTTCGCCGTTGGCCAGCTCGCCGGCGTCCTTTCCGACTTTTTCCTCTGAGTGCACCCACACGCCGACGAGCTCGATGTCGGGCCGTCGCTGGATGGCGTGGATGGCGATCGATCCGATGCCGCCCGTCGCCCAGACCACCACACGTAGTGGATTGTTTGCCATGTCGATCCTCTCTCGGAAGGTGTTGTGAATACCTAATCTTTGCTCCACACAGCGTGGGGCGTGGCCGGGGCGGCTAAAGCGACGCAACGAATATTCACAGCCAAAAACGCAGCTAAAGAAAACAGTGAACAAATGTTAGGTTGAGGGAGCCGGGACAATGTGGGAGACAGGATCGATGTTCACGCTCAGGTTCGACATGCGCGCCCCAGCCTGGGGCGCCCCGGCTGCCGACCTCTACGCCGCCGCGATTGACATGTGCGCGTGGGCGGAGACGCGCGGAGCGATCGTCGCTGTGCTCTCCGAACACCACGGGGCCGACGACGGCCATCTTCCCAGCCCGTTGATCTTGGCTTCGGCAATCGCCGCCCGAACCAAGCAGTTGATGATTCTGCTTGCCGCGGTGCCGATTCCGCTCTGCGAACCAGTGCGCCTTGCCGAAGAAATAGCCGTCCTCGATCTGATCAGCAAGGGCCGGGTGATGTATGCCTTCGGTATCGGCCATCGCAGCGAGGAGTACGAACATTTCGGTGTGAGCATGGCCACCCGCGGCAGGGTTGCCGACGAGATCCTGGAGGTACTTGACGATTTGCTGCACGGCGAGGTTGTCGAGTATCGGGGCCGGCGGGTTCGTGTCACTCCGCCCTGCATGTCGCCCGACGGACCGCCGATGATGATTGCGGGCGGCAGCCGGGCCGCCGCTCGCCGGGCTGCCACCCATGGTCTCGGCTTCATCTCGCAGACCGACTCCGCGGGTCTGAAGGAGTTCTACGAATCGGAGTGCCGCGCTGCCGGGCATGAGCCTGGCAGCGTTCAGTTCCCGGTACCAGGCGCACCGACAGCGGCTTTCGTCGCTGACGATGTCGACGAGGCATGGGAGGTACTGGGGCCGCACCTGGTGCACGACGCGGTGACGGCGGCGTCGTATCGGCCCCACGACGACTCGGTGGCCAGCATTACCCGCGCTGACGACGTGGCGGCCCTGCGGAAGGTGCAGGGCCCCTACCGGATATTCACGCCCGACGAGGCAGTCGACTACATCCGCGGTGGACGGCCCCTGCCGCTGCACCCGCTGTGCGGTGGCATCCCGCCCGATGTGGCGTGGCGACACCTCGAACTTGCCGGTGCCGCCAGCGCGCGGGCGCAGGCCGACTGAAGGAGAAGCTCGATGTCCGCTTTGCCTAAGCCCGCCCGCGTCGTTGCATGGTCCTCGGGAGGGGTCGGCACCGCGGTCATCGATGCGATCAGACGTCGCCCGGACCTGAAATTGGTTGGCGTATGGGTGCATTCGCCGGACAAGGTGGGCAAGGATGCCGGCGAGTTGGCCGGTGGTGGGCCGATCGGCCTCAAGGCCACCAACGACGCCGAGGCGCTTATTGCGCTCGCGCCCGACTGCGTGGTGTATTCCGCCAGTGGTCCGGAGCGCGATGCCGCCGCGGTGCGTGACTACCTGCGGCTGTTGGCGGCCGGCGTCAATGTCGTGTCGACGTCGTCGACAAGCCTGGTCTACCCGCCGGCGTACTTCGCGCCGGATTGGTACAACCAGCTCGACGCAGCCGCCAAAGCGGGCGGCGCGTCGTTCTATGCATCGGGTATCTTCCCCGGTTTCGCCTCCGATCAGCTCGCGCTGCTGCTGACCACCCAGTCGAAGAACATCCGCTGCATCACGGCCACCGAGGTTGCGCTGAACGACCACTATCCCGTCGCCGACGTGATGATGGACGGGATGGGCTTCGGTCGGCCGCTCGACTTCGAGCCGATGCTCAAGACTCCGGGATTCATCGAAATGGCTTGGAAAGCACCGATATACCTGATGGCGAAGGGTCTCGGCGTCGAGGTCGACGAGGTACGGGGTTCTCTCGATCGGCAGTTGTCCGATCGTGACATCGAGGTGGCATTCGGCACCATCCCGGCCGGTACCTGTGGTGCGGTGCGGACCCGCGCCGCGGGCGTCGTCAATGGGCGGGAGGCCATCGTGATCGAGCACATCATCCGGATGGCGCGCGACGTCGCACCCGAGTGGCCGCGTTCGGAGTGCGATGCGACCTACCGCGTCGACGTCGTCGGCGATCCCGACATCCACTGCGAGCTGACGCTCGGCGAAGCCGAAGGTCACGGTGCGGGCCGGGCCGCCATGACGTCCACGGCCATGCGTGTCGTCAACGCGATCGCGTATGTCGTCCATGCGCCTGCCGGCCTGCTGAGCTCGTTGGACATCCCAATGACGCTGCCGCGTCATGCTTTTGACTGAGCGATTCACTCCGAGCGCCTACTTGGGTTGGTTCGGCACGCCAGGGAACAATCGGCCCGTCGGCTCCGTGGTCACCCAACCGCCCAGCTTTGTCACGAGGTGGGGCGCGAAAACCGCGCTGTAGAGCAGATTCCCGATGACGACGATCGCGACGACGGACAGGATTGAGGCTTGACGTCGAGTCTTCGACCGCTTGTCGGCCCACATCTCGATGACATTTCGTCCTTGCGCGTCGGTGCGACCCAGAAGGTAGGTGAAGACCATCATCTGGATGCCCATCGCGAGGGAGTCGTAGAGCGGGTACTGGTGCACGGTCCCCTCACGGATCGCCAGCCCGGGAATCACGCGGCCGTAGTAGAAGACGCCGAGCTTGGCTCCCAGGAACCCGTTGAAGAACAGTGCCCAGCAGAAGCCGACGACGAGGCCGACGATCAATAGTGTTGTGGGCCTGCGCCAACCGGTCTTTGCGCTCAACCATCGCCCGAGCGCCGCGCCCGTGACCGCGGGGAGCACGAAGTAGGAGATGTAGCCGACGGGAACGAACAAGGGCAATCCACCCCACGTCATGTTCAGTGGCCACCACGATGGCATGCGGGGGATAGCGGGCGGGAACTGCGCGTACATCGCCCAGTCGTAGGGCGCTTCGATCCACGAGAACGAGATCGCCGAGATGCAGAGCGGCAGGAGCGGGTGCACGCGGCGCTGGCGAACGCTCAGGTACACGCCAAACGCGGTGAACGCGATGCCACCGACGAGCGCGAAGTCGCTGGCCGCCTGCACCACGGGTGTCATCTGGGCGCTCATTGGTCGCGCCCTTGACTCGGACGCGCTTCGGGGTCGAAACGCAGCACCAGGGCGAAGATCAGCACGATCAGTCCGAACAGCGTGCCAAGCATGATCAGAGCGCCCACGTCGACCACCCTTTCGAGACGAGCCCGACCCTTTGGGTAGTGGATACTCTCCTAATTGGATAGCACATACTATCCTGAGTTTCGTGCCCCAGCGATCAGCCGCCAAGCAGAGCACGCCAGGCGTGCCGGTCACCGCGATGCGCCGGCCCCGCGGGGAGCCGCGCAGACTCCTGCTCGACGCCGCCCGCACGCTGTTCGCCCGCCAGGACTACCGCAGCACCACCACACGGGAAATCGCTGCGGCCGCCGGCGTTACCGAACACCTGCTGTTCCGCCACTTCGGTTCGAAGGCGGCGCTGTTCCGTGAGGCCCTTGTGCTGCCGTTCACCAGCTTCGTCGACGAATTCGGCCGCACCTGGCAGTCGGTCATCCCCGAGGAGACCGACGAACAGGACCTGGCCGGGCATTTCGTCGGGCAGCTCTATGACGTGTTCGTGAAGCACCAAGGCCTGCTGTTGACGCTGATGGCTTCGGAGGCACTCAGCGAAGAGGAATTGGCTGACACCGGGATCGCCGACGTCAGACGGGCGCTGCGGCTCCTCGGCCGAATCAGCGCCGAGGGCATGAACTTACGCGGCCTGCGGTCGGACCATCCCGATCTGCCGGCGCACTCAACGGTGGCCATGATCGCCGGCATGGCTGCGCTGCGATCCACCTACTTCGGCACCAAGCCGCCGTCCAGAGAGGTCATCGTTGAGGAGCTCATCCAGGCGATTCTGCACGGCTTCCTGCACCGCAACGACTGAACAGCCAACGCTGTACTGGAAGGGACCCGACAGAAGATGACAGGCGCCAAAGCGGTCGAGTTGTATTACGACCCTTACGATCCCGACATCGACGACAACCCATACCCGGTGTGGAAGCGGATGCGTGAAGAAGCACCGCTGTACTACAACGAAAAGTTCAACTTCTATGCGCTGAGTCGGTACGAGGACGTGGCGCGCGAACTGCCGAACTGGCAGACCTACCGATCCGGCCGCGGCACCACCGCCGACATCTTGTTCAACAACATCGAGGTGCCGCCGGGCATTCTGCTGTTCGAGGATCCGCCGCTGCACGATCTGCACCGTCGCCTGCTGTCCAGGGTCTTCACGCCCCGGCGCATGCTTGCCGTGGAGTCGCTGGTACGCGAATTCTGTTCCGGGGAACTGGACCCGTTAATCGGTTCTGGCGGTTTCGATTTCATCGCGGACCTCGGGGCGATGATGCCGATGCGAACAATCGGCTACCTGCTGGGCATTCCCGAAGAGCATCAAGCGAGCATCCGAGATCGCAATAGCGCCTTCAACGACACAGCCAAACGGCGCGAGCCCGGTGAAGTCAGTCAGAAAATATTCGAAGAGACCATCGTGATGTTCGCCGAGTTCATCGAATGGCGGGCCGAGCACCCCTCCGATGACCTGATGACCGAGTTGCTGGCCGCCGAGATCGACGAACCAGACGGGACGCACCGGCCGCTGTCACGCACCGAGGTGCTGTCTTACACCGCGATGATCGCCGGCGCCGGCAACGAGACCACCGCCCGGCTCATCGGTTTCATGGGACAGCTGCTCTCCGATCACCCGGATCAACGGCGCGAGCTTGCCGCCGACCCGTCCCTGATCCCTGACGCGGTCGAGGAGTCACTGCGCTACGAGCCGCCGTCGCCGGTCCAGGCCCGCTACGTCGCCCAGGACGCCGAGCATTATGGCCGCGTCGTACCCGAAGGGTCGTTCATGTTGCTGCTCAACGCTTCTGCCAACCGAGACGAACATCAGTTCCCCGATCCGGACCGCTTCGACATCCATCGGCGCGGCAGCCACCTCAGCTTCGGGCAGGGACTGCACTTCTGCCTCGGCTCGGCGCTGGCCCGGCTGGAAGCCCGGGTGGCCTTCGAAGAAGTCCTCAAACGCTGGCCTGACTGGGAAGTCGACCACGCCAACGCCGAACGGGCGCACACCGCAAGCGTGCGCGGGTGGGCGCGCCTACCCGTCATCACCGGCTGAGGAGACTGGCAGCCGAGTTAGCCGGCCGGCGCCAGCGCGGGCCGGGCAGTGAACGTGAGGTGCAGCTCGGACAGCCCACGGAGGATGTAGGTCGGCTCGAAAGTGTAGCGTCGCTCGTCGGCCGGCCCGTGTTGGGTTTCGCTGATGTTGATTTCGGACATCCGGTCCAAGATGCGCTCGAGTGAGACGCGGCCCTCGACCCGGGCCAGCGGCGCACCGGGACAGGAGTGCACGCCACGGGCAAACGCCATGTGTTCGCGGACGTTCTTGCGGTCGAGCTGGAACTCGTGTGGATTGTCGAATCGGCGCGGGTCGCGGTTGGCGGCACCCGGTAACACCATCACGATGGTGCCCGCGGGGATGTCTACGCCGCCGACGGTGGCCGCCCTGCGGGCCAGCCGGGAGTCGCTTTTGACCGGACTCTCCATCCGCAGCGCTTCCTCGATGAATCCCGGGATCAGGCTACGGTCGCTACGTAGCTGCTGCTGGACTTCCGGCCGGTCGCCGAGCGCCTGCAGCGCCGCGGACAGCAGCTTGGCGGTGGTTTCCTGTCCGGCGGCGAAAAGGAAAGTCGCTGAACGACTTACCTCGATCACGTCGGGCGTGGACCCGTCCGGGTACTTCGCCGTCGCCAACGAGGTCAGCACGTCGTCGCGGGGAGCGCTGCGCCGGTCTTCGACGTAGGAGCAGAACTTGTCATCGAGCCATTGCAGCGGGTTGATCCCGACCGACTCGTGATCGAGCGCTCCCACCCGCGCGCCGGGACGATCTGCGCCCAACACATGGCGGAACTGCTTGTGGTCTTCCTCGGGGACACCGAGCAGGTCAGCGATCACCAAAGTCGCAAAGGGCTTTGAATACTCGGCGATGAACTCGCACTCGCCGTTGCCGAGGAACTCGTCGATCTGGCGATCGGCCAGCTGCCACATGAATTCCTCGTTCTCCTTCAACCGGCTGGGTGTGAGTAACCGGCTCAGGATCGAGCGTGCGCGAGTGTGATCAGGTGGATCCATGGTGACCATGTGCTCGTTCATCGGGAACTGACTGCGGTGCTGCTCGATCAGGGGCGTGAGGTCTTCGCCCACCGGCTCGAACGGGAGTGGTGGGAACGGTCCCCCGAGCGCGACGCAATTGGAAAACGTGTCGGGGTCCTTGTAGACCGCGTTGGCCTCTTCCCAGCCGGTGATCGCGACGACGTTGTGGTGGGGTAGCCGCAGCACCGGGTTTTGGCTGCGCAGGTAGTCGAAGTAGGGGTGCGGATCGGGAACCAGCGACGGGTCGGTGAAGAAGTCGATGGAACCGAACGTTGAATCAGGTATTGCCATGGTGTCACGCGCCTCCCGAGGCTGACTTACCCGTGGTGTGGAGGGCAACTGGCCGCTGTGGTCGGCGCGCCGCCCGGATCTGAGATCGGCAGAAGTCCAGTAATTGCTGAGCACCTGCTTAGCATGAGGCTAATGTCGTGGTCAAGGTCACGGCGTCGCCCGACGCTACGATCGGCATGTTGAGCAGGCGATGAGCAGGAGTGTGGAGCCAAGGCATGACTTCGGCACGCAGGATCGGGGCGCCGGACGCCAAGAACCGCGGCGTGCTGCTCGACGCCGCCGAACAGTTGATGCTCGAAGAGGGTTATGCCGCAGTCACTTCCCGTCGTGTGGCGGAGAAGGCGGCGCTGAAGCCGCAGCTCGTGCACTACTACTTCCGCACGATGGACGATCTGTTCCTGGCCGCATTTCGCCGTCGCGCTGAAGAAGGGCTTGAGGCGCAAGCGCAGGTATTGCAGGCGCGGCAACCATTGTGGGCGCTGTGGCGGTTCAGCATCGATCCCGCCGCTACCGCGATCACCATGGAATTCATCGCGCTGGCCAACCACCGCAAAGCGCTCAAAGCCGAAATTGCCTACTACGCAGAGCGTTTTCGCGAGGAGCAACGAAAAGCGCTGTCGATGGTTCTGCAGCGCTACGGCGCCGACGCCGCCCAGGTGCCTCCGCTGGTGTGGTCGGTGCTGATGACCAGTGTCTCCCGGGTCCTGGTGATCGAGCAGGCGCTCGGCATGTCCGCCGGGCATGCGGAGACCGTCGAGTTCGTCGAGCGCTATCTCCACCGACTTGAGGGCGATCCGGAAACCTAACTGGCTCACCAGCTGCGCAGCGAACAGAGCGCGCCTTTGGCGCCGTCGTTCGAGACGACCACCTTCCCGTCGACAACGAGAGCGCAGTGAAACATCGGCGTGCCCGGTTCGGTACCGGTGCTGACGGTGACCATGGCGTAGTCGTTGGGATCCGACAGCATCACCACAGGTGAGACCCATGGGTGGCCCGGCGCGATGTCGGCTCGGACATTGGGCGTGTATTGGTAGGGGTTGTGGCTGTAGTCGGAGAACTTCGCCGGCTGCTGGTCCAGGTAATAGATGTCGGCATAGATCGGACTGGCCGACGTGATGACGTAGGTGACCGGATGCATGACCGGATCATCCGCGCGTGACGGCGCGGCGAACGTTGTAGCGGTCACCACCATCGCCAGCATTGCGGCCAGCAGAGACCTACCGACTGTTCTCACATCGCACCTCCTACTTTGGCGCTGCGGTTCATCACCCGTTCGGCGGCTTGCCAGTGGGCATCGCGAACCCATAGCCGCGCAAACGCATTCACGGCTTGCTCAGGGGAAACCCCGTCGATGACACGCTTGATCTCGCCGGCGGGACGGGCCGACAGGGCGCGGGCCACTCGTCGCCAGTCTTCGTCGAAGGTGGATCGCGGAAACACCTGGTCGATCAGCCCGATCCGTTCGGCATGAACTGCGTCGAGCACGATGCCGGTGCCGGCCAACAGCAGCGCCCTGCTCTTGCCGACCAATTCGGCCAATCGCTCGGCGCCGCCCCAGGCCGGCATGATCTCCAGGGCCACCTGGTTGAAGCCGATCTTGATGTCGTCGGCGGCCAACCGAATGTCGGCGGCCACCGCGACCTCGGCGCCGCCGCCCAGGGCGTGGCCGTTGAGCGCGGCGATCACGGGCGCGGGAAAACCGGCCAGCCGATCGCAGATCGATCGCATCCGCCGGGCCATCGCCGCCGCGTCTTCCACGGTCCGGATGGCGCTGAGTTCTTTGAGATCCCCGCCGGACACGAAGGCCCGATCACCGGCGCCGGTGATGGCGAGGGCGCTGGCGCCCTCAGCCGCGTCGAGGGCCTTCTCCAACTGGTCCATGGTGTCCAGCGAGATCGCGTTGCGGGCGTGTGGACGGTCGATGGTCAGCACCGCGAGACCCTGGTCGAACTCGACGTCCACCATGCGCCGCTTCCCATCGCGCGATATTGGCATTCTCCTCAGCGGAGAATAGCATCGCCCCTTGAGTCGAAAGACTGTTCCATGACCCTAACGTTTGCCGGTCGGAGCCTTGAGCCAATGCGCAATATTCCCGCTGAACTGGTCACCCGATATGAGGGTGCGGGCTGGTGGACACGCGAGACCCTCGGGCAGGTGCTGGCCGGTGGACTGCACGCCGCGCCGGGTGCGCGGTTTCGGGCATATTCGGCGGTGCGGCCATGGTCGGGGACATTCCGCGACGTCGAAGAGGTAGCCCGTCGCCTCGCGGCGGGGTTGCGCGCCCGCGGCGTCGGCGCCGGTGACGTGGTGGCGTTTCAGCTGCCGAACTGGATGGAGGCCGCCGCGACGTTCTGGGCGTCGGCGTTCCTGGGCGCGGTGCTGGTGCCGATCGTGCACTTCTACGGCCGCAAGGAGCTCGCGCACATCCTGGCCTCCGCCAAACCGCGGGTGTTCATCACCGCCGAGGAGTTCGGCCGGATGACCTATCAGCCCGATCTGTGCTCGGACATTCCGGTCGTCGGCCGGGTCGGGCGGGACTTCGACGAGCTGCTCGCCGACGAACCGATGGCCGGCACGATCCCGGCCGACCCAGCGGGACCCGCCCTGATCGCCTTCACGTCCGGCACGACCAGCGCGCCGAAGGGTGTCGTCCACAGCCACCGCAGCCTGGTCTTCGAGGCGCGTCAGCTGTCCGGCCAGATCCGCTCGATCGGCGACAGCCAGCTGATCGCGACACCGGTCGGCCACTTCATCGGAATGCTCGGCGCCTTGCTGATCCCGGTGCTCAACGGCCGATCGGTCTACCTGATCGACGACTGGGATCCAGCCGAGGTGCTGGCCCTGATGGACCGCGACGGCCTCACGTTGGGCGGCGGGCCGCCGTACTTCGTCACCAGCCTGCTCGATCATCCCGATTGCACGCCCGCGCATCGGGCCCAGATCAAAAGCCTGGGGTTGGGTGGGTCGACAGTGCCGGCGGCGGTGACCCGACGGCTCTCGGATCTGGGCATCATCGTGTTCCGGTCCTACGGCAGCAGCGAGCATCCGTCGATCACCGGGTCGACTTTGGATGCGCCGGAAGACAAACGCGTGCTCACTGATGGCAACCCGATGCCGGGAGTGGAAATCCGGTTGGCGGCTGACGGCGAGATCCTCAGCCGCGGCCCGGACCTGTGCCTGGGCTACACCGACGACGCGCTGACCGCGGCCGCCTTCGACGACGACGGCTGGTATCACACCGGCGACGTCGGCGTGCTGGATGCCGATGGCTACCTCACTATCACCGACCGCAAAGCCGACGTCATCATCCGCGGCGGCGAGAACATCAGCGCCGTGGAGGTCGAAGAGGTGCTGCTCGGGATGCCCGGCATCGCCGAGGCGGTGGTGGTCGCGGCCCCTGATGCCGGCCTCGGCGAACGAGTCGCGGCGGCGCTGCGGCTCAAGCCCGGGCATACCCTGCCCAGCGTCGACGACGTTCGTGCGCACTTCGCCCAGCACGGAGTAGCCCGGCAGAAATGGCCGGAGATCTTGCTCGAAGTCGCCGACTACCCTCGCACGGCGAGCGGCAAGGTGCAGAAGCGACTGGTGCGGTCGAGCATTGCGGTAGCCTCTGGGTGAGAATATTATTCTCACAAATTGCGAAGGAGGATTTCATGGGGCAGTTGTCGCATCGGGAGGACGTTCCGTTCCCTCTGTTTGACGCGGATAATCACCTCTACGAGCCGCCGGAGGCGCTGACCAAGTTCCTGCCCAAGGAGTACAAGGACTACGTCCAGTACGTGCAGGTCAACGGGCGCACCAAGATCGCCATCCGCGGCCAGATCAGCAACTACATTCCCAACCCGACCTTCGAGGTCGTCGCCCGGCCGGGTGCCTGGGAGGAGTACTTCAAGTTCGGCAACCCGGACGGCAAGAGCAAGCGCGAGCTGTTCGGCGAGCCGATGCGCGCGATCCCGGCGTTCTTCGAGCCCGGCCCGCGGCTGGAGCAGATGAACGAACTGGGCCTGGACCGCACCCTGATGTTCCCGACGCTGGCCAGCCTGCTCGAGGAGCGGCTGCGCGACGACCCGGTCGCCATCCACGTCCTGATCCATGCGCTGAACCAGTGGCTTGATGAGGTCTGGGGCTTCAACTACAAGAACCGCATCTTCACCACCCCGGTCATCACCCTGCCGATCGTGGAGAAGGCGATCGAGGAGCTGGAGTGGGCAGTCAAGCGCGGTGCGCGTTGCATCTTGGTCCGCCCGGCACCGGTTCCCGGCTTCCGCGGTCCCCGGTCGTTCGCGCTGCCCGAGTTCGACCCGTTCTGGGAGCGGGTCGTCGAGCACGACCTGCTGGTCGGTATGCACTCCAGCGACAGCGGCTACTCCCGGTACACCTCCGAGTGGGACGGTGCCGACCAGGAGATGCTGCCATTCCAGACCAATGCGATGGGCATCCTCAACGAATGGCGGCCGATCCAGGACTCGGTGGGGTCGTGGGTGATCCACGGCGCGCTCTACCGCCATCCCAAGCTGAAGGTCGCGATCGTCGAGGCCGGTTCGAAGTGGATGTTGCCGCTGCTCGACGGCCTGGCCGAGGTCTACCGGAAGGCCCCGGAAGCTTTCCCGAGCGACCCAGTCGAGATGATCAAGAACCGAATCCACGTCAGCCCGTTCTTCGAGGACGGCATCGACGATCTGGTCAACCTCGTCGGTGTGGATCAGGTGCTGTACGGGTCGGACTGGCCGCACCCGGAAGGGCTGGCGGAGCCGACCTTCTACATCAACGCGCTGGCGCACCTGCCGGTCGAGGATCAGGCAAAGATCATGGGCGGCAACCTCGCCCGGCTCGTCACCGTGTGACAGGCACGCGACTGTGGGAGACCATCCCGGAGATGGTCTTGAGCGCGGCGGACCGGTTCGGCGACGCGGAAGCGGTTGTCGACGGTCCGGTGCGCTTTAGCTTCACCGACGTGGTCGAGCGAATTTGTTGCGCTGCGGGCGCTTTCGCTGACCTCGGTATCAGGAAAGGCGATCGGGTCGCGATCTGGGCGCCCAATTCCGCGGAATGGATCATCGCGGCGTTCGGCCTGCTGACCGCCGGCGGCGTGCTGGTGCCGGTCAACACCCGGTTCAAAATCGAGGAAGCGGCCGACGTCATCACCCGCAGCGCGGCGAAGGCCGTCCTGGTGCAGAAGGGATTCCTCGGCCAGGAATACACCGCGCCGACCGGGATACCGGCCATCGAGCTGAAATCCGACTTCCTTTCCAGCGGTTCCCCGTTCGAGCGGGCAGTGAGCGGCACCGACATCTCGGATGTCATCTTCACGTCGGGCACGACCGGCCGCCCGAAGGGCGCGATGATGAATCATCAACAAACGCTGCGCATGTACGAAGAATGGGCGACGCTGGCTGATCTGCGAGAGGGCGACCGTTATTTACAGATCAACCCGTACTTCCACACGTTCGGCTTGAAAGCCGGCCTCATCACGTCCTTCCTCCGCGGCGCGACGATGCTGCCGGTCGCGGTGTTCGACGTCGACACAGTGGTGGATCTCATTGAGCACGAACGCGTTACGATGCTGCCCGGCCCGCCCACGCTGTACCATTCGCTGCTCGCAGTTCCTGACAAGGCCAGGCTGTCGACACTGCGGGCCGGCGTGACCGGCGCCGCCGACATCCCGGTCGAACTGGTGCGTCATATTCACGACGAATTGCCGTTCCAGACGCTGATGACTGGCTATGGCCTCACCGAGGCGGGCAATGTGACTTTGTCGCGGCCCGGTGACTCCTTCGAGGATGTGGCCACCACCGCGGGCCTGCCCTGCGAGGGGGTCGACGTGAGCATCGCCGACGACGGCGAGGTGCTGGTCCGCGGCTACGGCGTCATGCAGGGCTACCTGGACGACCCGGCGGCCACCGCGCAGGCGATCGACGACGACGGCTGGCTGCACACCGGAGACTTGGGGAATTTCGATTCCGCCGGACGGCTGCGGATCGACGGGCGTAAAAAGGACATGTTCATTGTCGGCGGGTTCAACGCCTACCCGGCTGAGATCGAGGGCTTCATGTTGGAACATCCCGCGGTTGCTCAGGTCGCGGTGATCGGTGTGCCCGATCAGCGGCTCGGGCAGGTGGGTAAGGCATTCGTCGTGCCGAAAACACCGGTGTCCGAGCAGGATTTGATCGCCTGGTGCCGCGACCGGATGGCTGGTTTCAAGGCCCCACGGTACGTTGAGTTTCTCGATGAATTGCCGCTGAACGCGACTGGCAAGGTGATGAAGGACCAACTTCGGTGAAATCCGCAGATCCGCAGACCCATTCGATGGTCATCGCGTCGGACTATCGCGTGCCGAACCCAGAACGCGTCTGGCCGCTCATTCAGCGCCGCGAATCGGCGCTCGCCGGCATCGGTGCGCACCATGTGCTGGTCTACACGTCGACACATGACTACGGTCGTGTCCTGGTGACGATCGGTGTGCGCAGCCGGGAGCCGATCGTCGAACTGCTCCGCTCACGGGTGTTCTTCGACTGGTTTGACGCGGTTGGCGTCGAAGACATTCCGGCGGTCTTCGCCGGCGAGATCGTCGAACGATTCAATTCCGGCACCCCGTCGCAACCGACGGCTCCCGGCGTCGTGATAGCCGCCATCGCCTCGGTCGACAACGTGTCCATCCTGGCCGCCGAAATCCGCGGCGCCCTCTCACGATTCCAGACGGCGGGTATCCGCGAAACCCGGGTTTTCAAGGCTTTCGACGACGGGCATGAAGTCCTTATTCTGCAAGAAATTGACGACGAGGATGCGGCGCGGCGCTGGATCGAGCATCCCGACGTGGTGGCGCGCTGGATGACCGGAGCCGGAGTCGGTGCCTACCCGCCGCTGTTCGTGGGCAAGCTGGTGGGCATGATGCGGATCGACGGGTGAACGGGCCACCCGGTGTTCGTCTGCCTGTGTAACGGCATCACCAGTCAAGTGGTGGCGGACGCCATCGCCAAAGGGGCGTCGACGACTAATCAGATCGCCGCGGCATGCGGTGCGGGCGCGGACTGCGGCCGCTGCCGGCGCACGCTGAGCTCGCTGCTAGGCGTTCAGCGACGCGGAGTGCCATCCGGCGAAGTGGGTTGAGCCAGTTCGTTCAACAGGTCGGGGGAGTCCAGCCGCGGCACGATCGCCTCGATGAGCACCATCCGGTCACGGTTCTGCGCCGCCGCGAGAAAGGCGTCGTCCAGCTCACCGTAAGTCTGAGCCCGAAACGTCAGGTGATTGGTCACGCCCAGCGCGTTGGGAATGTCAGCCCAACTCCACCTGACAATGTCGTTGTAGGGCTGGTCCTTTCCGTGAATCATCCGTTCAACGGTGTAGCCGTCGTTGTTGACGACCACGACGACCGGCGACAGCCCTTCCCGTGAGAAGGTGCCAAGCTCCTGGACGGTCAGCTGGGCGGCCCCGTCGCCGATCAGCAGCACCGGCCTGCGATCCCGATGCGCCAGCCCTGCGCCGAGGGTGGCGGGCAGCGTGTATCCGATCGAACCCCATAACGGTTGGCCGATGAAGGTAACGCCGCGGGGCAGGCGGTGAGTGGCCATGCCGTAGTACGAGGTGCCCTGATCTGCAAGCACCACGTTGCCGGGTGTGAGCGCGTGGCAAAACCTGTCCCACAACACTTTTTGGCTGAGCGGCTCGTCGCGGGCGGGCGCTTGCGCCGGCGCGTCGTCGGACGTCGACGCGATCGGCGGCGACGTGATGCCGCGGCGAAGCAGAATCGACGTCAGCGCCTCCAGCGCGGCTTCCATCTCCAGCGGCGCGAACACCTGGAGGCCGACCGTGCTCTGCTGGGGTCCGACGTCGATGGTCTTGGCCGGATCGATGCGCTGGCTGAAAAAGCCGCTGACCATGTCGGTGAACACGACTCCCGCAGTCACCAGCGCCGGCGCCTCTTCGATCGCCCGACGCACTGGTTCGGCGCTGGCCGCTCCGGCGTAGATGCCCAGGAAGGTCGGCGCGCTCTCGTCGACCAGGCTCTTGCCCCACATCAGCGTGGCATGCGGGACCACATCCGCGGCCAGCAGCGCCTCGAGCTTGTCGACGGCATTCAAACGATGGACCAACAGGTCGGCCAGTACGGTCAACCGGCGGTCGGCGATGAGTTCGGTTGCCGCTTCGATAAATAGAGCAAGCGCACGTGGGCTGGTCCCGCCGGTATAGCGCGGTAATGGCGCGGTGGGCGGCTCGGTTTCAAAGCGCGCCACGTCGATCGGCAGCAGCAGGTACCCGGGCCGCCGCTGCTCCCGCACCTCGCTGAGCACGCGGTCGATTTCCCTGGTGGCCGTCGCCGGCATGAGATTGGCTTGGGCACAGGTGATTTCCCGGCTTATCCGGAAGAAGTGCTCGAAATCGCCGTCGCCCAGCGAATGATGCAGAGCCCGACGGGTGCCTTGTGCGTCTTTCGACGGCCCTCCCACGATGTGCACCACCGGCACATGCTCGGCGTAACTGCCCGCGATCGCGTTGGCTGCGGAAAGCTCGCCGACTCCGAATGTGGTTACCACAGCCGACATTCCACGTAGCCGGCCGTATCCGTCGGCCGCATAGCCCGCGTTGAGTTCGTTGGCGTTCCCGACCCACCGGATGTCGGGGTGGGCGATGATGTGATCGAGGAATTCGAGGTTGTAGTCGCCGGGGACTCCGAAGACTTCGGAGACGCCGAGTTCTACCAGGCGGTCGAGCAGGTAGTCACTGATGGAGTACGTGTATTCACTATCAGCCATCACGGGGACGACGCTACGCGTCTGCGGTCGAAAACGCCCTCCGTGCGGCGCGGCCTCGCTATCGTGCGGCCATGGCAATCAAAGAGTCCCGCGACATCGTCATCGAAGCAAGCCCCGAGGAAATCCTGGACGTCATCGCCGACTTCGAAGCGATGCCGGAGTGGTCGGACCCCCATCAGAGCGCGGAAATCCTGGAGACCGGAGACGACGGGCGGCCACGCAAAGTCAAGATGAAGGTCAGGACCGCGGGCATCACGGATGAACAAGTGGTGGCCTACACCTGGAGCGGCAACGAGGTGACGTGGACGCTGGTGAGCTCCGGACAGCAGAAGTCGCAAGACGGCAAGTACACCCTGGTGCCACAGGGTGGCGCAAAAGAAGAAGCGACCTTGGTCAAGATGGAGATCACCGTCGATCCGAACGTTCCGCTGCCCGGCTTCGTGCTCAAGCGTGCCGTCAAGGGGACCATCGATTCGGCGACCAAAGAGCTGCGCAACCGGGTCCTCAAGGTGAAGAAAGGGCTGTAGGTCAAGAAGGGAGGGAGCCATCGTGACAAATGGGGGGCCGCTCGCCGGGGTGCGCGTCATCGAACTCGGCGGTATTGGACCGGGCCCGCACGCGGCGATGGTGCTCGCGGATTTAGGCGCCGATGTGGTGCGAGTTCGCCGCCCCGGCGGACTGACGATGCCGGCCGAGGATCGCGACCTGCTGCACCGTGGAAAGCGGATCGTGGACCTAGACGTCAAGACGCAGCCCGAGGCGCTGCTGAACCTGGTCGCCAAGGCCGACGTGCTGCTGGACTGCTTTCGGCCCGGAACCTGTGAACGACTCGGCATCGGCCCCGACGACTGCGCGGCGGTCAACCCGCGGCTGATCTTCGCGCGCATCACCGGATGGGGGCAGGATGGGCCGCGGGCCGGCACCGCGGGCCACGACATCAACTACCTGTCGGCGACAGGGGCGTTGTCGGCGCTGGGCTACCGCGACCGGCCGCCGATGCCGCCGCTGAACCTGGTCGCCGACTTCGGCGGCGGTTCGATGTTCGTGCTGCTGG
>DATFYT010000206.1:0-21528 GCA_035314925.1 Mycobacterium sp. | reverse complement strand
TAGAAAACAGCCCATCACCGGCTCCACGACGAGCGGCAGATCGCGATATCAGCGATCATTGCATCGTGCAGAGCCGTAACCTCCTACCGTTAGCGGCTCGACTTGGCGTCAGCAAGCAATAGCAGCTCTGGCGTATAGGAGCATCCGAAATGACGAGCACCCGTGTAGGCAAGCGCACTGCCCTGCGGTCACTGTTGGCGACCCGCCTTGCAGTAGTGGCGCTGGCGTTGTTCGGCCCGCTGGGCGCAGCCTCGACGGCTCATGCCGACGCCGCCGATGACACATTCCTCGCAACGCTGAAGGCCGATGGCATCGCCCACGTGTCACCGGAAGCCGCGATCGAGGCCGGTCACAAGGTCTGCGAGTACCTGGAGCAGGGTAAAACGATGGATCAGGTCGTCTATGACGTGGTGTTCAGCAGTCGCCTGCCCGCCTACGATTCCGGCTACTTCGTCGGCGCGAGCACCCGTGTCTATTGCCCGCAGCACGTGCCGGAGTCCTGACCGGATACCTCGAACCGGCGGGCATCCGAGACCGGCAGCACGTAGAATCCAGACAGCAACTAGTACGGAGAACCGCGAGTGATCACAAAGCTTTTGATCGGGAGCGCTATCGTTCTGGGCGCCGCCGTCGGGTTAGCAGCACCGGCTGGTGCTGACCCTGACTTCACTAATCTCACCTGTAGCTGCCGGACGCCTGACCCGGCCACCAGCCCTAGTTTCGACGATCTGATTCATCAGGGACTTCAGGACATTTTTCACCTGCCAAGCCTTCCGGGTCAGCAAACGCCGCCGCAGTGATCTGCGCACACGCGCAGCGTCGGCTCCATTCTGATTCAAACGCACTGTGGTCAAAACGTGACCAAGGCGTGATCGAATTGCGAACGCGCCCTTGAGCTTCCAATCTTCAGTGCCCCCTACGATCGCTATTGCAATTGTGTCGATTAAAAGGGGTCGGAGCCATGCGGGCGGTTGCGCGGTGTTTTCTTGCACTCAGTGTGGTCGCGGCGACCGCGGTGGCGAGGCCGGCCGGTGTAAGCCTGGCGGCGGCCAACCAATCGTCCAAGTTCGCGATCGCGTCGGTTCTACCAACGCCGGGCGAGGTGGTCGGCGTGGCGCACCCCGTCGTGGTGACGTTCAGCGCGCCCATCGCGAACCGGCGTGCGGCGGAGCGTGCCATTCACGTCAAATCGGCGGACGGGATGACCGGTAAGTTCCAATGGCTCGACAACGCCGTTGTGCAGTGGGTGCCAGACCGATTCTGGCCGGCGCACAGCACGGTGGCGCTCTCGGTGGGTCCCCTGGCCACCGACTTCAAAACGGGCCCTGCCGTTCTCGGCGTTGCCGACATCTCAGACCACACGTTCACCGTCAGCGTCGACGGAGTCGGGGCAGCACCGCTGCCGCCACGACCGGCGCCGCACCACCGACCGCACTGGGGCGAAGAGGGCGTGATGCTGGCCTCGATGGGTAGACCGGAATTTCCGACGCCCGTTGGCGTCTACACCGTCTTGTCGAAAGACCGCTCGGTGGTTATGGATTCGAGCAGCGTCGGCGTCCCGCTTACCGATCCCGCGGGTTACCGGGTTCCGGTGGACTACGCCGTCCGCATCAGCCGCCACGGCATTTTCGTGCATTCAGCGCCGTGGGCTGTCAATTCACTCGGGTTTGAGAATGTCAGCCACGGCTGCATCAGCCTGAGCCCCGCCGACGCAGAGTGGTACTTCAACACGGTCAATGTCGGCGACCCTGTGATCGTGAAGGAATAGCAACGGTTTCGAGCAGCTCCACTGCACGTCAAATTGCTTGTCGCGCGGTCTTTTTCGCTGACAGATAAAAGCGGGTCCTCTTTCGGCTACGCGAAAGAGGACCCGCTTTTGGTCGCGCCCTAAGCCAGAGGAGGGCCGGGCTGGATCGGCTGACCGTCCACAGGCCCGCCAGCCGGCGCCGGACCAGTCGGCTGACCCTTACCGCCAAAAGGACCGACGGTGTCAGTGAGTAACGCACCCGGCACCGGAGCACCCGCGGGCCCAAGCGCAATCAGCGGAGCACCCGCCGGAACCGGGGCACCGATCGGAGCACCTCCAGCCGGCACCGGCGCACCCGCCGGAATCGGGGCGCCAGCTGGGATCGGCGCACCCGCAGGAACGGGGGCACCCGCCGGCACCGGAGCACCGGCCGGCACCGGGGCACCCGCTGGCACTGGAGCAGCAACCGGCGCGCCGGCAGGACCAGCGATGCCAGATAGTGCAGCTCCCCCGGGCACGGGCGGAACGCAGACCGCCGCGACGGCCGGTCCGCCGGCAACGGCCGCCGGTGCAGTTTCACCCGCCAACCCCTGCACGCAGGGGTAGCCGCCCGTCATGAACGGGGTGGCGGCCGCGGCCGGGCTCAACACGATGGCGGCCCCGCACAAGCCAGCGCCTGCAACCACTTTGACCTTGGATCGATCGAAAGTTGTCATCGACGTCCACTCCTATAAATCCGCACAAGGTGCAGCAGAACTGCATAGCCGTACCGGAGTCGTCCATCGACACCGGCTCAATTTCTACTAGACCCATGTCCAACACGCAATGGGCCGTACCATGTCGTTTCCAAATAGTGATCTTGAAAGTCACTTTAGAAGGACAGGATCACAACTGTGTCACAAGTCGGGGCCACTTTCGCGGACACCGCCGGTAACCTCGACCACGCGGCATCGAACATCCGAAACCGTTTGTTCTCAGAGGAGTTACGTCATGTGTGCTCGTGACGGTTGCTTCATCGTTCCACCACGTGTCCTGCGCAGGCTCGCCGAAGACGAATCGATCCCGGTCGAGACGCGACAAGCCATGCGCGATTGTGTCGCGGTCGAGGAAGCGTGGCGAGGACTGCGAAACGCCCAGACCGAGGCGATCCAAATCAGTCTTCTTGCCAGCGGGATCACCACGCTCCAAGTTGCCGGTGTACTCGCGTCTGTCCCGGCGATCACGGTCTACGACTGCAAAAACACTCGGTCGCTGCCCGGCTCGCCGGTCTCGAATCCCGGTAAAAGCGTGGACGTCACGGCGAAACGCGCGTTCGATACCACCCGGGGCGTCGTCGATTTCTATCGGCAATGCTTTGACCGGAACTCGGTTGACGATGCCGGCATGACGCTGATGTCGTCGATTCACTACGGCGTGCGCTACGACAACGCCTTCTGGAATGGCGCGCAGATGACCTACGGAGATGGGGACGGCCAAATCTTCCTCGACTTCACGAAGGCCGATGACGTTATCGGCCATGAGTTAACGCACGGCGTCACTCAGTTCACCGCGGGCCTCGACTACTCCGACGAGCCGGGCGCTCTCAACGAGAGCGTCTCCGACGTATTCGGCGCGATGTTTTACCAGTGGCGCAGGAAGCAGACCGTCGCCCAAGCGGACTGGCTCATCGGGGCAGATCTCATGGGCCCCGTGGCAGGTACCAAGGGCTACACGTGCCTGCGCGACATGGCTCAACCCGGCTCCCGACACTGCCTGTCGCCGCAACCGTCGCAGTACCGCGACTACATATCCGGAGGAGACCCGCACGAAAACAGTGGCATCCCGAACCACGCCTTCTACCTCGCAGCGAAGTCAATCGGTGGACGATCGTGGGAACAGGCCGGCAAAGTCTGGTATGCGGCGCTGACCAGCCCGAAGGCTCATCGGCTCATGACGATGAGCGAGTTCGCCGCCCTCACGCGTGCGGCCGCCAGATCGCTGTTTCCCCGAGATACCAACGTCTATCGTGGGGTGGACGACGCATGGACGCGAGTCGGCATTCCATCGGCCGACACCTCTGTGTGAGCGCTTGTCGAACCAGGACGATCGAGGCACAGCGATGCAACACCCAGACCACTACTTCATTGAGCGACGTGGCGGCTTCGCCGGCCTGAAGGCCTCCGGCCGCATCGATGGTGACGCGATGGATCCTGACGATCGCCACCTACTGGAAACGCTCCTCGACAGCACCGAACCGCTCGCCGCCGATCCCGGCGCAGATCGCTACACCTACGTCGTTACGCGCGAAAACGCGCTCGGTAGCACTACCCGCGAGATTCCTGAAAGCGTGATGCCCCCTACCCTGGCAAGCGTTGTCGCGCCAGAGATCTGAAGGCTTATTGTGCAAGCAGATTGACGAGGCCGGTGAAGACGGTCGGCATCGCCGCTGCGGCCGGCACGATGCGCGTCCGCACGGACGGCAAGGCGCTCGCCTGAAGCAACCCCGCGGTCAGCATCCGATAACGCCGCGTCATCTGGCGCCACTGCCGGTCGTAGTTCTCAGGGCATTGCCCGACAACCGATTTCACCAGCAGCTCCGCCGCACCGAAGGCCAGGCCGAGGCCCTCGCCGGTGAGCGCGTCGACGTAGCCCGCCGCATCGCCGACCAGCAGAACCCGACCTGCCGCCCGATTCGAAACCCGTTGGCGCAGCGGCCCGGCCGCGCGATCCGGCTCGTGCGGCCGGCCCTCGATTCGATCTCGCAGACCGGGGAACTCCGCGAGGTGGGAATCGAATCCACCGCGACGAGACTTCAACACCGCTACGCCCACGCAGTCGTCGGCGATCGGTGTTACGTAGGCCTCGGCGCCCGGCGCCCAATGCACCTCGACGAAGTCCGACCACGGCGTCGTCCGCACGTGGCGTCGGATGCCCCACCTTCGGGCCCCTGGGCTCGGTCGCTCCAGGCCCAGGGACCGGCGGATCGGTGAATGCAGCCCGTCGGCGGCGGCCAGGTAGCGCGCTTGCCACTGCCCGGCGCGGACAGACGTCGCGTCTTGGCTTATCTCACCCACTTCGTCATGGCAGATCCGCACGCCCACACTGGCGGCAGCGTCGAGGAGCGCGCCGTGTAGCACGGTTCGGCGTACGCCGCGCCCGGCGCCATGGCTGAATAGCGCGTCGACCTGCCGGTCGCCGTCGAGGTAGCTGATCCCCCGGAACGGCTTGCCGTGCGGGTGCACGCCAAGCCGTTCCAGGTGCCGCAGCGTATGCGGCATCAAGCCTTCACCGCAGGCCTTGTCGATCGGTCCGCTGCGCCTTTCGACGACGACCACTTCCAGTCCGGCGTTGGCGCCGTGGATGGCGGTGGCCAGTCCGGCCGGGCCCCCTCCGACGACGAGGAGGTCGATCATGCCAAGCTCGCCAGTGCACGGTTTTCGACGTGGATTCGTGTTCTCAACAAGACCGCGTTGAGAATCGTGAACACCAGCGCCGTGATCCACGCAGTGTGGACCAGCGGCAGTGCAATGCCCTCAGCGATCACCGCGACGTAGTTCGGATGAGGCAGAAAGCGATACGGGCCGCCGGTAATCCGTTCCGCACCCGGTATCACGATCACCCGGGTGTTCCACTGGTAACCCAATGTGGTGATGCACCACCAGCGCAGCGCTTGTGCTGCAACCGCGATCAAAAGCATCGGCCAACCCAGCGCCGGGATAAACGGGCGGTGCAACAGAACCGGCTCGAGCAGGCATCCCGCGAGCAGAGCCGTGTGGAGTGTGACCATCGCCGGGTAGTGCCCGGCGCCGAACTCGACGCCGCCGCGCTCTTTGCTCACAGACCGATGACGTTCTGCGACAACAACCTCGGCCAGTCGCTCGACGGCGACCGCGCCGATCAACAACAGATACCAGGTCATCAGGACGTCACCGCCAGCGCAGCATCACGAGTTCCGAGCAGAAGCCGGGACCCATTGCCATCATGACCCCGGGGCTGCCCGCGGCTGGACGCTTGGCGATCGTGTCGCGCAACACGTGCAGCACCGACGCCGACGAGAGATTGCCGACCTCGCTGAGTGAGCGCCACGTCAATTCCAGTGCATCGTCGGGCAACCCGAGTGAGTCGACGATCGACTCGATGACTTTCGGGCCACCGGGATGGCTCACCCAGGTAGGAATATCGGCGATCTTCAAACCGTGTGCCTTAAGGAACTTCGTGACGTCGTCGGGCAGATACTTCTCGACGACGGTCGCGACATCCGGCGAAAGGATGAGGCCGAATCCGGTGGAACCGACGTTCCAGCCCATCGTGTTTTGAGAGTCGGGGTAGAGATGGCTCCGGGATCCGAGGACGTCCGGGCCCGCGGCGCCGATCTTCTCGGCCCGCCGTTCGCCGACAGAGACCACCGCCGCAGCACCGTCGCCGAACAGAGCGGTGCCAACCAGGCTGGCTATCGAGCGGCCGGCCGCGGGGTAGGTCAACGAGCACATCTCGACCGACACCAAGACCGCGACGTCGTCGGGCGCGCCGCGCAAGTAGTCGTTGAGTCGGGCCACTCCAGCAGCACCTGCGACGCAGCCCAGCCCGAACAACGGCACCCGCCGCACATCCGGTCGCAGTCCCAACCGAGAAGCGATGCGAGCGTCCACCGATGGAACGGCGATACCGGTGACGGTGGTCGAGAAGATGACGTCGATGTCCTGCGGTCGCAATCCCGCTTCATCGAGCGCCGCCGTCAGTGCCGCACAACCGAGTTCCACCGCATTCTCGATGAAGATGTTGTTCGCGTCGCCGAAGTCGGTCAGCGAAGGGTACTCCTCGAGAGGCCTCACCAGGTAGCGGCTGTCGACCTTGGAGCTCGCGTGTAGCTTTCGCAGGATGTCCTCGCATCCGTCGAAAGCCGGTAGCGCGGCGAGCATCTCGGTGATCTCGCTCTGGGCATACCGATGTTCCGGCAGTGCACCCTGCACACCGGCGATGACGCTCCCGGCACGTTGACTACGAAAATTTTTGCGGCTCAATGACTGTGACATGTTTACTCACTTTTCTCCGTACGCGTTCCTGGCCGGCGTCGTTGCCGCGTTTGATTTGGGGTGTCGCCCACGTGACCCCTCGGCACGTGGACGGCACATCTACCGCTGTCCCCGATCCAGATCGGGCCAGCCGCTTCAGCGCCTACCAGCAATAGCCACGGATTGTGCGAATCCGGGCCAGAAGACGCCCTCGCAGGTATCACGACGCCGACCGCCGAATGGTTCGATCTGAGCCACAAGTCGCGCAGCGGTAGGTTGCGATGCCCGTCCGAATGCCTCCAGCCATGACGACCGCCCGCCCTGCGTGAAACTAACTTCAACGGCCGATGACTTTTGTCAACAGTCGGTGACTTGGAAGATACTCCCGCCCTCGGCCGCTGTCAACAGCGGGTGACATATACAGTTTCAGGATGCCTGAGACCCGCCCTCGCGATGCCGCTCAGACGCGGGCCGACATCTTGGCCGCCGCGCGCCGTCGATTCGCGGCCGAGGGGTTCGAGCGCACCACGTTGCGCGCTATCGCCGCGGATGTCGGAGTCGATGCGGCGTTGGTGATCCGTTACTTCGGCAGCAAGCAAGACCTGTTCGCGACGGCCACCGAATTCCGGATTGATTTACCCGACCTTTCGGGCGCCGCCCCCGATGACATCGCGGACATGTTGCTGCCGCGGTATTTCGCGGTATGGGAGGACGATCACGCGTTCCTGGCCTTGTTGCGCGCGGCAATGACCAGCCGGGTTGCCGCCGATACATTGAACGAGACGCTGGCCACCCACGTCGCACCCACCCTGATGGGTGTCACCCCGGACAACCACATGAAGCGCATCGCAGTGACGGACGCGTTCGTGATCGGCCTTGCCGCAACCAGATCGGTGCTCGCCAATCCGCCGGTGGCCGACCTCACCCGTGAGGAACTCAGCCGGTGGGCCGGCCCGGTCTTTCGTCAGCTGCTGGTGGGGCCGGCGCCGACGTGACCACGGCACGACCTCGCAACGCCAGCCGAACCCGCGCCGACATCTTGGCGGCGGCGCGTCGCCGCTTCGGGGCCGAAGGATATGAACGCACGACCTTGCGCGCCGTCGCCGCGGACGTGGGCGTGGATGCGGCGCTGGTGATCCGCTACTTCGGCAGCAAGCAGAACTTGTTCGCAGCAGCGGCCGATTTCGCGATCGAACTGCCCGATCTGTCGGGCCTTGATCCCGACGACGTCGCGAACATTCTGCTGCAGCGATTCTTCGCGGTGTGGGAAGAAGACGAGACGTTCGTCGCGCTGTTGCGCGCGGCGATGACGAGCCAACTGGCGGCCGACGCCTTGCGGCAGGTGTTCGCGCAACAGATCGCGCCCAAGCTGATCACCGCCACGCCGGACCATCCCGTCCAGCGGGCAGGCCTGACCGGCGCCTTCGTCATCGGGCTTGCGATCACTCGCTATGTGCTGGTGAATCCGCCGGTGGCGAACCTGAGCCGCGAGGAACTGTGCCGCTGGGCCGCGCCCGTGATCCGGCAGTTGCTGACCGGGCCGGCTGCGCCGTAACCCGGCGGACGGCTATCGCGTTCAGAAAACGCTGACCGCTATCATGAATCCCTCCCATAATGCTTCCAAGCCATTAACGTCGGCACTGTTTATGGTGTAGTAGTCGGTTAGACCGTCCACTACCGACAGGGTGGCAGAGTTGACGTCGGCTGTGGTCAGACCAAGATATTCGAGGTGGGTGCTGAACATGCCAAGTAAGTTGGCGCCACCATCCCAATTTGCCCAACCATCTCCCGACAGTGTGTAGACGTCGGTTGGGTAGAAGTCGTCAGGAGTAGTGGCACCCAGTACATCGCCGAGCCCAAAGCTTTCAAGGGTCTCAGTAGCGAATGGCTGCAACCATGTTGGAAGTGACTCCACGAAAGTATTCAGGAACCCTCCCTCTGCGGATGCGCTATCGCCCACCAGAACAAAGTGCAGATCAGCAGTAGGGACGCCATCGTGCGCAAGTTGCTGCTCAGCCAATGACGCGTCGACGGCGCTTTGGGAGTAACCGAATATGTAGAGCGGGTCAGCAGCATCGATCGCCCCCGCATTATATTGGGTTTCAACGGCGTTTACTAAATCTTGCACACCAACCCCAACAGCTTGTTGTAAGTCATCCCCCGCTATTACCTCTGGTATGGTGAGCGTCGTCGCCACACCGTTAAACCCGAGTGGGTCGAGGTACAAGCTAGTGGCTGCGTCGGTCCACTCTTGATTTACTACTGGATCAATTACCATTGCTTCGCTGGTCAACGCATAGTCCCAATGAAAGACGTTACTAATCGGAGTTGAAATTACCGATCCTGCTACGATCGAACTTGCCGCGAAAAACGCACTAATTGGCGTTGCGCTCATTACCTCCTCCTCTGTGCCCCCTGCGCGCTAACGCCAACTAGGAACAGGTCGTGCCGGTCGACGCTCCGGGCGGCCTCATCTCAACCCGGTCTGCCATGTCAGCGAGGGCAAGTTTTCCACCTGACACCCGGGCGCGGGCGGCGTTACCGAAACGCGGTGAGTCGGTCCGCGGTTAGCGGATGTAGGCCTCCCCGCCGGTGGGGTATCCACCGCCGTGGGTGGTGATATGGACGTGGTCGTAGTGGCCGTAGCCAGATCCCGACGGCCCGCTGGGGGTGTAGTAGGTGCCGCGCCAGATAGCGTCTTGCAACGCGAATCGACTCGCATTCTTCAGCGCGAAGGCCACTATCTCGTTTCCGAGCGCTATCCCCGCGGCGCTACTGGGGTTGGGAATCATCACGTCGAGCGCCAAACCCTGCGGATGCCATCTCTTTGAGTCCGGTCGAACGCCGCCGATGCTCTTGATCTCGGGGAACGCCGCGCTGATACTGCGAGCGGCCAGAATCGTCTTGATCTGCAGGCCGCGCTCGGGAGCGACCCCCACGGGCAACATCTGCGGGACATTTTTGGCAACCACTCGCCATCGTGATGCCCTCGATGCCGGCAGCACCTCACCGGGAGCGGTGCTCACAGTGGACGGAGCCCAGGACGACGGGCTCGGTGCGGCCGCGGTGACCTGCAAGCAGCACGGCGCAGCGGCACCAGCAACCGAATCGGCCTCGCTGACCGGGGTGGATTGGTGACAGCTTCCGCCGAGGGCAAATAAAACGGCGGAGGGGGCGGCAATTGCAGCCACGACGACCGGGGATTTCCGCCGGTTGCTGGCTAATCGATGGCGTCCCACGGCAAGCAGCTTAAGGGCAAATCAAGAAATAGTCACGATCAGATAACGGCCGCGGTGCAGGCCCCACGCTTCACGGCCAGCTGGTCGACGCCGGCGCAAAACGAAGAGCGCCCGCCGGGGGCAGTGGCCGTCGTTCGCCGACCGATATCGCGTCGAGTAACAGCGCGACGTAGCGACGCCAGCCGTCACTGTCGGAATCCATCGTCCAGAGCACGCTGTGCAGCATCGCGATCACCCGCGGCAGGTCGTCGGCGACCAGGTCGGCACGGACGACGCCGGCCTGCTGGCCTCGTCGGGCAAGCTCGTTGAGCGCGTCATACAGCTCGGTCGAGATGTCGGGGGTGAGCGAGCCGGCCCTGCGCGCCGCGGTCAGCAGGTTGTGTTCGCGCGCGCCCAGCGATATCGCCGCGTCAATCAGTTGGGCGAGGCCGCGCAGTGGGTCATCGGCATGCCGGACAGCCGCGATCGTCGGCGTGAGGTGCTCGGCGATGGACTGATCAAGCGCGGCCCGGATCAGGTCGGCCTTGGTCGGAAACCTACGATAGAGCGTTCGCTCCCCCACTCCGGCGCGGCGGGCGATCGCCTCGATCGGCGCCTCGGGCCCCTGCTCGTCGTAGACATCCCGCGCCGCCCGCAGAATCCGTTCGGCGTTGCGCGCTGCGTCCGCTCGCAACGGCCGATCGCTCACTGCGGTCATAAGGCCAGCGTAACTGACAGTTGACTGCCAATCAGCCGGGTTCTACGCTCGGTAATTGGCAGCCACCTGACACTTATGAGGAAACGCCTGTGACGGCAACGACTTCCGACTCCCGCTCCGCGACCGAGCTTCCGGTCATCCCCGCCTCGCGGGAGGCCCGATGCCCTCTTGCACCCCCGCCCGAATTCGCGCAGTGGCGCGACGAGCCCGGCCTGCGACGGGCAATGTGGGGCGGCCTACCGGTCTGGTCAGTCAGCCGCTACCAGGACATCAGGGCCGCACTGGTTGACCCGCGACTGTCCGCGGACACCATCGCGTCCTCGATCAAACCGTCGAGCGATGAAGGCACGCCGGTGATCTTCGCCCGCATCGACGATCCCGAGCATCATCGGTTGCGGCGGATGATGACCAGCCAATTCACCTTCCGGCGCACCGAAGCGATGCGGCCACAGATTCAGGAGATGGTCGACCAATTCCTCGGCACGATGATCGAGAACGGGCCGCCCGCCGACATCGTGCGCGACTTCGCCTTGCCAATGCCGTCATTGGTGATCGCGCTGCTGCTGGGCGTGCCGCCGGAAGATCTCGGTTTGTTTCAATACAACACCTCGCTCGGACTGGACACCAGGACGTCCGAAGAGCAAAAGGGGCAGGCCTTCGCGACGATGTTCGCCTACATACAGGAGTTGGTGAGGCGCAAAGAGGCCGAGCCCGGCGACGACCTGATCAGCCGCCTTGTCACCGACTACGTCGCTACCGGCCAACTCAGCCGCGAGACCGCGGCGATGAACGGCGTGATCATGATGCAAGCCGGACACGAGACGACAGCCAACATGATTTCGTTGGGAACTGTTGCGCTGCTTCAGCATCGGGATGTGTTCGAACGGCTCGGCCAAACCGACGATCCAGCGGTGATCGCCAACGCCATCGAAGAGCTGATGCGCTATCTCACCATCGTGCACGCCCAAGTGGATCGGATAGCGACCGAAGACCTCACGATCGGCGGTCAGTCGATCCGTGCCGGCGACAGACTGTTGATGAATTTGCCCGCCGGAAACTGGGATAGCGAATTCGTCGAGAATCCAGAGGCTTTCGACATCGACCGCAACACCCGCGGGCATGTGGGCTTCGGCTACGGAGTCCACCAATGCATCGGGGCCAACCTGGCTCGCGTCGAAATGCAAGTCGCGTTCGCGACACTCGCCCGGCGCCTGCCCGGACTGAGATTGGCGGTATCGCCGGATGAGTTGCAGTTCAAAGATTCCGACATCTACGGCATGAAAGAGCTACCGGTCACGTGGTGAGTCTCAATGACATGCGGTTCGACGATCAGGTTGCGGTGATCACCGGTGCCGGTGGTGGGTTGGGCAAGCAGTACGCGCTGCTGCTGGCATCGCGCGGTGCGCGCGTCGTCGTCAACGACACCGGCGGTTCGGTGACCGGAGCGGGCGCGGACATCGACGCGGCGAACGCCGCCGCAGAGGAGATACGCCGGCAGGGCGGTGAAGCCGTCGCCGACACCAATAGCGTGACGAGTCCTCAAGGCGGACAGGCGATCATCGAGACCGCCCTGCGCACGTGGGGACGAGTGGACATCGTGATCAACAACGCGGGCATCGTCTCCGACGCGCCGTTCGAGGACATGACCGCCGATAGGTTCGAACCCCTGTTGGACGTGCACTTGAAGGGCGCGTTCCATGTGACCAGGCCGGCATGGAAAGTGATGCGCGAGCAGCGCTACGGCCGCATCGTGAATACCTGCTCTGCCGCCGGAATCCTGGGCGCCGAGCGGATGAGCAACTACGGCGCCGCCAAGACCGGGTTGATCGGCTTGACCCGGGTGCTGGCCGCCGAAGGAGCCGACCACGACATCAAGGTCAACGCCATCGCCCCGATCGCCTACACGCGGATGCTGGCACACTCCATGGAGAGCGCCACGGGCCAGACGGATCTCGAAAATAACGCATCGGCGCAGGCAATCTTGGATGACCTTGCCGCGCAATACCTTCAGAAGCTAGACCCGGCCCTGGTCGCTCCGGTGGTGGCGTTTCTGACGCACCGGGACTGCCCGGTTTCCGGGGAGATCTACACGGTGGGCGCCGGAAACGTCGCGCGGTTCTTCATCGGCAGGACGAAGGGTTTCTACAGTCCCGCGCTATCGATGGAGGCTGTCCGCGATCATTTCGCGGAGATCCGCGATGACACCGACTACACGGTGCCGCGCGGTCCCGCTGACGAGATGAGCGAGTTGTTCGCGACGATCATGGCGAGCCAACCCGACTGACGCTACAGATGGCTCGCGGCGTAATCCGCGGCTTGGGCGGTCATGCCGTTGGCTGGGTATTCAGCGTGCGCGAAGCTCGGCGCCCCACCGGGATCGCCGTTGCAGATCGTGTCCCCGGGCGCGCACAAGTCGTCGGTCTTGGGCGCATACAGCGGGCCGATGGCGATCGCCGGTGCCCCGTAGTTTTGCAGCCACTCAGCCGACGGCTTTCCGAAGAGGGTCACCGCGGCGACGTGGTTAGCAATCTCCGGCGGCATCGGCTTGGGCAGAAACTCGAGGTACTCGGCCGGTACCCCCGCTGGTATGGACGCCGACGTGACGAAACCGGCGACGGCCGCACCCTGGGAGTATCCGCCGAGCACGATCCGGGTCTTGGGGCAGTTCGCCGCGGTCGCCTCGATGTGACCACTTGCGTCTTTGATCCCGTCGACGACGCTCTGGGCGAACTGGACACGGTCGCCGAAATCGCTGCTGGCTTCGTAATTCACCGGATACACGTCGAGCGACTTGGCACCGATCGCCGAGCGCAGCGAGTCGACGAACGGCTCGCCGATCCCGCCGACACCGGGCGGCTCACCGGTGCCGCGGGCGAATACCGCCTCGACGTCGGGACATGGTTGCGCGGCCGCGGTGGTGATGGGTGCGCTCAGCAGCCCGCAGGTGGTCATCAGCACAGCAGCAACGAGACGAGCGATTTGGCGAAGGCACATGGTCAACATTGTTGCGCTGTACCCCCGAGTGTGTCCTGTTATTCCGGTCGCACTGATGTTGGATCAGGCGTTACGGCGTTTCCTCTGAGCCTTGTGAGCCGTCCAGGACGCTGACGGCGATGCCGTACGGCAGGAATCGGACTTTGCGGCCTGCGTCGGTGTTGCTCTGGTTTGCACGCAGCGCATCGAGTTCGGCGGCGTACACCTCTTCGACGCGGGCGCCGCCGTCGTCGCTCACGGTGTAGATCACCCACACACCATCGCCGGCCTCGCCGGCGGTTTCCGGCCTGGTCCGCGTGCGCCGGGCCAGGTCTTCGAGCAGGCCGGACCACCCGGCCCGGTCACCGGGCATGGTGAAAAACCGGCTGATCCCGTCGAATGCCTCGCGAAGTCCCTCGCTGGCATCGCGGAACACTCGATCGAAGTCTTCGGGATCGAATCCGAACCGACCGTTGTCGTCCATTGCGGCCTCCTGGCAGCTCACTCAATAACACCAGTGTGCGCATAACGGGCGACTTGCGCCACGCCTAGTAGCCGTACCCCCCGCCGCCGTACGGATACTGCGGCTGATATGGGTTCTGCGGCTGGTAGGGACTCTGCGGCTGGTAGGGACTCTGCGGCTGATAGGGACTCTGCGGCTGCTGGTTCGTGCCGCCCGTCCCCTCGGGCACCTGAACCGGTATCGGGACTGGCACGAACGGGAGCTTCAAGTACGTCGTCGTCATCACTTCCGACGGCGACGTGCTCACCGTCGTGCTGGGCGGCGGCGGTGCGGTCGTCGGGGTCGTGGTCGGGGTTGTGGTGGTCGTGGTCGGGGTCGTGCTGGTCGCCTGCTGTGTGGTGCGGGGCGGCGGCTGATACGTCGTTGTCACCGGTGGTGGCGGCGGAGGCGGCGGCGGAGCCTCGCTGGTGACCGGCGGCGCGACGGCGGCCGACGGCTCGCTGCTCGGAGGTGGTGGCGGCAGCGGGCTTGGCGATGGGAGGCTGGGCGACGGCAGGTTGGAGCTGGGTTGGTGCGGCGGCGCGGCCGACGTGCTGGTGGGTGCCGGCGCCGGTGGCGCCGGCAGGCTGGTTGAGCTGGTCAGCGAAAATGCCACACCGCCGATGGCGACCATCGAGACCAGCGCGGCGACTCCCAAAAACAGTTGCGGGAAACGACTTCCACCGCGCGGCTCCTCGGGCAGCTCAATTTTGGGCAGTTGCAGCAGCTGAGACGGTGTCGAGCGGGCGTCGTCGTCGTAAGGCTCACCGGTATAGACCACCGGTTCGTTATCGGAGTCGTCGGCCTCCGACCAGGCCAACTGGTGCATCGTTTCCGACGGGTCCTCGAAAAACGCACCGCCCGTGGGCACCCCGAACGTCCCGGTGGACGCACCGAGGGTGTCGGTCGATGCGGTGAAACTGCCGGTAGACGCCGCGAGGCTGCCGGTGGACGCACCCACCATCGCGGCCATCGTCGTCGATTCGAGCCCGTCGCCCTCTTGCTGCTCGATCGGCTGTCGCGCCGAGAGCATCACCGCGCCAACGGCCATGGCGAGGGCGGGCTGAACGGCGGTCACCACCGATGCCTTGGTGTGAGCCGAAAGGCGCTGGGCGACAATCGGAATCTTGGCGCAGCCGCCGGCCATCGCCACCGCCGCGACGTCTCTGCGGCGAACTCTGCTGCGCCGCAACATGTCATCGAATGCCGAGAGGACGCCGCTGAGTTGATTTTCGATGAGGCTCTCGAGTTCGGCTCGACTCACCTGGACGGTGGCACGCTGCCCCGCCAGTTCAACGACCAGCTCGGTCTCCGTCTCGGCGGACAGCCGCTCCTTGGCCAGCCGGCATTCTTCTCGCAGATTGCCGAACTGTCCGACGACGCCCGTGCTGGCGGGATCGACGCCTTTGCTGCGACCGACATTGTCCAGCACATGAACCTGCAGAGCCTGATCGATGAGGTCGCCGGAGAATTCGGGGTAGCGCACCGTGTCGGTAATCGGGGTAAAGCCTGACGCGGCGTCGGCCAGCGTGATGCTGGTGCCGGTTCCGCCGAAGTCGAGTAGCGCCACCACACCGTCGACAGGCAGGCGGTCATCGGAATTCAACGCCGTCAACGCGGTAACGGAATCCGAGACCAGTCGCGGTGACATGCCGCCCCGGACGAAGTCGGCATGTGTGCACAACGCATCCTGCAGTGTCCGCAGGGCTTGCGGTTCCCAGTGCGCGGGAACGGCAATCGTGATGTTAGACGTCGACGCATCCCCACCGGCCTCGGTGATCAACGCGTCGAGGGCCTCGACCAGCAACAGTGCAGGGTCATGCTTCGACCCGTCGGCAGACATCAGACTGTTCGACCCACCGACCCGCTCGACGAAACCGGTCATCAATGTGCCGGTGTCGGACCCATCCGGGTCCTCCACGGGCACCCCGAGTTCCGGTGCGCGATCGGGAAAAAGGGTCAACACCGCGCGACGCGAGACGGGTGAGTTCCCTTTGCGGACCGCGACTAGATTGGTGGTCCCGATCGATAACCCCAACGGGTCATACATAAAGCGAATACCTTCGTCGATTGCGGTCGGTGGCCAGGGTTAACCATAACCGTGGGCGCGCTATGACGGTCGGGCGCAATCTGATTGGTATGCGCTCGATGCGGTTGTGTCACCGAAGTGATACGGCCGATGTCTTGACAGATCGGGCCGGCGTTACACCACCGTCAGCGGCAGCGATCGCCTAGGCTCGAACTGGAAAGTCGATCCGCCGCTGAATTTGGCCACCGCCACCTCCGGCAGCTCGGTTGCGGCAGTTTTGTTTTCGGACAGTTCGGCCGTCCAGTCGGTATCGGTGCCCGTGATCCGGACGGCGATATTCGGATCCACAGCGGTCGCGATCGCCTGCAACGGCTGCACCGAATCCGGCGAGCACAGCGAGATCCACGAAGCGTCGTCATGGGCCGGCGACTGGTGGACATGCAGCTGGTCCGAGGTCTCCGCATTGACATAGCCGAGCGGGTTGAACAGCGGATGCAACTCGAAAACCCGTCGCACGCCGTCGATCCCGCCGGGCAGTGACAACGCGCGGTGGATGCGCTCGGCACCGAGCCCGGCCAGGCCGATCAGCTGGCGGGTTCCCACTGAGGCGGCCAGGTCGGCATCCGACCCTGCGCGGGCTCGCACCGCGACCGCGAAGGACAGATACAGCAGGTGCATCTGCAGGCAGACCTCGTCGGCCATGCGCACCAACGCCGAATGCGAAAACGCGCCGAAGTCCAGGTCGGAGACCAGCGGGCCCGAATAGTCGGCCAATCCTTCGTCGGACCGATCGATCCCGTCGAGTTCCCAGGTGGCAGCGCGGGTTTGCGCGACGATGTCCAGCGCCGGGATACTCTTGGCTTCCGGATAGGACTCATCGATGACGACGGTCCACGCGCAGTGCGGTTGCCGGTCGGACGGAACCCGCGGTGGCCGATGGATGGGCCGCATCTGCGCGCGCGCGTTGGTCGCCACCGCGGTCGCGTCAAACGTCGGGTCCTCGATGGTGTGGCACATGCCGAAGACGTACTCGTCACCCATCGGCTCCACGTCGAGCAGCGCGCCGCAGTGGTCGAGGTGAAATTCGCCGTGCCAGCGGTCATGGATGGTGTAGCGGAAGTCCATGAACTGCGGCGGCGCGCCGATGTCGAGTTGTAGGCCCTTGAAGATCGTGGGCACGTCGTTGCCCTCGTAGTTCAGCGCCCGCTGCATCCGCTTGGTGTAGATCGGGCTGGCGCCGGCCCACTCCTCGATGGCGATCTGCACCATCTCCTCGCGGCCGAATTCCTGGATGCACCAGGCCATGCCGGAGCGATCGATCATGTGCCCGATCAGCAGCAGCTCGGGGACCAAAACCGCCAGCTCCTGGCGGGACAGCCGTGCGTAGCGGGAGTGGGTCACGGCACCAAAAATAGTCGCGACTATGTTATAAAGTCAACAATGTCTATTTCCGCAGGCCAGAAACCACGCGGGCCCGTCAGCCCCACTCGACGGACCAACGCGCCACGCAAACGCGGCGATGACACCCGGGCGAAGATCATCGACGAGACGGTCCGCTGCATTGTGGAAGAGGGGTTCGCCGCCGCGACCGCCAAACATGTCGCCGAACGCGCGGGCGTTACCTGGGGGGTGATCCAGTATCACTTCGGCGACCGCAACGGCTTGCTGATGGCCGTCGTCGACGAGGGCGTCGCCAAGCTGCTGGAAAGTCTGTCCTCAGCCGACGTCAGCGCACTGCCGCTGCGCGAGCGCATCGAGGTCGTCGTCGACACCGCGTGGAGTTGTTACAGCAGTCCGACGTCCATGGCGGCCTTTGAAATCCTGCGGGCCAACCGCGGCGGGCCGGGCGGGGCCTCACGACAGCACCTGCTGGAAATGAATTCGGCGATCGCCGAGCTCGGCAGATTGATCACCGACGATCCGTCGAATGATGGTGTCGCCGAGGTTATTTGGGCGACGCTGCGGGGCGTGGTGTTGGCGCAGATGATCGTGGGCACCGCCGTCGACTGGCAACGGGAGCGACGGGCGCTGATCGATATGGTCACCCTTACCTGCACGACGAGTCCCCGCCGGCGTGTGCTGAGATGACCTGATGGGCCATGACGAATACCTCGCCGACGTTGCAGCAATCGAACTGATCAAGTACCGCTATCTGCGCGGGCTGGACACCAAACATTGGGACGACTTCGCCGACACGCTCACCGAGGACGTCAAGGGCGACTACGGGTCGTCGCTCGGTGAGGAGCACCACTTCACCAATCGCGACGACCTCGTCGAGTTCATGCGCTCGTCGCTGGGCCCGGGCGTCATCACCGAGCACCGGGTGACTCACCCGGAGATCACCGTGACCGGGGATGAGGCGTCCGGCATCTGGTATCTGCAGGACCGCGTGATCGTGGCCGAGTTCAACTTCATGCTGATCGGTGCCGGGTTCTACCGCGATCGTTATCGCCGCACCGCCGGTGGATGGCGGATCAGCGCCACGGGGTATGACCGGACTTACGACGCGACGATGTCGTTGGCGAACCTCGACTTCAAGGTGCGGCCCGGTAACGCCATAGCCTGAATTCGTTTGCGGTTCTCGGTTATTGGGTGATCGCGATGACGGCGCCGGGCCGCAGCCACTGGATGATCTGCACCAGCTTGGCATCGTCGATCGCCACACAGCCCTCGGTCGGGCCGCCGTCGGTGGTGTGGAAGAAAAATGCAGCGCCTTTGCCCGGCTGACGATTTGGGTTGACGCCCATCACCACCGCATGCTTGTACTGCGGAATCTCGAGGTTCTCACTCGCTCCGGTGTCGAACGGACACTGAGCTTTCTGGCAGACCTGCATCGTGTTGAAGGTCGGGCTGTTGTCGTCGCCGCTCCACCAGTGGTTGGACCCGACCTGGACGTACTGCAGGCCGCTACCGGGATTGGGTGCAGTCCCGAATGCGAACGGCAACGAGTACACCCCCATCGGGGTAGCCGGATACCCGCTTTTGGCTTGCGGCGCAAGGCCTGCCGATCCGACATGCGCCGGTATGCCCGCCGCGACCGGCTCCCAGCCCGCGGCGCCACGTTGGTAGACGTCCAGTTTTGCGTTCGAACCGCCAACTCCGACGACGGAAACTACCTGCGTCGCGTTGCCTACAGAGGGGGCAAACCAAGGTGCGCCGACTGCACCACCCGTTGGAGCTGTCGCCAGGGTGACAAATGCGGTGCACACCGTAGCGCACAGCGAACCCAGCAGTCGGCGCACCGTTTTATGGTCAATCCTGAACATTGCCAACGTCAAGTAAAGGTTTAGCTTCGAAACGATCACCGCGGGGGCGCGACTCAACGCGGATCTGTCGTCGCTGCTGGCTGCGGCGATATGTTCGTATGCGTCGCATACAGGATCCCCGGGTATAGAAAGCAGTGGATGACACCGACAGATCGCAGCCGCACGCCGCCGGGCGGCGGCGATACGACAAAGCTCGCCGCGGCGAGCGGTGTCGGCGTGCCGCCATTGACGGTCTGGATGGGATCGGCGATGTACACGTTTCCGGTCGACCGGGACGTCATCGTGGGGCGCGACCGCGGCTGCGACATCTGCTTCCACGACATCAACCCTGACGACCTCACGCTGATATCGCGGGCGCACGCGATCCTGCGGTTCGACGGCTCGCAGTGGGTCGTCGTTGACAAAAGCCAAAACGGCGTTTACATCGCCGGTTCGCGCGCCACCTTGGTGCCTATCCACGACCGCCTGACCATCACCCTGGGCAGCCCGCATGGGCCACAGTTGACATTCCGCGTCGCCGCGGCGGCGCCGACCTCCGGACCCCGCAACCCGCGGACGCCCGAGCCTATACCCGATGAGACCGTGGGCTCGAGCCCGAAGACCGCCGTGTTCCGGCCCGCGGGCCCGCCGCCGCCCCCGACGCGAACGCAGACGCGGCCGCCGATTCGTCCGACCGCACCGCAACCCCCTCCGAGCCGACCGGACCTGCGCCGGCCGATCAGCGACAGCTGGCGGGCAACGCCCCCGCCGCGGACAGGGAGTTCACCGGGTTCGGCGACGGTCGGTCGCGCCAAGACCAACACCGTCGTCGTCGACGACGCGCTAGCCTCCCGCGTGCACGCGGTGCTGTCGATCAGTCCGGCCGGCCTCGAAATCCGCGACAACAACAGCAGCAACGGCACATTCGTCAACGGCACCCTGATCACGCGGGCGATGATGCTGCGCGACGGCGACGTCGTCACCATCGGCAATACCGACCTGCTCGCGACCGGCAACACCCTGGTGCCGCAGCCCGTGGCGTCGCGCACCAGCGGGCTCACCGCGCACGGGTTGGCGCTGACGATCGACGGGCGCCAGCTGTTGGAGGATGTGTCGTTCACCGCGAAACCGGGGACGCTGACCGCGGTGATCGGGCCGTCCGGCGCCGGAAAATCCACGCTGGTCAAGCTGATTGGCGGGACGATGCCGCGCAGCGCCGGCGTGGTCGCCTTCGACGGGCACGACGTGCACGCCGAGTACGCCTCGATGCGCTCACGGATCGGGGTGGTGCCGCAGGACGACGTGGTGCACCGCCAGCTCACCGTCGAGCAGGCGCTCAGTTACGCCGCCGAACTGCGACTGCCGCCCGACACCTCGATCGAGGATCGACGCCAGGTGGTCGAGCGGGTGCTCGACGAGCTGGAATTGACGCCGCACAAGAAAACTCGCGTCGACAAGCTGTCCGGCGGGCAGCGCAAACGCGCATCGGTGGCCATGGAGTTGCTGACCGGCCCGTCGCTGCTGATCCTCGACGAGCCGACGTCGGGGCTCGACCCGGCGTTGGACCGGCAGGTGATGACGATGCTGCGACGGCTCGCCGACGCCGGCCGCGTCGTCATCGTCGTCACGCATTCGCTCACCTACGTCAGCATGTGCGACCAGCTGCTGCTGCTGGCGCCGGGCGGCAAGACCGCCTTCGCCGACCCGCCCGCGCAGATCGCGGCGGCGATGGGCACCAGCGACTGGGCCGACATCTTCGCCCGGGTCAGCACCGACCCCGACGGTGTGCACCGGGCGTTTCTCGCGCGCCATCCCGCTGCGCCGCACCGGCCGTCGCCGACCGCCGGTGCGGCGCCGCTGGGCCGACCGCCGCAGAGCAGCCGATGGCGTCAGGTCGGGACGCTGGCCCGCCGTCAGGCCCGGCTGATCACCGCCGACCGCGGCTACTTCGGGTTTTTGGCTCTGCTGCCGTTCGTGCTCGGTGTGTTGTCGCTGGCGGTGCCCGGCAGCACCGGGCTCGGGAACGCCAATCCGGCGCAGCCTGAGGAGCCCATCGACATCCTGATCCTGCTCAACATCGGCGCGGTGTTCATGGGGACCGCGCT
>DATFYT010000205.1:0-32008 GCA_035314925.1 Mycobacterium sp. | reverse complement strand
CAGTTCATCGAGGTCGGCTCGTTCTCCGGTCTGATGGACCCCTCCCAGGGCATGGGACCGACGCTGATCGGCTTTGCGATGGGTGACGCTGGTGGTTTCAAGACCGCCGACATGTGGGGTCCCAGGGAGGACCCGGCCTGGCAGCGCAACGACCCGTTGGTGAACGTCAGCAAGACGGTGGCCAACAACACCCGAGTGTGGATGTACTGCGGTAACGGCAAGCCGTCGGACCTCGGTGGCGACAACCTGCCGGCCAAGTTCCTCGAGGGCTTTGTGCGGACCAGCAACATCAAATGGCAGGACGCCTACAACGCGGCCGGTGGCCACAACGCGGTGTTCAACTTCGACGCCAACGGCACGCACGACTGGCCGTACTGGGGTGCACAGCTGCACGCCATGTTGCCGGACCTGCAGCGGACGCTCGGTGCGACTCCGGGTGCGGGTCCGGGCCCGGGCGCTGCCCCGGGTGCTCCGGCCGCCACTGCGACCGGCCAGCACACCTGAGCTAAGAACAACACGGCTGACGGCGACGACCTTGCGAGGTCGTCGCCGTTCGCCGTTTCCGGCGTCCGATTCAGCGGGGTGTGATTAGCTACCTTGCGGAACGGGGGCGCTCTGCGGGATTGGTCTCTGGGTTGGTGGTCGAGCGACGAGTGAGGTCGGTATGAGAGGTCTGTCGATACTGCTACGGCTACTGTGCGCGGCCGCGCTGACGATCGGGATCGGAGGCCCTGTAAGCATTGCCGCGACCACAAGCGGGTCGGCCCGTGCCGCGGGTTACGAGACGCTGATGGTGCCGTCGGGGGCGATGGGCCGTGACATCCCGGTGGCCTTCCTGGCCGGTGGTCCGCACATGGTGGTTCTGTTGGATGCGTTCAATGCCGCCCCGGATGTCAGCAACTGGGTGACGGCGGGTAACGCGATGGGCACGCTGGCCGGCAAGGGGATTTCGGTGGCCGCACCGGCCGGCGGGGCGTTCAGCATGTACACCAATTGGGAACAGGACGGCAGCAAGCAGTGGGAGACGTTCCTGACCAGCGAGTTGCCGGACTGGCTGGCCGCCAACAAGGGTCTGGCGCCGGGCGGCCACGCCGCCGTGGGCGCATCCCAAGGCGGATACGCCGCGATGGCCCTGGCCTGCTTCCACCCTGACCGCTTCGGCTTTGCCGGCTCGCTGTCGGGCTTCCTGTACCCGTCGAACACCACGACGGGTGGCGCGATCCTCGCCGGTCTGCACCAGTTCGGCGGCATTGACGGCAACGGCATGTGGGGCGCCCCGCAGCTGGGTCGGTGGAAGTGGCGCGACCCCTGGGTGCACGCCGACTTGCTGGCCCAGAACAATTCCAGGATCTGGGTGTGGAGCCCGTCGAACATGGGCGGCGACGCGGCAGCCATGATCGGTCAGGCCGGCGAGGCGATGGGCAACGCCCGGTTCTTCTACCAGCAGTACCGCAACGTCGGTGGCCACAACGGCCACTTCGACTTCCCCGGCGGCGGCAGCAACGACTGGGGCTCGTGGAGCGCCCAGCTCGGCGCGATGTCCGGCGACATCGTCGGCGCGATCCGCTAGGTTCCCGACCCGGTACCGTAAAGGGGTGCGGCAGACGTTCCGGCTGCCCGCCGTCGACTGAGTCGACTGTGCGACCGACCGAATCTGCTAGCAGGAGACCATGGCTGGAAAGACCCGTCGTAATTCCCGGCGGAAGCGCCACCGCACCCTGGCGTTGATCGCCGCCGCCGCAACGGCGCTCGTCGTCGGGCTCATCATCTTCGCTGTGGTGACCATCCTGCGGCAACCGAAAACCGCGCCCAGCGCGGTGCCGCCCAGCATCGTGCCGCCGACAAGCAGTTCGGCCTATCCACACAAGCCGCGGCCGGCCTTCCAAGACGCCAGCTGCCCCGACGTGCAACTCATCGCGGTTCCCGGCACCTGGGAATCGTCGCTGCAGGACAATCCGCTCAACCCGGTCCAATTCCCGAAGGCGTTGCTACTCAACGTCACCCGGCCGATCACCGAGCAATTCAACTCCAGCCGGGTCGAGACGTACACCGTGCCTTACACCGCGCAGTTCCACAACCCGCTGAGCGGGGACACCCAGATTTCCTACAACGACAGCCGGGCCGAGGGCACCCGCGCAACGGTCAAGGCGATGACCGACATGAACGCCAAGTGCCCGTTGACCAGCTATGTGCTGGTCGGCTTCTCCCAGGGCGCGGTGATCGCCGGCGACATCGCCAGCGATGTCGGCAATGGCCGCGGACCGGTCGACGACGATTTGGTGCTCGGTGTGACGTTGATCGCCGACGGCCGTCGCCAGCAAGGCGTGGGCCAGGACATCGGACCTAATCCGCCGGGCGAGGGCGCCGAGATCACCTTGTACGAGGTGCCGGTGCTGTCCGGACTTGGTTTGACCATGACCGGGCCGCGGCCGGGCGGCTTCGGCACGCTCAACAGCAAAACCAATGAGATCTGCGGGGTCGGCGACCTGATTTGCGCCGCCCCGCAGGACGCGTTCAGCCTGGCCAACCTGCCCAAGACGCTGGATGTCCTGGCCGGCGGCGCGGGCCAGCCGGTGCACGCGCTGTATGCCACCACCCAGTTCTGGAATTTGGACGGACAGCCGGCCACCGAGTGGGCGTTGAATTGGGCGCATGCCGCGGTCGAGAACGCGCCACACCCGAAACACGGGTAACGGGCACACGACACGGCCCGGCTGCAACCCTGACGGATGTCACAAGCGGTACCTTCGGATTTGGTTCGCGGCGCACCGACCACTAACATTAAGAAGAATTTAAGAACAGCTGTGGTCGGCCTAGCGCGTCGATGCGTTGCGGATTGCACAGCAGGCGGATTGCGCGACGTTCCGCTGGCCGACCGCGCCGGATGTAACCGTCGGTGCAGCCCATACGGATGTGACCCGACCCAGAACTGTGTGACAGGAGAGTGGCGTGCCGTACCACAACCCGTTCATCGTGAACGGCAAGATCAGGTTTCCGGAGAACACCGACCTGGTTCGTCACGTCGAGAAGTGGACGAAGGTGCGCGGGGACAAGCTGGCGTACCGCTTCCTGGACTACTCCACCGAACGCGACGGCATCGCCCGCGACATTTCCTGGGCCGAGTTCGGCAACCGCAACCGGGCGGTCGGCGCCCGGCTGCAGCAGGTCACCCAGCCGGGCGATCGCGTCGCGATCCTGTGCCCACAGAACCTGGACTACATCACCGCCTTCTTCGGCACCTTGTATGCGGGCCGGATCGCGGTGCCGCTGTTCGACCCGGCCGAGCCGGGTCACGTCGGCCGCCTGCATGCGGTGCTCGACGACTGCACCCCATCGGCGATCCTGACCACCAGCGATTCCGCCGAGGGCGTTCGCAAGTTCTTCCGCAGTCGCCCGGCCAAGGAGCGGCCGCGCGTCATCGCCGTCGACGCGGTGCCTGCAGATGTTGGTTCCACCTGGGAGCTCGTGCCGGCCCAGCACGACACCGTCGCCTACCTGCAGTACACGTCCGGCTCGACTCGCACCCCCACCGGCGTCATGATCACTCATCTGAACCTGCCCACCAACGTGGTCCAGGTGATTGACGCGCTGGAAGGTCAGGAAGGCGATTTCGGCGTCTCCTGGCTGCCCTTCTTCCACGACATGGGCCTGATCACCATCCTGCTGTCCTCGGTGATCGGTTACCCGAACACCTTCATGACGCCCGCCGCGTTCGTGCGCCGCCCCATCCGGTGGATACGTGAGCTCGCCGGCAAAGAAGGCGACGCCGGCGGGGCCGTCTCCGCCGCCCCCAACTTCGCATTCGAACACGCCGCGCTGCGTGGCTTGCCCAAGGATGGTGAGTCGCTCGACCTGAGCAGAGTCAAGTGCATCCTCAACGGCAGCGAGCCGGTCTCGGCGTCATCGATCCGCAAGTTCAACGAGGCGTTCGGGCCCTACGGTTTCCAGGAGAGAGCGATCAAGCCGTCCTACGGCCTGGCCGAGGCGACGCTGTTCGTCTCGACCACCCCGATGACGGACAAGCCCAAGATCGTTTACGTCGAGCGGGAAGCGCTGAACAACAAGCGGTTCGTCGAGGTCGCCGCCGACGCAGAGAACGGCGTTGCGCAGGCCTCTGCCGGCAAGATCGGTGTGGACCAATGGACGACGATCGTCGACGTCGAGACTGCCAGCGAGCTGCCCGATGGACACATCGGCGAGGTCTGGCTGCACGGCAACAACATGGGTGCCGGCTATTGGAACCGGGAGGAAGAGACCTCCGAGGTTTTCAAGAACATCCTCAAATCGCGGACCAACCCGTCGCATGCCGAGGGAGCGCCCGACGACGGGCTGTGGGTGCGCACCGGCGACTACGGCACGTACCACGACGGCGACCTCTACATCACCGGCCGGGTGAAGGACCTCATCATCATCGACGGCCGCAACCACTACCCGCAGGACCTCGAGTACTCGGCGCAGGAATCCAGCCGGGCGTTGCGCGTCGGCTATGTGGCCGCCTTCTCGGTGCCGCTGAACCAACTGCCCGCCGAGGTGTTCGACAACCCGCACGCCGGCCTGAAATACGACCCGGACGACACCTCCGAGCAGCTGGTGATCGTCAGCGAGCGGGCCACCGGTACGCACAAGCTCGACCATCAGCCGATCGCCGACGACATCCGGACGGCCATCGCGGTGAGGCACGGGGTGACCGTCCGCGACGTCCTGCTGGTGTCGTCCGGAGCGATTCCGCGGACCTCCAGCGGAAAGATCGGGCGTCGCGCCTGCCGCACCGCCTACCTGGACGGCAGCCTGCGCAGAGGCACGGCGTCCCCGAACTCCTTCCCCGACGAGGCGGACTGACCGCGAAATGACTGACACAGACACCGATTTCCAACCATCGGCCGAAGGCGCTGCCAAACCCGCTCGGACGGACATGACCGTCGTCGAGGTACGGCAGTGGCTGCGCAACTGGATCGCCAATGCTGTCGGGCAGTCGCCCGACAGCATCGACGAGGCCACGCCGATGGTGGAACTGGGTCTGGCGTCGCGCGACGCGGTGGCGATGGCCGCCGACATCGAGGACCGCACCGGCGTCACGGTGTCGATCGCGGCCGCCTTCGAGCATCCGACCATCGAGGCCCTGGCCACCTGGATCGTCGAGGGCGATCCCGAAGACGATGCGACTGTCGACGAAACGGACTGGACGCGCAGCGGGCCGGTCGAGCGGGTCGACATCGCCGTGGTGGGCCTGGCCACCCGGTTGCCGGGCGACATGAACACCCCCGAGGAGACCTGGCAGGCGCTGCTGGAGGGTCGCGACGCCATCACCGATCTGCCCGAGGGCCGCTGGTCGGAGTTCATGGAAGAGCCGCGGTTGGCCGAGCGCATCAAGAAGGCCCGGACCCGCGGCGGCTACCTCAAAGACATCAAGGGCTTCGACTCCGAGTTCTTCGCGCTGTCCAAGACCGAAGCCGACAACGTCGACCCACAACAGCGGATGACGTTGGAGCTGACCTGGGAGGCGCTCGAGCACGCGCGCATCCCGGCGTCCAGCCTGCGCGGCGAATCCGTCGGCGTGTACGTCGGCACATCCGTCATGGACTACAGCTACCTGGCGATGTCCGACCCGACCGTCGCCCACCCCTATGCGATCACCGGTACCGCGAGTTCGATTGTGGCCAACCGGGTCTCGTACTTCTTCGACTTCCACGGACCCTCTGTCGCGGTCGACACCGCCTGCTCGAGCTCGCTGGTCGCGACTCACCAGGCGGTGCAGGCGCTGCGCAGCGGCGAGTGCGACACGGCCCTCGCCGGTGGCGTCAACGCGTTGATCACCCCGGCGGTGACGCTCGGTTTCGACGAGATCGGCCAGGTGCTCGCGCCCGACGGCCGGATCAAGTCTTTCTCGTCGGACGCGGACGGCTACACCCGCTCCGAGGGCGGCGCCATGCTGGTGCTCAAGCGGGTCGACGACGCGCGCCGCGACGGCGACCAGATCCTCGCGGTGATCGCCGGCAGCGCGGTCAACCACGACGGCCGGTCCAACGGTTTGATCGCGCCGAACCCGGATGCGCAGGCCGATGTGCTGCGGCGGGCCTACAAGGACGCCGGCATCAACCCGCGCACCATCGACTACGTCGAAGCCCACGGCACCGGCACGGTGCTCGGTGACCCGATCGAGGCACAGGCCCTGGGCCGGGTGATCGGCCGTGGCCGCCCGGCCGACAAACCGGCCCTGCTCGGCGCGGTGAAAACCAATGTCGGACACATGGAGTCGGCGGCCGGTGCCGCCAGCCTGGTCAAGATGGTGCTGGCCCTGCAGCATGACAAGCTGCCACCGTCGATCAACTACGCAGGCCCCAATCCCTACATCGACTTCGAAGCGGCGCATCTGCGCTTCCTGGACACCGCCGCCGACTGGCCCCGCTACGGCGGGTACGCGGTCGCAGGCGTGTCGAGCTTCGGCTTCGGCGGCGCCAACGCGCACGTGGTGCTGCGTGAGGTGCTGCCGCGCGATGTCGTCGAGCGCGAACCCGAGCCGGAGCCCGAGGCGCAAGCCAAGCCCGCAGAGCAGGCGCCCGCCGAGTACATCGGCGGGATGCGCTTCGACGAATTCGGCGAGTTCATCGACGACGAGCACGCGACGGCGGTGGCCGAAGAAGAACCGGAGCTGCCCGGCGTCACTGAGGAAGCGTTGCGGCTCAAGGAGATCGCCATCGAAGAGCTTGCGGCCGAAGAGATCCCGGCGCCGCTGGTGCCGCTCGCGGTGTCGGCGTTCTTGACGTCGCGCAAGAAGATCGCCGCCGCGGAACTGGCCGACTGGATGGAAAGCCCGGAGGGCCAAGCATCTTCGCTGGAGTCGATCGGGCGTTCGCTGTCGCGGCGTAATCACGGCCGTTCCCGTGCGGTGGTGCTGGCACACGACCACGAGGAAGCCATCAAGGGGTTGCGCGCGATCGCCGACGGCAAGCAGAAGCCGAACGTGTTCAGCACCGACGGACCGGTGACGAGCGGCCCGGTCTGGGCGATGGCCGGTTTCGGTGCCCAGCACCGCAAGATGGGTAAGGACCTGTATCTGCGCAACGAGGTCTTCGCCGAGTGGATCGAGAGGGTCGACGCGCTGATCCAGGACGAGCGGGGCTACTCGGTGCTCGAGTTGATCCTCGACGACTCGCACGACTACGGCATCGAGACCAGCAACGTCACCATCTTCGCGATCCAAATCGCGCTAGGCGAGCTGCTCAAGCATCACGGCGCCAAACCCGCTGCGGTGGTGGGCCAGTCGTTGGGCGAGCCCGCGTCGGCCTACTTCGCCGGCGGGCTGTCGCTTCAGGACGCAACCCGGGTGATCTGCTCACGCTCACACCTGATGGGCGAGGGCGAGGCGATGCTGTTCGGCGAGTACATCCGGTTCATGGCGATCGTCGAGTACTCCGCCGACGAGCTGAAGACGGTGTTCGCCGACTTCCCCGGCCTGGAGGTGTGCGTCTACGCCGCACCCAGTCAGACCGTGATCGGCGGTCCGCCCGAGCAGATCGACGCGATCGTCGCCCACTGCGAAGCGGAGGGCCGCTTCGCCCGCAAACTTCAGACCAAGGGTGCGGGTCACACGTCGCAGATGGATCCGCTGCTCGGTGAGTTCTCCGCCGAACTGCAGGGCATTGCGCCGCTGAGCCCGACCGCCGGAATCTTCTCGACGGTGCACGAGGGCACCTACGTCAAGCCCGGTGGCGAGCCGATCCACGATGTCGCGTACTGGGTCAAGGGAATGCGGCATTCGGTCTACTTCACTCACGGCGTCCGCAACGCCGTCGAGAGCGGCTACACCACATTCCTGGAACTCGCGCCCAACCCGGTAGCGCTGATGCAGATCGGTCTGACCACCGCGGCCGCGGGATTGCCGGACGCGCAACTGATCCCGACGCTGGCGCGCAAGCAGGACGACCTCGACTCGATGACGTCGACGATGGCGCAGTTGTTCGTGTACGGCCATGACCTCGACATCCGCACTCTATTTCCCCGGCGGTCCCGCGTGCCCAGCGGCCCCGAGGACTACGCGCACATCCCGCCGACCCGCTTCCGCCGCAAGGAGCACTGGCTCAACGCGCACTTCTCCGGTGACGGATCGGTGCTGATGCCCGGCACGCACGTGGCGATGCCGGATGGCCGGCACGTGTGGGAGTACGCGCCGCGTGAGGCGACCGACTTGGCGGCATTGGTGAAAGCAGCTGCAGCACAAGTACTTCCGGATGCGCAGCTCGTCGCGTCCGAACAACGGGCAGTGCCCGCCGAGAACGCCCGACTGGTGACGACGTTGACCCGCCATCCCGGCGGTGCGGCCGTCCAAATACACGCGCGCATCGACGAATCGTTCACGCTGGTCTACGACGCGTTGGTATCGCGGGCCGGACAGGCCTCGGTGTTGCCGACTGCGGTCGGCGCGGGTGCGGCGATAGCTCCGACGACCACCGCAGCCCAGCCCGCGGCGGCTGCGCTGGTCGCCGAGCCGGCAGCCGACGAGTCCGACAAGGCCAGCGCTGTGACCGACAGCCTCACCGCCCGCCAGGTGGGCGGATTGGCTCGCTGGACACCGGATTCCGGTGAGACCGTGCGTGATCGGCTGGCCTCCATCGTGTCGATGGCGATGGGTTACGAGCCCGAGGACTTGCCGTGGGAGGTGCCGCTGATCGAGCTCGGCCTGGACTCGATGATGGCCGTGCGGATCAAGAACCGCGTCGAGTACGACTTCGACCTGCCGCCGATTCAGCTGCAGGCCGTTCGCGACGCCAACCTCTACAGCATCGAGAAGATCATCGAGTACGCGATCGAGCACCGCGACGAGGTGCAGGATCTGCACGAGCACCAGAAGACTCAAACGGCCGATGAGATCGCCAAGGAGCAGGCGGCGCTGTTGGCCGGGGCGGCACCGGCTTCGGTGACTGCGCCGGCGCCGGATGCTCAGGCCGAGCCCGAGAAGCAGCCGGAGCCGCCCTCCCAGGCGCCGATCCCGCCGCCGCCCACTGACCCTTCTGGCCCCGCCGCCCGTTCCGCGCAGCCCAACCTGGCGGGCGCCGCACAGGTGCTCAACCAGCAGGCGGTCGCCGAGGCACTGAATTCCGATGTGCCGCCGCGGGATGCGGCCGAGCGGGTCGCGTTCGCCACCTGGGCGATCGTGACCGGCAAGTCCCCGGGCGGCATCTTCAACGCGTTGCCCAAGCTGGACGACGAGGCGGCCACCAAGATGGCCCAGCGGCTTTCCGAACGCGCCGAGGGACCGATCAGCTCAGACGACGTCAAAGCCGCCGCGACCATCGAGGACTTGGCGACGACGGTCCGCGAATATCTCGAGGCCGGCCAGATCGACGGCTTCGTGCGCACCATTCGCGCCAGGCCCGAAGGTTCCACCAAGCCGCCGGTGTTCGTGTTTCACGCCGCGGGCGGATCGACGGTGGTCTACGAGCCGTTGCTGAACCGCCTGCCGCCGGACACCCCGATGTACGGGTTTGAGCGCGTCGAGGGCACCATCGAAGAGCGTGCCGCTCAATACGTTCCGAAGCTGCGCGAGCTGCAGGGCGATGGCCCGTTCATCCTGGCCGGCTGGTCGCTGGGCGGGGTGCTGGCCTACGCCTGCGCGATCGGGCTGAAGCAACAGGGCTGCGACGTGCCGTTCGTCGGGCTGATCGATGCGGTGCGCGCCGGCGAGGAGATCCCGCAGACCAAGGAGGAGACCCGCAAGCGCTGGGAGCGCTACGCGCGCTTCGCCGAGCGGACCTTCAACGTCGAGATCCCCGAAATCCCTTACGAGCAGCTCGAAGAACTCGACGACGAGGGACAGGTCAAGTTCGTGCTGGAGGCGGTCAGGCAGAGCGGTGTGCAGATCCCCGGCGGGATCATGGAGCACCAGCGCACGTCGTATCTGGACAACCGCGCGATCGACACTGTCAAGGTCCAGCCTTACGACGGTCATGTCACGCTGTACATGGCCGACCGCTATCACGACGACGCGATCACCTTCGAGCCGCGCTATGCCACGCGCAAGCCCGACGGCGGCTGGGGCGAGTACGTCGCCGATCTGGAGGTTGTACCGATCGGCGGCGAACACATCCAGGCGATCGACGAGCCGATCATCGCGAAGGTCGGTGCACATATGACCCAGGCGCTCAACAAGATTGACGCAGAGCAGAACGAGGCCTAAGTGACCACCAAGACCAGCGCCGAGCTACTGGCTGAACTCCGCGAAAAGCTAGAGCTGGCAAAGGAACCCGGTGATCCGAAGGCAATTGCACGGCGCGAGAAGAAGGGTATTCCGAGCGCCCGCTCCCGCATCTACGATCTGGTCGACCCAGGCAGCTTCCTGGAGGTCGGGGCATTGGCACGGACGCCTGGTGACCCGAACGCGCTCTTCGGCGACGGGTGTGTGACCGGACGCGCCACCATCAACGGCCGGCCGGTCGGGGTGTTTTCCCACGACCAGACGGTGTTCCAAGGCTCGGTCGGTGAGATGTTCGGCCGCAAGGTTGCGGCGCTGATGGAGTGGTGCGCGATGGTCGCCTGCCCGATCATCGGCATCAACGACTCCGCCGGCGCCCGCATCCAGGACGCGGTCACGTCGCTAGCCTGGTACGCCGAATTGGGCCGCCGCGGCGACCTGTTGAGCGGACTGGCGCCGCAGATCTCGCTGATCTTCGGCAAATGCGCTGGGGGAGCGGTCTATTCGCCGATCCAAACCGATCTCGTGGTCGCAGTGCGCGACCAAGGCTACATGTTCGTCACCGGTCCCGACGTGATCAAGGACGTCACCGGTGAAGACGTCAGCCTCGACGAGCTGGGTGGCGCCGACGCGCAGGCCCGCTACGGCAACATCCACCAGGTGGTGGAGTCCGAGGCGGCCGCGTTCCAATACGTGCGCGATTTCTTGTCCTTCTTGCCGCCGAACTGCTTCGACCCGGCGCCGGTGGTCAACCCCGGGCTGGAGCCGGAGATCACCCCGAGCGATCTGGAACTCGACTCGATCGTGCCGGACTCCGACAACACGGCATACGACATGCACGAGATCTTGCTGCGAATCTTCGACGACGGCGACTTCCTCGACGTCGCTGCTCAGGCCGGACAGTCCATCATCACCGGGTTCGCCCGGGTCGATGGTCGACCGGTCGGTGTGGTGGCGAACCAGCCGTCGTATATGTCGGGTTCGATCGACAACGAGGCCTCCGACAAGGCGGCCCGGTTCGTCCGGTTCTGCGACGCGTTCTACGTGCCACTGGTGTTCGTCGTCGACACCCCTGGCTTCTTGCCGGGGGTTGAGCAGGAAAAAGGCGGAATCATCAAGCGCGGCGGGCGATTCCTATACGCGGTCGTCGAGGCCGACGTGCCGAAAGTGACGATCACGATCCGCAAGTCCTACGGTGGCGCCTACGCGGTCATGGGATCCAAGCAGCTGACCGCTGACCTCAACTTCGCCTGGCCCACCGCCCGCATCGCGGTGATCGGCGCCGACGGCGCTGCACAGTTGCTGATGAAGCGATTCCCCGACCCGACCACGCCCGAGGCGCAGGCGATCAAGCGGGACTTCATCGAGGGCTACAACCTCAACATGGCCACTCCGTGGATCGCCGCGGAGCGCGGCTTCATCGACGCGGTCATCCAGCCGCACGAGACTCGGCTGCTGCTGCGTCGATCGCTGCACTTGTTGCGGGACAAGCAGTTACACACGCGAGTCCTCCGCAAGCACGGCCTGCTCCCGATCTAGCTAGACCGGAGCGACGAAGTCCGACGTGTAGAACTCGGCCGGCGCCTGTGAATACGGGTTCGGGCGCTGGATATAAACCCATACGCCCGTCGTGCCCGACTGGATGTTGTCCTGCAGAGTGGTTGTCGCCTGGCCTGCCCCACCGGTGTCGAGGCCGCCGACCGCGACGCCCGGACCCGCGGAACCGCATGGCGAACTGGACGCGCGAGGCGCCTGGATCAGCCTGACGTCGAAATGGGTACCTGGCGAACTCGGTTCGGACAGATGTACTTCCGCGGTAACCGTGCCTCCGGCAGCGTGGATGACCGATGAGGCTGAGCCATTATTCTCTGCTATCGCGCCGATGATTGGGCTGAAATCGCATGTGCGCAGGATGCTTCGGAGTGGAACCGTCGTTCCGGCGTTCGTGCTTATGGGAGCAGCCAAGGCCGTCGCGGTAGCCAGGGGAAACGCCGCCGCGGAGATCGCCATGACGGCTGTCGCACCTAGTGCCGGTTTGTGTCCTGCGTCTCCTCCTGGACCTGCTTGCCGGTCTCGGTGTGTTCCCTGAGCTGTTTCTTCGTCTTTGCGGCCTCCTCGGCCAGCTCGTCGACGGTTTCGTCGCCCTCTTCAGCACGCATGTCTATCGGGCTACCCATCATCGGCGGCGCTGAATCACAAGCTGGGCGGCAAGGGCTCAAAGCCGTTGCCGCCCAGCTCGATCATGAGTTAGTTGGCCGACTTCTGGCGCGCTTCGGCCGCCTTCTCAGCGGCTCGCGCGGACGCTGCCTCGGCCTCTTTTTTGGCCACGTCGCGCGCAGCTTGGGCCTTCTCCTGCTGGGCGCGGCCCTCTTGACGCAGACCGTCCCGGTTGGTGACGATCCCGATGATTTCCTTGGTCTTGCCCTTGACGTCCTCGACGATGCCCTTGATGGCTTCTTCGGGTCCAGTGCTGCCCATGGTTTTCCTTTCTGGTCGGGGTCTTGGTGTGCGTACCCCGCGAAAGGCGATCCCGAACGTCTCGTGGCGCCTAACAAGTCGAGTTCTGTGTGTGACAGTGCTCACGTGGCGCCCCGCCGGACGTTTAAGGCTTGATCCGGATCTGGCCCGGCGACCACAACCCGCTGTGGGTGGCGGTGCCCAGCTCGAGCTCAGCCGGTTGGGCGTCGACGATCGTGTCGAACTTACGCAGCGAACCCCAGTCCCGGCCCCAGTCGCGGGACAGGTAGGTCGCCATCACGTGAGCCCGCAGCAGCACGTCGGTGATGCCGAGCAGCCCGCCGTTGGTGCCGTCTTCCCAAGTGTCGGTGTCCTGCTTCTTGGCGGCGTAGTCCGGCGTGATGCGGAAATTCGGGATCTCGGTGACCCCGTCGGCGTGCAGCATCGGATGCTGGCACGGGAAGGCCAGGCCGACCGCCCAGTCCATCAGCACCGGCTGCGACGAGCCGACGTACTCCTGCAGCGAGCGCAACTCGGGCACCCGCGGAGGAGTGACCGCGATCCAGTCTTCCGGCGTCAGCGACAAGTCATCGACGACCACTCGGACGGCGGTCGCGTCGGCCGGGATCTTGGCGCGGGCGAAGCGCAGGTTGCGCCACACCTTTGGATACTCGCCATACAGATCGTCGGGAACCAGCCGTCCGCCCGGGATCAGCTCGCCCCCGGGCCCCGGCTTGCCGTATTCCAGCACCACGGTCTGTCCATCGGTGTGGCCGTGCAGCACGCTGTTGCCGGCGATCTTGCCTGCGGCGGTCACCACCACCAGCGGATGCCCGTCGTCCGGGCTGGGCAGCTGGTACCAGGCCGACTTGAGCGTGCTTTGCTGCTGTGCGCCGGTGGTGTAGCTGCCGGCAAGCGGAACCCGCTTGGGATCCAGGTCGTAGGGCAGCGGCACCGTCGACCCGTTGATGCCGGGGGCTTTCAGCTTGGTCGGCGCGTCCCAGTCGTAGTCGGTGCCCGGCTGTTCGGGTGTAATCCGAATCGCCTCGGCGACAGTGTGTTCCGGCACACCATTGGGCGTGAAGCCGACCGGGTCCACCCCGCCCAACGGACCCAACGGGCCGTAATCACCGGGTTGCGGCGCCATGAAGCCGGCGTTGGTGTCCGGCTCGACCAGCACGTCGTCGGCCAGGCCGCACCCGCCGGTGAACGCCCGGAGGTTCGCCCAGCCGTTGGAGTAGGTCGGGTATTGGCGCACTATCCCGGCCACCATCGACCCGACGAACACCAGCACCATGAAGCCCGCTGCGATCGGTACCGGGGCCGCGGTCAGCGCATGTTCCAGTCGGCCGTCCCCACGGTCGCGGGGAGCGAAGTGCAACCAGGCGGCATACATCGCGGTAATCGCGAACAAGATGAAAAATATTGTGCTGACCGTGATTCCGCCGATTTTCGGCATCGTGGAGTTGAACGGCACGCCATAGCTGGACACGTACCACCAGCCGTTCGTGGTGGCGAAGCACAGCGCCATCACGAACATCACCGCAGCCAGGAACGCCATCCGGTTGCGTGCCGAACGCAGCACCGCCGGTGACACCAGCACCGTCGTCAGCGCGGCCATCGCCGCCCCGACCGCGGCGAACAGGCCGAAGTGGTGCACCCACTTGGTGGGGGTGAACATCAGGAAGAACATCGTGCCGAAGATGACGCCCGTCAGCCGCCACGCCGGCCCCCGGGCCACACCGGGAATTCGCTTGCGCCGCAACATGATGAACACCGCCGTGAACAGGCACAGCGCCGTGATCAGGAAGCCGAACCGGCGGGAAAGCGAACCGTCGACGGTGGGCAAAAACAGATAGTAGTAGCGGAGGTTCTCGGTGTACCAGGCCTGGCTGGGGCCGATCGCGGTGCGAATCCTGGTGGCTTCCAACACCGTTGACAGGGTCTGGTCGGCGAAGACGACGGTGAGGATGACGGAGCCGGCTGCCAGCATCGGCGCCACCAGCGGCCAGGTGCCGACGAGGCGATGCCGGCGCACCAGAATTCGTAGAATCGGTCGGCCACCGGCAATCAGCGCGGCCACCGCGATCAAGCCGGTGGGCTGAACACCGAGGGTGAACGCCGCAGTGACCACGGCCAGCGCCGCCGGCGTCATACGGCTGTACCGCATGGACCGCTCGATCAGTACGTAGGTGATCAGCGAGCCCACCGCGATGATCGCCTCGGGCCGCAGGCCGTTGTTGAACGGCATCCAGGCCGCCAACAACACCATGCCCGCCGCCCACACCGCCGGCTTGCTGGACGCCACTGCCGGCCCCAACCGGGGCAGCACCTCGCGGGACAACAGCAGCCAGCACACCAGCCCGGCGACCAAGTCGGGCAGCCGGATCCAGATGCTGGCGTCGCTGACGTGGGTCATCAGCGCCAGCAGGTTGTAGTACCAGCCGAACGGGTCCTCCGGGCTGCCGAACCACCGGAAGTAGTTGGACATGTAGCCTGCGTGGTCGGCGACGCGGGCCATGCCCAGGATGTAGCCGTCGTCCGAGGAGTTGGCCCCGATCACATGCCACAGCAGGAAAGCGAAGATCACCGTGGCGTCGGTCCAGTTGAAGAACTTCCAGTTGGCCGGGATCAGCCGGCGCATCCGGTGGCCGTCGAGCTGGTCCAGCCGCCATAACGCGACCAGCGCGACGACGGTAGCGGCGATCGCCAGCAGCATTGCGGTCAGCTTCAGCGCAGTCGGCGTGGTGGAGAACCGGGTGTCGATGGTCGCCGAAAGCTGTAGCCCCGGCGGCGCGGGACCGGTTAGGTCGGTGAAGACGCCGACGATCTGCGGCCGCAAGTTGGGATCAGGGAAGCCACTGCTCACCGGCTTGCCGGCCGCGTCGGTCAACCCGACGAAGGTAGCGAACGTGCCGGCGCGGGTGGAGGTGATCTCGATCCGCTGACATTGCGGACTGTCTACCTGGGCCCGCGGCACGCTTTCGATCACCACATTGCGGTCGGTGATGTCGACGCGGCTGCTGGTGACATTCACCGACAAACCGTTGAGCGCGGCGTCCTTGCCGTGTTTCGGCGCGGTGCCCAGCAGCATGCCGCCCTTCGGCGGCATCGCACGCATCGCCGCGCACGGCACGTTGACCGTCATCGTGACCGGTGTCTGCGAGATCAGCGGCGCGGTCATATTGGTCATTTGGCCTTGCTGTGGCCAGTTCAACGTCGCGGTGGTCTGCACGACCGGCAGCAGCGGTGTGGCCACCGACAACACAAACCCGACCAGCCCGGCGATGGTCGCCACCCAGCGGGTCACCCGCACATCGCGGGCTCCGGTTTCGGGGGCTGCGGGTGCTGCCGTTGTGGTCACACTCATGGCAGTGCTCGAATCGGTCCTTGGCGGGTCCAGCCGTGCACCGTGACGACGCCTTGCTCGACGGCGGCGTTCGGCGCCTGATTAGGGGGTACCAGGCGGTTGTACTTCTCGACCGAGCCCCAGTCCCGATACCAGTCGCCATTCAGGTAGGTGGGGATGGTGGACGTCCACAGCATTGCCTGGGTGAACAGGAATGGCCCGCCGGATTTCGCCGACTCCCAGAGGTTCGACGACGCCGCCGTCTGCTTGCGGTCCGGCATGATCCGGTACTGCGGAAGTTCGGCGATGCCGAGGTGTTCGGAAAACGGACGTTGGCACGGAAGGTTGGCGGCGGTCGCGATGTCCATCAGCACCGGGGTCTGCGATCCGATCAGCTGCTGGAGGTTCTGCAGCACCGGTACCCGCGGCGGCGTGAACGCGAACCACTGGTCGGAGCTCAAGTTGGGGTCATAGGCGACGATGCGTGCCACGTTGGCTTGCGGCGGCGCCCAGGCGAGTGGGAACCGGAGATTGCGCCAGGCCAGCTCTGGCCCGATGTCGATCGGTTGCACCTGCCCCAGCGGCGCGGTGGTGCCGTCCGGGCGGGTGACGCCCCATTCGAGTTTCAGCGACTGCCCGTAGGTGAATGTGCCGTCCTCTTTGTAGGACCAGATCGAGCCGGCGGCGGCGACCGCCACCAGCGGCCGGTCCGGCGTGCGTGGCGGCAGTTGATACCACGCCGAGGTGGCGGTGGCGGCCAGCGTGTCTTCGCCGTAGCTGCCCATCACCGGAGTGCGGGCCGGATCCAGACCGAACGGCAGCGCCGCATGCGACCCGTTGACCCCGGCGGGGCCTTTGCCGCCCGCGGTGCCGGCCGAGTCACTGTAGGCGGCGTTGGGTTTATTCGGTGAGTAATCGGAGTTGACCAGGCCGGGCTTGCTGATCACCGGGGCGGATTGCAGGTCATCGCCGACGCCGTCGGGTTTGAAGCCAATCGGGTTGACACCGCCGAGCGGCCCCGCAGAACCATACTTCTGGCCCGGAACCGCTTGCAGCAGACCGGCATTGGTGTCCGGCTCGGTCAATATGTCGTCGGCCATCCCGCAGCTGCTCGGAGAGAGCCCAGAAGCGATGGCGGCCAGGTTTGCCTTGGCGATGGTGTAGTGCGGGTAGCGGAAGACCGCGCCCTTGGTCAGCGAGCCGACATCGCCGAGCACCATGATCGTCGCGACCACCAGCAATGGAGTGGAGGCCAGGACGCGGTTGCGCCGGCTGTCCTTGACCTCGGTGTGCCCGGCGTAATCCATCCGGAAGTGGTACCAACCGCCCAGCAGTCCGGTCAGGATCGACAGCGTGAGGAACATCGACGTCACCGGGTGGCTGGCGATAACGGGCTGGATGTCGAACCACGGCACGCCGTAGTTCCCGACGTAGAACCAGCCGTTGATGCCCGAGGTGGCCCACGCCAGCACGAACAACAAGGCAGTGATGTACAGCGTCAGGTTGCGGCGATTATGCAAGCCGATCCGGGCGAGCGTGAACGCGGTGACGGCGCCCAAGGCGCCCGCCAGCCCGGCGAAGGCGCCGAACTGGATTGCCCACTTGGTAGGCGTGAACGTCAACAGCAGCAGGCCCACCGCGGTGGTGCCGATCAGCCGCCACGCCGGGCCGATGGCCAACCCCGCCACCCGGCCGCGCCGCAGCAGCACCACCAGCATTCCGAATAGGCATAGCAGCAGCACCAGCACCGCGAATCGTCGCGACATCGATCCATCGATGTTGGACTCAACGGTGAGGAAGTAGTAGCGCAGGAAGTCTTGGTACCACGCGATCGTCGGCCCGACTTTGTATTTGATGCGTGCCGACTCGGCGACGGTGGCCAGCGTCTGGGACCGGAACACCACGATGGTGATCAGCGACATCGAGGCCGCCAACACCGCCAGTGGTGCCAACAGGCCATCAGCTGCCCGGCGGCGCGCGATCATCCGCGCGATCGCCCGCGCGCCGGTGAGTAATGCGGCGATGGCGATCAACCCCTGCGGCGCCAACGTCGCAGTAAGCCCGGCCACCACGATCGCCAGCGCTGCGGGCACCAGCCGCCGGGTGGCGAGGGCACACTCGACCAGCATCCAGGTGACCACCACACCCAAGGCGATCAGCGGTTCGGGCCGCAAACCGTTGTTGAACGGCAGCCAGGCGGCCAGGAACACCGCAGCAGCGGTCCACACCGCCACTCGGTTGGCGGCCAGGCCTCCCCTTGCGGGACCCAACCGCGGCAGCATGTAGCGGCTGATGACCAGCCAACACCCGATCCCGGCGAGCGTGGCCGGTAGCCGCATCCACGCGCCTGCGGTGCTCACCGACGCTAGCTGCGCCAGCACCGCGGGATACCAGTCGAACGGCGCCTCGGTCGTGCCGAAGAACCGGTAATAGTTGGCCAGGTATCCGGCCTGCCGAGAGACTCGGGCGATGGTCAGGTTGTAGCCGTCATCCGAAGAGATGGCGCCGATGACGTGCCAGAGCAGCAGCGTCCCGATCACACCCGCGTCGGCGAGCCAGGTGGCGAACCCCGGGCGCAGCCAGCGCCGCAAGTTGCGCGGCACCCGCCGCGCCGACTGCCGGTCCAGGACGGCCAGTGCGACGATCGCCGTCACCACGGCGAGTCCGCCGAGGGCCATCACGGCTTTCTTGAGCATGGTCGGGGCGACGATGAATCGGGTGTCGACGTCGATGCGAGCCGACAATCCCGGTTGCGCAGGAACTTTCAGGTCGGTGAAAATTCCGCCGACCTGTGGCTTCTTTTCCGGTGCGAGAGTGCCTGTGGCGCCCGGTATCCCGACGAAGTCTGCACCGGCGACCCCGGTGTCGGCCCAGATGTGCAGCACGCTGCAGGCGCCGGAGGCCACCGCCGAGCGGGCCGCCGCCGCGGCCACCGAGTCACGGAACGCGACGACGACCGTGCCCTTGTTGGCCCGGACGAACAGCCCGTGTTTGCCGGTCTCGAAGCCGTTGACGGGCAGCGTCGAAAGCACCAGGCCGCCGTCGGCGGGCAGCGTGGCCATCGCCGCGCAGGGAATGGAGATGTCCAGCGCTCGCGGCGCCCCGGATACCAGCGGCGCGGTGATATCGGTCACATGCCCGTCGGTGAGGCCCTGCGGCCAGAGGATCGTCGCGGTGGTCTGTTTCACCGGAAGCAGCGGGACCACCGCGCAGAGCAACGCCCCCACGATCCCCGCGATGACGGCGATCCACCGCGCCAGCTGACGCGTCGATCGCTCACTTTCGTCGTGGGGCACGAGGGACGATGGTAGGCGACTGCGTTCGTCCGGCGACGATGCAGCCCGCGTGGCGGGCTGGGGAGGAGCCGGACAATCGGCTCGAGTCGGCGACGATGCAGCCCGCGTGGCGGGCTGGACAAGCTCGATCAAGTCCCGTTGTGATCTAAACGGCGCCACCCGACGACGGTGCAGGTCCTCGCGCCGGCCGCTGGTTGGGCCCGGCCAAGATGCCGGACGGACCTTCCAACGGGGTTCGACTCCTTCGCCTGAACATGGTTTAGTGGGCCAGCGGTGGTGCAATTAACGGATTCGAAACAATTCACCGCCGGCCACTGGCGTGAGTTATGGAGCTCGCAGTATCTGCGAACGTCGGCTGTGGTCGCCGGGGGCGTGGTGCTTTATTCCACCAACGAATTCCTGACGATCAGCATGCTGCCCAGCACGATCAACGAAATCGGCGGCGAGCGGATCTATTCGTGGGTGACGACTCTGTACCTCGTCGGGTCGGTGGTCGCAGCGGCGACCGTGAATTCTTTACTTCACCGCGTCGGCTCATGCGTCTGCTATCTGCTGGGCTTCGCGGTGCTGGCCGCCGGCAGTGTGGTCTGCGCGGCGGCACCGAACATGGAGGTGTTGCTGGCGGGCCGCTTTTTGCAGGGGCTGGCGGGCGGCCTGCTGTGCGGCCTGAGTTTCGCGGTGATCAACGCGGTGCTGCCGCGCTACCTGTGGAGCCGCGGTGCGGCGATGGCGTCTGCGACGTGGGGTGTCGGTGCGTTGCTCGGCCCCGCGCTGGGCGGTGTTTTCGCGCAGTTCGGCGCGTGGCGGTGGGCGTTCGGCTTGCTGGCCATGCTGAGCATGGCGATGGCGGTGCTGGCACCGGGCGTGCTGTCGGTAGGCAACTCCGAGCAGGACCGAACTCGCCCGGCGTCGCAGGTTCCCGTCCCGTCGATCATCCTGCTAGGCGCCGCCGCACTGGCGGTCAGCGTGGCGTCGCTTCCACACAACACCGTCGCGACTGCCGCTCTGCTCGCTGTCGGCGCCGCGATGGTGGGTGCGTTTCTTGTCGTTGATCGGCGGATGACCACGGCGGTATTGCCCGCCAGTGTCTTCGGATTCGGCCCGTTGAAGTGGGTCTACCTAACCCTGGGTCTATTGGTTGCCGCGACCAAGGTTGACCTTTATGTCCCGCTGTTCGGTCAGCGGCTCGCGCATCTGGGCCCGATCATGGCGGGGCTGTTGGGCGCGGCGTTGTCGATCGGCTGGACGATCAGCGGGCTGGGCAGCGGCTCACTGAACAAGGCCCGCTCGATCGTGGGTGTGGTGATCGCGGCACCGGTGGTGATGGCGATCGGGTTGGCGCTGGCTGGGGCAACACACGTTCAAGGCGCACCGGTGGGAGTCGTCATCCTGTGCGCGACGGGGTTGCTGGCCGTCGGGGTCGGGATCGGTGCCGCCTATCCGCACCTGTCGGCGTGGGCAATGGGCGATGTCGACGATCCCGCGGAGGGCGCCGCCGCCGCCACAGCGATCAACTCCGTGCAGCTGATTTTCGGTGCGTTCGGCGCCGGGCTGGCCGGTGTCGTGGTGAACATCTCCGATGGCGGGGGTGTCTCGGCCGCTCGCTGGGCATTTACCGTGTTCGCCTTGCTGGCCCTGACCGCCTGCGTCACCGCGTTTCGTGCCGGACGGCGACAGGTCGCGTTTTAACCGGTAGATAGGCGCGTGGCCGCCGGCGTTGACGCTTGCGTAGCCACTCCGGAATCAGGCGCGGTACCTGCCCGGCGCGAGTACCGTCAGGTGATCTCGGGGATCTCGCGAAAGGATCCAACATTGCGAGTTTCCGGTTGCCTTCTGGGTGTCGCCGCCATCGTGATCGCCGGCTCATCACCGGTATCGCCGGAATCGCCGGTAAATGGCATGCGCGCGATTGCGGTGCAGCTCATCAACGGTACAAGTGCGGACTTGCCGCTCGGGGATGGCACGGCATTGCTGATGGGCGGAACGAGTATTCCGCAACCGAGTCAGCTCTACCTCGATGCGGCCGACGCGCTGTATCTGCAGCCACGCGGATTCGGCGGCGCTCTGCAATCGTTATTCACCCCGGAGGATGTAAGTCCCACGTCCGAGACGCGGGGCGAGCAGATTCTCGACTCCACGATCCTGCAGAAGTTCGACAGCGGAGACGTGAGCCCACAAAACCCTCTCGTGGTGTTTGGCTACTCGCAGAGCGCCTCGATCTCCTCAGAGGTAATGCGTGAACTTGCCGGTCAGGGTGTGCCCAGCGACGATGTGCACTTCGTGCTGATCGGCGATCCGGACAACCCTGCCGGCGGCTCGGAGGTGGTGAGCAGCAACCTTTCCCCGCAATACCTGGCGGCCAACGTCGCAACGCCGAACGATCTGTACCCGACAGACGTCTACACCCATGAATACGACGGTGTCGCTGATTTCCCGAAGTATCCGGTTGACCTGCTCTCGGACCTCAACTCCGCGTTGGGCTTCATCTACGAACACGGCACTTATCTGAGCCTCACACCCGAGCAGATCAGCGACGCTATTCAACTGCCGACGACGGCGGCGGACACCATGGTGAACTACTACATCATTCCGGCCGAGAGCCTGCCGCTGCTGGATCCCCTGCGGTTGATCCCGATAATCGGGCAGCCCCTGTATGACCTACTAGAACCCGACACCCAAATCCTGGTGAACCTCGGCTACGGCAGTATCGACCAGGGGTGGGCGTCGGGAGATGCCGACCTTGTCAGCACTTCCGGATTGTTTCCGACTGACCTGAATCTCGGCGATGTTCTCAGCGCATTGGGCAACGGCCTGCAGAAAGGGGTTAGCGACTTCATCGCCGATCTGGGAAACCCAGACACGTACCAAATCATCCCTCTGGTGCAAAACCCGTCGTTGAGCGAGGTCGGGGAGGCGGGATACCTCTACGGCTTCCTCGACACGCCAACCCCGACACTGTCGGAGGCCGTGCAAGGCATCACCGAACTGATCCAAGCGTTCACCGCTACGACATAAGGTGCACCACTGCATCTCAGAGCGCTACTGCCGCAGCGGCGCCGGGCTCCACAGGCCGCTCCGCGTTGCCGAACCGAGGTCGAGACGGGCGGGTTCGGCGTTCGGGTAGTACGGCGTCAACCGTTGCAACGAGCCCCAGTCCCGGGACCAGTCGTCCTTCAGATAGGTGGCCATCGTGGTCGCTTTCACCAGCAACTCGGTGACGCCCAGCGGGCCACCGCCGTTGTTGTCCATCACCGGTGAGTTGGCCTCGGCGCCGAACCGGTCGGGCAGGATGCGCCATTTCGGTGTCTCGTCGACGCCGTTTTGATGGCCGAACGCTCGCTGGCAGGGGAATGCCAGCCCGACGAGCCAGTCCAGGAACACCGGGTCCGCGGAGCCCACCACATCCTGCAGAGTGCGGAGCTCCGGAATCCGCGGTGGTGTGACCGCGATCCAATGCTCGGGCGCCAGGTCTTCATCGTTGACGATCAAGCGGATCTGGGTGGCGGAACTCGGGATGGCCGACAACGACAACCGCAAGTTGCGCCAAGCCGGCGAGGCCCCCACGTCAGCGAATTGGAATGATCCGCCGGGGTGTCCGCCGGCCGCTTCGGCGTCGGTGGCCCACTGCACCTGGACCTCGCGGGGATCGAAGCGCCCCGCCGCGCTCACGACCAGCAGCGGCCGCGCCTGGTCCCTGGCGGGCAGCCGGTACCAGCCCGACCGCAGGTGAGCAGGCACCTGGATGCCGGAGCGCCAGCTGCCCAGCACCGCTGTGCGGCCCGGATTCAGGCCGAAGGGCAGCTGGGCGAGCGAGCCGTTGATTCCCGGTGCGGGCGCGGTGCCGCCCTCGGTGCCGGCCTGATTGTTGGTGGTCTTCTCATCGCCGTTGACGAAACTGCGGTCGCCCGGACGTTCCATCACCGGGTCGGCGCGGACGTCGGCGGGAATACCGTTGGGCGAGAACGCTTCCGATAGTCCGGCGCCCAGCGCGTTGCTCGCCGGGCCCGTCGCCGGCGTCAGCATGCCGGCGCCTGCGTCCTGCTCCACCAGCACGTCCTCGGCCAGTCCGCAGGACTTGCCGGTCAGCGCCTCGAGGTTGGACCGACCCACCGACCAAGCCGGGTACTGCTCAGTCATCGCCAGGGTCAGCGATAGCACCTCGAACATCACCAGTAGCCATGTTGCAATTGCCAACGGGGACTGGATGATTCCGGCCACGCGTGCCCCATAGTGGGTTTTGGGCGGTCCGTTATCCGGGTCGACGAAGTGGAACCACGCCGCCAGCAGCAGCACCAATAGGGTCAGCCCTAGCAGTGCGGTGGCAAAGGCGTAATGCCACGCCGGAAACGAATTCGACCACGGCACACCGAAACTGGACACATACCACCAGCCGTTGACACTGGCGAACGACAATGCCACCAAAAACAGCACCACGGCGGCGAACACGGTGCGGTTGCGCCGAGATCGCATCGCCACAGATGTCACCGCGACCGCGGCCAGCGCGCCCAGTGGTCCCGCCAGCCCGGCGAACACCCCGAAGTGGTGGGTCCATTTGGTGGGCGTGAACATCATCGCGACGAACGAGATGATGGTGATGCCCACGATGCGGCGGCTCGGCCCGGCGGCGGTGCCCGGAATGCGGCCCTTGCGCAACGACATGGCGACCGTGATGCCGAGCGCGAGAACCAGTGCCAGGACCGCGAAGCGGCGGGCGACCGACCCGTCGGGGCTGGCCATGAACAGCCGCTCGTAGCGGATGTGTTCGTCGAACCAACTCAGGCTGGGCCCGACGGCGCGTTTGAGCATGCTGGCCTGGATCTCGCCGGCCAGCGTCTGGTCGCGGAAAATCAGGATGGCTGTGACGGTGACCGCGGCCAGCAGCGGCGCTATCAGCGGGAGCGCACCGAACTGCTTGATCCTGCGGTGCAGGATGGTCCGCAGCGGCCCGATCGCCACCAGCAGCGCACCGATTGAGGCAATACCCGTCGGCCCGGAGAACAGGGTCAGCGCACCGATGATGCAGGCGATCGCCACCGGCAGCAGCCGGCTGGTGGCCACCGCGCGTTCCACCGAACACCAGGTCAGCAGGATGCCCAGGGCGATGATCGGCTCGGGCCGCAGCCCGTTGTCGAGTGGTAGCCAGACGGCCAGAAACATGCCGGCCGCGGTCCAGGCGGCGGCCCGGCTCTGCTTGACGGCGTGTCCCAGACGGGGCATGACTTCGCGGCTGATCGCCCACCAGCAGGTCAGCGCCATTACCAGGGTGGGCAACCGCATCCAGATGCTGGTGGTGCTGACATGGGCCCACAACGCCAGCAGGTCGTAGTACCAGCCGAACGGCGCCTCGGGCGTGCCGAACCAGCGGTAGTAGTTGGCCATGTAACCGGCGTGCTCGGACACCCGGGCCATAGTCAGGATGTAGCCGTCGTCGGAGGTGTTGGCGCCGACGAAATGCCACCACACCAGCACCGCGATGACCAGAGCGTCCAGGACGCCGATCGACCACCAACGCGCGGGCAGGAAGCGGCGGTGCCGGGTCCCGTCGGCGGTGTCGAGGATGTGCAGGGCGATCAGGGCGGCGGCGGTCAGCACCAGCCCGAGGACCATCGCGGCCATCTTCAGCGGGGTCGGGCTGCTGCTGTAGCGGGTGTCGATGGTCGCCGAGAAGCTCAGACCCGGTGGCGCGGGTCCGCTCAGATCGGTGAAGACACCGACGATCTGCGGCCGGAAGTCGTAGCCGCCTCTCTCTCCACGCAGCGGCGAGCCGGGATGTTCGGCGTTGGGTCCTTGGGTCAGCCCGACGAACTCAGCGGTGACTCGGTCGGCGTGCGCGGTGAACGTCAGCCGCTGGCATGCGGGGCCGAGCACCTGGCTCAACGGGGCGGTCACCACCGGGACGTTGCGTACCACGAGCACCAGTTCGTCGTTGACGCGCAGGATCAGCAGGCCGCGGTCCACCGCCTTGGGCGCCTGCTTGGGCACGGTGGACAACAGCACCGTCTTGCCTGCGTTGCCGGCGCCGGCCAGTCCGGCGGCGGCCTGGCACGGAATGCTGATATTCAGGTCGGTGGCCACGTAGCCGATCAGCGGTGCGTCAACACTTCCGAGTACGCCGTTTTGCGGCCAGTTCAGTTGGGCGGTGGTCTGTTTGACCGGCAGCAGCGGGGTGGCGATCGCCAGCAGGGCCCCGAGCAAACCGGCGACGACGGCGACGACCCGGGCGATCCGGTAGTTGGCGCCCGCGTCAGTCGATGAGCGCCGCTCCTCAGCGTCGCTTCGCTCCGCATCGTCGACGGCGCGGCTCACGGAGCTAGATGGTAATTGCTCGGCGGGTGTCGCTTCTGTAGCCATCAGACGTGCGGTCCGGGTTTACGGATGGCCAACACGAACGGGCCGATGGTGGTGACGGTGAACCGCGGGTCGGCGAACAAGGTGGCGTCGAACTCCACCGTGTAGCGCCGGACGTTGGGTTGGTTGGGATAGACGTCTTCGGCCAGCCGCAGCGTGTAGGCGCTTGTCGCGCCGGCCGAGCCGCCGTGGCGCATCAAGAACACCGTCGGCGGCGTCCACGGCAGCGTGTCCAGCGCATGGATGAGCTGATCGGGAGCCTTCAGCTTCGACCAGCTCTTGATCGCGGCCGCCCGCTTGTCGAACTGCGCGAGCGGGTTGGCGTAGTGCGAGGTCAGCCCCTGAAAACCCCAATAGGGGTAGTAGGACAAGAAGCTGTAGTCGGCGGTCAGCACGACGGTTTCGTCGCGGGGCGCTCCGGTCACCCGGGTGATCGCGGCGTCGATCGACGGGTAGAACTTCTCGGAGCTGGGCGGACGGCGGTCACCGCGCTGGCCGTGGCCGTCGGTGTCGGTGTAGGCGATGGTGAGGTCCGGTCGCAGCACGTCGGGGATGTCCTGGCTGAACGCGATCGCCCCGGCCAGTCCGATCGCGGTCGCTACCGGCAGCACGCTGCGGCCCCAGGCATGGTCTCGCCCGCGGGCCACCAGCGCGAGCGTGACTTCGATGAAGCCGAAGACACCGGCGGTGGCCAGCAACACCGTGAGCGTCGGCTGCAGCCGAAAGGACAGCAGCGTGGTGCGCGCCAGGGTGGTGAGCATCGACAGCAGCGACCACAGGTAGACGGCGAGCACACCGACGGCCAGGCCGGCCGCCCGCACCGACGAGCGGGCCCGGACCACCAGCCACAGCGTCCCGAGCATGCACAGCGCGCCGAGCAGGGTGAACTGGAGCATCGGGAAGGTCAACTCGGCGCCGTCTGCCGGCAGATAGTGAAACGCGCTGCCGGCGTTGCTGACCGGATCACGCGCCGCGCGCAACAAGAACGGCAGCCAGGTGGTCGCCGCGAGGACCGCCGCGATGACGCCGACGACGGCCAGCCGGACCAGCGGATCCAGCGCGGCCTTGATGCCGTCGCGCCAGCGCGATGCCGCCAGCAGCAACGCCATCAACACCACGGTGAACGCGCTGTAGGCCAGCAGCAGGTTGTAGAACGTCGCCGCGAAGCCCAGGAATATCCCGGCCCCGATCACCGCGGCCCACCCGCCCGATCGGGTCCCGCTACGCAGACCCGACCAGGTCAGTATCAGCACGGGTGGCAGCAGCACGGTGATCATCGCGGAGTACGGCTCCGGCGAGCTGTACGCCAGCGTGACCGCGGCGGTCGCCGTGGTGACGATCAGCGCGTACTCGAAGCGAATCATCCGCCACCACAACACCAGCGCCACCGCAACGGCGATCGTGATCGACGTGATCGCCCACGGCTTGAACATCTCCCAGCCGGGAGTGCCGGTCAACGCCGCGATTCGCCCGCCGATCCAGAACCAGCCAGGCGGATAGAACGGCGGCAACCCGACGTAGGTCATGTCGTGCAGCGCGGCGCTGTCGGTGAACCGGGTCACGTATTCGGTGCGGAACTGCTGGTCGACAGAGATGCCGAACAGGTAGAGCCTGGTGGCGCCCAGTGGCATCCCGAGCGTGACCACCGAGAACGCGGACACGAACGCCAGCGCTAACAGCCGGGCCAGCAGACGACGACCACGTCTCCACAGCCAGCCGGCGGCCAGCAGTCCGACGATGCAGCCGACCTGGCCGACCGTCGTCAGCGCGTGCAGCTGATTCGACGACGGGTAGGCGGGCCATTGCACCCGTGCGATGGCGATCAGCGAGATCACCGAGACCACCGTGGCAATCGCGATCGCGAACGCCATGTGGCCGACCGTGGCCAGCGCGTTTCGCATTTAAATGGGCAACTTGCGGAAGATCGGCCGAGGGATGTGCCGCAGCACCATCATCACGTAGCGGAAAGCGCCTGGTGCCCAGACGAGTTCTTTGCCCTTGGCCGACGCGGTCACCGCCAGGTTTGCGACGTACTCCTTGTCGACGGTCAGCGGCGCTTCCTTGATGTGCGCACTCATCCGGGTCCGCACCTGGCCGGGCCGGATGACCAGGACGTGAACGCCGCTGGGCTTCAACGCCTCACCGAGACCGAGGTAGAAACCGTCCAGGCCGGCCTTGGTAGAGCCGTAGACGAAGTTGGATCGCCGCACTCGCTCACCGGCCGCCGAACTCATCGCGATGATTTGGCCGAAACCCTGCGCGCGCATCTTCTCACCCAGCAGCACACCTACGGAAACCGCTGCGGTGTAGTTGATTTCGGCGATCTGGACCGCCTTACGCTGGTTCTGCCAGAGTTCTTCGGCGTCGCCGAGCAACCCGAACGCCACGATGGCGACGTCGACGTCCCCGCCGGCGAAGGCGGCGTCGATCATTTTCGGGTGGCTGTCGGTGTCGGTGGCCTCGAAGTCGATCAGTTCCACCGACCGTGCGCCCGCGGCCTTCATCTGCGCGACGGCGGCCTCGCGGCCGGGGTCGTCGGGCATGGCGGCCAACAGAATCCGCGCGTGCGCGTTCTGCAGGTAGCGCTCGCAGATCGCCAGTCCGATCTCGGAGGTGCCGCCGAGCAGCAGGATGGCCTGGGGATTACCCACGGCGTCGAGCACCATTTACAACAGCTCCAAACGTCGGGCCATGTCCGAGACGAAGACGCGCAAGGGATCGACCTTGCGGCGCAACGCGATCCATTCGTCGATGCGCGGATACATGGCGTGGAAAGTGTCCGCGGTGGTGCGATTGTCCTTACCGGTGTAGAGCCGGCCGCCGAACTCGAGCACTCTGCGGTCGAGTTCGTTGAGAAACTCGTTGAGCCCGGGCTTGATCGGGAAGTCGACGCAGACGTTCCAGCCCGGGATCGGAAAGCTCAGCGGCGCTTGGTTTCCGGGGCCGAAAAGCTTGAAGACGTTGAGGAATGAGTAGTGGCCCGAGCGCTGGATGTCGTACATGATGCCCTTGAATTCCTCGACCGCCTCGGTGGGCACCACGAATTGGTATTGGCCGAAACCTGCGGATCCGTAGGCCCGGTTCCACTCACCGAGCATGTCCAGCGGGTGATAGAACTGCGTCAGGTTTTGGGCCTTGCCGCGATAGCTGCCCGACTTGCGATACCACAACTCGCCGATCGGACCGAAGGTGTACTTGTTGGCCAATCCGTTTGGGAATATATCGGGGAATGTAAGCAGTTGTGGCGCATCGAATTTCAGTGGATTCTTCTGTAACTTCTTCGGCAGCTGGTCGACGGTTGCCAGCGACCCGCGAGAAATCGCGGCCCGGCCCAACTTCGGCGGCGCGCTGATCGCGTCGAACCAGGCCGACGAGTAGGTGTAGTTCGCTTCGCTGCCGTCGCTGTGAAAGGCGATGGTTTCGTCCAGGGAGTGGGTGACGTCGCCGTCGGCGATGAAATACGCCGTCTCCGTTGGCGTCATCTCCACAGTCACGCGCAAGACGATCCCGGTCAGCCCGTTGCCACCGACGGTGGCCCAGAACAGCTCGGCCTCCTCGCCGTCCGGGGTGAGGTGGCGGATCTGGCCGTCGGCAGTCAGCAGCTCCATCGACCGGACGTGGTTGCCGAAGCTGCCCGCGCTGTGGTGGTTCTTGCCGTGGATGTCGGAGGCGATCGCCCCACCGATGGTGACCTGCCGGGTGCCGGGCAGCACCGGAACCCACAGCCCGAACGGCAGCGCGGCGCGCATCAGCTGATCGAGGTTGACGCCGGCGTCGAGGTCGGCGATGTGGGTGTCGGCGTCGATCGAATGGATCCGGTTCAGCGCCGTCATGTCGATGACGAGCCCGCCGCCGTTTTGGGCATTGTCACCGTAGGAGCGGCCCAGGCCGCGGGCGATCACGCCACGGCCGCCGGCGTCGGCGGCGTGGGTGACCGCTTTGGCGATCACCTCGGGATCCGGAGTGGACAGCACCTGCGCCACCGAAGGCGCGGTGCGACTCCACCCGGTCAGCCGCTTAGGAGCAGTGGGAAACATCAGCAAAAAGGGTACCCGGCCGTGCGGTCAGCTCAGCGCAGCCGGAAGATCACCGAGCGCTGCACGATGAAGTTGATCACCGTGGCGGTGCCCTGGGCGATCACGAAAGCCGCCGGTACTCGCCACGGCTCGTTCGCGAACTGGAGGTAGAAGAGGTAGTTGATGCCGACCTGGACGCAGTAGGTGAGCGCGTAGAGCACGCAGACGGCGACGAAGCGGGCCTTGCTCGGCGGCGCCTGGAACGTCCACCGCCGGTTGATCAGGTAGGCGGTCGTGGTGCCGGCGATAAAGCTGATCGACTTGGCGACATTGACCTGCAAGCCCAGCCGAAGCAGCGCGACATAAAGGCCGAAGTCGACGACCGCCGACAGTCCGCCGGTGACAACGAACCGCCACACCTGCGTCTTGAGCGGGAGCTGCGTGCTTGCCGCGATCTCGGCCATCGGCCGAAAGTCTACGGGGGGACCTGAGCGGGCTAAGTCGGGTATTTCACGTCGAGCAGCTCGACCTGGTTTTCGCCCTGAGGTGTCGTGTAGGTGACCTTGTCGCCGGCTTTTCGTCCGACAAGCGCCAGCCCCAGTGGACTGCCCGCGGTCAGCGCCTCGGCTTCGCCGCCAATGGCTGTCTCTTCGATCACCGAAATCACCTGCATCTTGACGACGGCGCCGTCGGAGAACCGTAACTTCACCTCGGTGCCGAACGGCAGCGTTCCGGTCCCGTCCGATGGCGCGGGCCCGGCTCGCAGCAGCCGGTCGAGTTCGACGATCCGCTCGTCGAGGCTGGCCAATTCATCGGCGCGCTGGATGGCGTCGGCGGCGTCGGCGTGATCGCTGACCGCGCCGCGGTCGTTCCTGACCTCGGCCTCCAGTCGATCGCGTCGTTCGCGGATGCGGTCCAGCTCAGCGCTGATGCGCTCGTGCGCCTCACCCGAAAGCCCCGTGGGCTCAACTTTCTTGCTCACATTGTCGACCTGTCTTCCGCCGGGGCGGCGGTTGCCATCTAAAGTGCCCAGGCTGTGCTGCACTTAACCACCCAATTATTCATGCGTTGGTTGTGGGTTGTACGACGTTTCGCGGGACACCTCGAGCGCCCCGGTCAGGCTTGGCTGACGGCCATCGCGCGCGCAGCTCAGATCAATAGCCTCGCTATGCATGTGATTGGGCTGAGAGACATTAGGTCTTAGCTCAGCCGCGACACGCCGCGTCTTCCCGCGGGCGCCGTGTAATCAATCAAATCTTTACGAAAGTTGCTGCGACCGCTCAAACCACCGTGTGTTCTGGGACGGCAGTGCCAGCCCCGACTTGCTACGCCAGGTAGCCACCAAAATTTCTGAAGTGATCTTGAATTAATAACGTAATTTTTCGGACAGGCGTCCACCCAAGGGTTACCTTAAGCCGGGCTGAGAGCAGTCGGCTCTAGCGACTCTGGGTGGGAAGGCAAGACCATGGCTGGACAGCGCAGCAAGCGGAATCGTCGATCACTGAAAGCCAAGGCGAGCCGCGGCGCGCGTGTCGGGTCTGGGGGCCGGTGCGGGGGCGTTTCTGGCGTTTGGGCTCTATCCCCTGGCGGGCGCGCCGACGGCCAAGGCCGATGTCTTCGACGACATCCTGGACATGGCCGTGGGCTCGGCCGTCAGTTCGGCAGTGACTTCGGTCAACCCGGCGGATTTCTTGGATCCTGGTGTGTTGAGCGGGCTGCTGGGGGATCTGAGCACCCCGGCCGGGTGGGACACGCTGGCCACCGATTTCTCCAACCCCAGCAGCTTTGACGCGGCGCTCTCGGGAGCAGCTCCGGCAGCCTCAGACGCCGGCTCGGCGGCGTCGGCGGCCGATTCGTCGTCCTCCTTCGTTCAAGGACTAGAGCAGGACTGGATGAACAGCCCGCTTGGTCAGCAGGTTGACAGCTCGCTCAATGCGTGGTTTGCCCAGGCCGATCCCTCCGCAGTCGCAAATAGTGCCGCGGATCCCGCTAACACCGGCGCCGTCGGCGAGTGCGGGCTGATTTGTAACGGCGCTAACGGAGTCGGGGGCAGCACGCTGACGGCGGCCGATGGTCAAGGCGGCGGGTTGTTCTTCGGTAACGGCGGCAATGGTGCCACCGACTTGCTCGGTCAAGGCGGCACCGGCGGTGACGGTGGCGCTGGCGGCACCGGCGGGCTGTTCTTCGGCAACGGCGGTGACGGCGGCGCCGGCGGTAGCGGCGTGACCGGCAATGCCGGCACCCCGGGCAGCTTTGCCGGCGCCGGCACCGGCCTCGGCGGCAACGGCGGCACCGGCGACGTGGGCGGCAACGGCGGCGCCGGCGGCAGCGTCGGAGCACTTAGCTCCTTCAG